>JAMPKV010000008.1 GCA_039962225.1 Microcoleus sp. AS-A8
GGAAATCTTGTGGAGGGATGAAGCAACTGGGGTCGCTGAAGCGTTCAAAACACCATCCTACGGGCGAGGTCGCAGAAACCCCGCCCTCAACAACGTAGGGCGGGGTAGTTCATTAGATGGGAATTGGGATTATGCCTTAAATACCATTGCCGGATCGAGGCGGGTGACTTTTTGAATCGCAAAGATGGCTGAGCCAACACACATGACTATGGTTATCCCAAAAACTGCGATCGCAGAGACGGGTGTGATTAAAATTAGGATGCCCTGGGTAAAATAAGCCCAAGTGGCTACGCCATAGCATAGTGCCACACTGGGAATATAACCGGTAACGGCCATCCAAATTGCCTGTTCAATAATCACACCATAGACTGTCCAATCCGAAGCCCCCATTGCCTTAAGCGTGCCAAATTCTTTGAGATGGTCAGAAACGGAAGAATAAAGAATTTGACCGACAATAATTACGCCAACAATAATACCCACAACGGCACCCAGACCTAAAATAAATCCAACTCCGGTTCGCTGCTGCCAGTAGTCTTGATTTTTTAGGATAAACTCCTTACGAGTGTAGGCGCGGGTGTTCGGTAAAGCTGCTTCTAGTTTTTTCTTGAGTGCCTGTAAATCTTCACCCGGCTTGGCTTTAATCAAGACATAAGTAATCAAATCAGAGGCGACTAATTTATCGGGTACAGGAGGAGGCTGAATCGGTGCCCCATCTTCAGGGGAACGTATAGAGGTGTTGGTACAAACTAATTCCTGTGAACCGGATGGTAATTGACAGGATAAATCAGATTTTTGCCCCGACGTGATATAAACGTTGGCACTCTTTAAAGAGGTGAAGAGAAAAGGATTCGAGACAATTGCGCGGTTGCCTTGGGTTAAGCCAACAACTCGTGTGGGTATGGAGTTGACATTTGCGACTTCACCCACTCCTTTGACTTCCAGAGAGTTGAGGGTTGTCTGATCGATAATTGCGGTGTAAGGCTCTGTCAGGGCACTGACACTTCCTTTTTTCAGGTTCATGGGTGTAAACAATTGCCCATTGGGGTCAAATCCAACGACTTTGACAAGTCCAATTTCGCTCTCGGATCGACGCCACATCGCACCACTAAAAATAAGAGCCTCCGCTAGCTCCACACCAGCCACCTCTCGAGCCTGAAGGACATGGGAAAGGGGCAGTGGCAAGGTTAGTTCAATCTGAACTTGACTCTCTGAGGCCACCCAAATATCAGCGTCAGCATTATGAATTAACTGCCCGGTAGAGCGCGTAAATCCGTTGAAAATACCCGTTTGCAGGGTCACTAGGCTGACGGCAAACATGATTCCGGCTTGAGCCACCAGGAAGCGAGGAATGTCTTCGAGCAGGTTCTTACGGGCAAGAGAAACCATGGGTCTACTTGTACAAAATTTATCTTTTAGCGTAAACCTTGCTAGGTCAAAGCTGTCCAGACGCGGGTGTGAGATTCGAGCCTTAGGGATCGACTCGCGTTAACTGTAATACCACAGTCGCTAGGGTTTTCCCGCCTCGTTCTTATAAAATTGTTTTGATGCCGCGAAACTTTCGGTTTGAAAGTGTAAGACTTGGTAATCAATCCCCTTCACTGGCTGACTCGTGATGAGTGACAACAAAGGTAATAACAAATCAAAGCCCAGTCTGTTCACAGGATTTTCCACTGGAACGGGTTTAAGACTTTGGTTGTTTTTTCTGTTCTGCTTTTTCTTTCTGGGATACCCAGTTCCCTTAAGTATCTTACTCGGCTTTGCTGGAGGCCTCGCTGGAGGGTGGGCGATGGGTTGGTGGAAAAGCTCGGAAGGTCCCAGAGTGGTGGAATCGCAGGAGGAAGAGGATTTAGATCTAGACGAACAGCCCAGAGTCAGTGGGCTACGTTTAGCCAAACAGCGGAGAGATAATCGCTCTAGACGGCGCACCCAAAAGCCCCTGGTAACTTTTGGCGGCTTCTTGAGACGGTGAAATCCTCCCCCACAAGTCTCGCCTGAATCCGCATCTGCCGCCTTTAATGACAAAGGAAAAAATATTACCGGACTCCGTCTTCGTGGTTCTCACCCTTAGACCTAATAAGCATGTTTTTATTCCTCTCCAAGCTGCTGCCGTTGTTCTTGTACCCCTTGGGACTCGCTTGCATACTCATGGTTGTGGCATTGGTAATGTGGTGGCGACGCTCTCGCTGGGTGCCGTTTCCCATTTCTTTGGCTTTGATGGTGTTATTGTTAGCTAGCAATAATTGGGTCGCCAATGGCTTGGTGAAATCCTTAGAGTGGCAGCAGATCCCACCTAAAACATTACCGACGGCTGACGCAATTGTGATTTTAGGCGGTGCAACAAAATCGGCTTTTCCCCCACGACCCGGAGTCGATTTGAGTGAACAAGGCGATCGCGTCCTCTACGGTGCCCAACTCTACCGTGAAGGTAAGGCTCCTGTTGTGATTTCATCCGGGGGTCGTATTGATTGGCGGGGGGGTGGGCCATCTGAGTCGGCAGATATGGCCCAAATCCTAAAAACTGTGGGTGTTCCGTCCTCTGCTATCCTGCAAGACCCCACATCCCTCAATACCCACCAAAATGCTGTCAATGTGAAGAAAATTATGCAGGAGCGAGGTATCCGCCGCATTTTATTGGTCACATCGGCGATGCATATGCCGCGATCGCTCCGGATTTTCCAACGCCAGGGGATTGACGCCATCCCCGCTCCCACCGACTTCTTGGTCAGTCAACAAGAGATTGAGGAGCCGAACAGCAGCCCTCAAGCCATTATGCTGAGCCTGATGCCGGATACAGAGCGCCTCGACAGAACGACTCGTGCGCTTAAGGAATACATCGGAATGGCCGTTTATCGCCTCCGAGGCTGGCTGTGATTGAAAAAGCTGAAAATTAAAAATTAAATACTATGGAAGAAGGTGCTGGAAACCAACGGGAAATTGCCTACCGTTCCACCTACCTTCATTTACTCTTATTCAGGAATGCCAGAAAAATTCCAATTCATTGTCCCAGCGCCTCCGCCACCGGCTGATATCTTTGCCACTTACCAACTCGCTCATGAGTTTCACCGGGAAGCGCTATATCGACAGGAGCATGAACGCTACTGTGAGTGGTATCGCGCCACTGCTGAAAGCCACAAGCAGGAGTTGCAAAAAATGCAAGGAGACATCAACCTGTTTGGTTGGTTTTGTCGCCGCAAGTCTTAATGGTAAAAGTCCTCAAAATATCCCAGCCACAACGCCTCACCGTCCAAGAACGTGGAGAATGGGCGTTAACGCTCCCTACAGCCGAAGTTGCAGCCACAACAGTAGGATTAGACTATTTGTGATTTTTCTTTAGTCTATTACCATTAATTGACTCATTTGTCAAAAAAACTGTAGAAAGAGGAGGCATCTAACCTCCTCAGTGAGGAGGAGACGCTCAGGGAGTTGCTAAATGATTTCTACCTCGTCCTCCCGAAAGTGAGCGCGGAATTTTTTATCGAATTGAACTAACACAGGCAGGTTAGCGCTCACAGGTCTGCCTTGCCACTCAACAACAATTCCGAGTACGTCCCCTTCTAGCCCTTTGAGATCAAAAGGCTCGTTTTTGTGAGAAGGATGGTGGTAAACAATGACAGATTTGTTAATACGGACGCGATCGCCAACTTTCATAGATGAAGCTCGTGTTCTCTCAAATAGCCTGAATTAAGCCGGAACTTGCCCAGACAACCTTTCTATTCTTGCACAGCAGTGTTCCTTCCAAAGGCTCGACTCAACTAATCCTGACAGGGATTGAAGTAAGAAGGTGACGGAGTGACCGGAGTTTGAGCGCCATTCTCCGTTAAACACCATAACCTTCCTAGTGTTCTTCTACCTTTCTCCCTGTTCGGGGGGTTGTGTCGGAACGGAGGAAGATGGAGAAATCTTAATACGATCGGTTTGCAACATGCGTTCGCGCACCTTCTGGAACCCATCGGGATTAATCAGCCACTGAGCCGTCAATAAAGCCGCACCCGCTGAAAATAGTACCAGTAAGACCCCCACCATGCCAAGAATGACTTTAAACCATTCGCCTTTTGAGGTTTGGACAACAGGTTCGCTTTCGTGTGTTATTTCCGGTTCATCCGACTCATAATCCTGACGTAATCCAGAAAAGTCTGTGTCCAGAGTAAAGGTGTAGTCCTTGGTACCGACGGGGAGTTCTCCAAGATTCAGAACCACCGGATATTGGGGAGAAACAGCACAGTAGCTGAGAACAACCGAAATGTTATCTTGACCATTCTTTTGATTGGCGAGGTCAATTAACGACTGCACAGCCGCTTCGAGAGAAAGCTTGCCACTAAAAACATCTCGTGGGTAGTCAACACAAAATTGTTCAAGTAAGTTGTTGTCACTTAAACCATCAGAACATAAAAGTAGTAATCCATCTTCCTCTAAAATGAACCGTTGTACTGTTGGACGTAATAACTCAGCATCCTTAGTTCCCACCGCTTGAGTGAGTGCCCCAGCATCAGGGCGCTGCAACGCCTTGCGGTAGAGACTGCGACCCAACCGGACTTCCCGTGTTGCCACATCATCATCCACTGTTAGCCGTTGGCAGTAGCGAGGAGTCAGCCAGTAGGCACGGCTATCTCCCACACTAGCAATGTAGAGTTCGTGAGCATTGCCCTGACCATCCGCCATCTTCATAATCTGGGGCAGTTGCAGTGCCAGGGTTAGTGTGGTTGCCATGCGACGCCGGGACTCTCGTTCTTGTTCATCATTACGAGAGGCAATCAAGTTATTCGCGACCCGGATAATGGCAGCTAGCTGCTGACTCATCAGTTCCGGGGTCATCAGTTCCGGGTCTTCAGCTAACTCAGACAGGAGTGCCCGTACTTGGAGTTTAATAGACTGCACCGCCAATTGGCTGGCTACTTCCCCGCCCTCATGTCCACCAATGCCATCACAAACGATAGATAGATGAGGAATTAAGGAATCACGGGGTAGGCTGAGGTCTGCCGGTAAGTCGGCCATTGTGGGATAGCAGCTATCTTCGTTGTGCTTTTGCACAGAACCTATATCTGTAGCACCCGCAATTTTAAGGCGCAGAGGTTGTCTAGCGGCTTGTTCTAGCAATAGCTTATTGAGAGTAGTAGCGATCGCTTTTAACGAAGGCTCCTCGCCTTGCAACTGTTGGGCAAGCGCTTGTAAGCGAGACGCCACGGACATCGCGGCCTTAGAACATAACGAGGCCCACAACTCTCCGAGTTGTTGGAGACTGGCTTTCTTGGCGCGCCTGAGCAGGGTGGAACTGACGCCAGAGGATTTTTCGCTTTCTAATCCGTCTGAGGAACTTGTCCCACCCCCTATAGATGATGCCACCAAGGCTTCTCGCTCAGGCTCATCAACAGCAGAGGCTATGCTATCAACATAGAATTCCCGCAGCCGCAGCCGCCACCCCTCAACCCGCAAATTATCGGGAACCAAAAGACTGGAAGCTACACCCATTTCCTGTAATGGCGTCCACAGTTCTAGAATCTGCCAGAGCCAATAAACCTGACGGACGGCTGGCACCTGCGTCCACATCGACTTGATGGAGGGATACAGTTCTCCGCTAGGATTAATCGGGACATTTTCTAGCAACGTAACAACCGAATTGCCCAACTCGCATACGCCATACACCTCAGGAACGTGGAGGCGTTTGGGATACAAGCGCAGGTACGTAAGGATATCGCCACTCAGTTGAGCAGGCATCTCTGGTAGCAGTTCCGGCTGCGTATCTCGCCAAATTTGTGGAGCAACTACCTCATAGCGGTCTTTAACGAATTCTCCAGCAGGAATCTGCATGGCAGTTGAACCAACTGCCCAGAGATAGCGATTCATCAGCGGCTTGGAACTGCTCATAAATTTAATACGGCTTAAAAACAAGCATTAAGTTGATTGGCAAAAGAAGTGTTCAGGGGGAGGCAAGCGTTGGCTAGTCGGTTCAGGATATTCACTTCACTGGGAGCCAGCCGAGACAGCGAGTCCCAACTCCTTATCTTCTCTCGATGCCCTCATCCTGACAACCTCACGCCTCGTTGGGTCAACGAGGAGCTCACTAGGATAAATGGGAGTTAGGTCGGCGAATTGTTTATTTTCCCCGATGTAGCTTAATCGCTGTAAAAAGAATCAATACAAACCTGGTTTTTGTGTCCAGAAACGTTATCGAAACATGGCAAACTTGTCAATGGGCACAGATAGTCATGCCCACAGAAACTGGAATTAATAGATCAACTCTTGGATCTACTGATATAAACGCTTGCGATACCGGATGGTGGATATGCCATTGCTAAGTCCTTCGATGCTCTGGCTACTGGCAGGATCGATTCTTTGTTCAGTAGAGCTGTTTGTGCCAACAGCCTTGGTCGCTTTCCTCATGGGGCTTAGTGCCTTTGTGGTGGCGATGGTGGCATGGATGTTGCCGACGGCGTTCCCGTTGCAAGTGGTAGTGTGGCTCTTGTTTTCGACAGCGCTGGTTTGGCTATCCCGTCGCTTCCTACCGCATCCGAAGGCGTCTAAAACTTTGGATGCAAAGGAAGCGCAAACCATGACAGAAATTTCAGCAGGACAAACCGGGCGAGTACTTTACGAAGGCAATTCCTGGAGGGCACGTTGTGAAGATGAACTAGAAGTGATCGCGCCTAACCAAAAAGTTTACGTCGTCCGCCGGGAAGGCAACACCCTAATTGTTGTGCCACGAAACCTGTTGCATTCCTAAGCTTAGTGATTTGAGCGGCGATTGCCCAAGCCGAAGTTCATACGAACACACTGCAATCAGGCGATCGCTAGCTCTGTCTAAAAAATTACACTCCGCATCCGGAGTTTTAGCATTTAGCTCAAACGTCGATTTCAAAACTCTTATTCAGCGCAAGCTGTGGAATATTACGCAAAACTCATAGGAGGCTTAAGATGGAATTTTTGGGTTGGATGATTGCATTGGTTCTGGGTGCTTCAGGTCTTGCCAGCTCCGTTAAGATTGTCAATCAAGGTAACGAAGCCTTAGTGGAACGATTGGGGAAATATAGCGGCAAGAAATTAGAACCCGGTATTAACTTTCTCGTTCCTGTCCTCGATCGGGTGGTTTTTCAGGAAACGATTCGAGAAAAAGTGTTAGATGTCCCTCCTCAGCAGTGCATTACCCGCGACAACGTTGCCATCACGGCTGATGCGGTAGTCTACTGGCGAATTATGGATATGGCGAAAGCCTACTACAAGGTGGAAAATCTCAAACTAGCAATGCAGAACATGGTGCTAACCCAGATTCGTGCAGAAATGGGTCAGCTAGAACTCGATCAAACCTTTACCGCTAGGTCGGAAATCAATGAAACCCTGCTGCGGGAATTGGATGAAGCAACAGACCCTTGGGGTGTGAAAGTGACGCGAGTTGAACTGCGTGATATTATCCCATCCAAAGCCGTGCAAGATTCGATGGAGTTGCAAATGTCGGCAGAACGGCGCAAGCGGGCGGCGATTTTGACTTCTGAGGGGGAACGGGAATCTGCGGTTAACTCGGCTAGAGGGAAAGCGGAAGCCCTAGAACTCGATGCCCAAGCGCGTCAAAAGGCAGCGATTTTGGAAGCAGAGGGTCAACAAAAGGCGATCGTGCTTAAAGCCCAGGCAGAACGCCAGCAGCAAGTCCTGCGAGCACAAGCGACAGCTGAGGCGCTACAAATTGTTACCAAGGCGATGAAGGGTGACTCTGGTGCTCATGAAGCACTCCAGTTCTTATTGGCTCAGAATTATTTAGAGATGGGGATGAAGATTGGTAGTAGCGACAGCAGCAAGGTGATGTTTATGGACCCTCGCAGTATTCCAGCAACGATTGAGGGCATTCGTTCCATTGTTGGTGATAACGGTAATGGCAATGTTTAGTTCATCGAGTGGGGATTGTTTGCCCCATAGAAAGCTGAGGTGATTGTACATTTGACTCGCATCTCAAACGCGATCACCTCTTCTCATTTCAACTCCTTTAAAAGGAGATCCGCTACATGTAGGGGCAAGGTGCCTTGCCCCTACGAAGATGGAGTATTCAAGCAGAAAATGAGTAAGTTTCGACTTACTTATGAGCTAATTCTTCACTCACTCCAGGTTCATCATCAAACGTAATTAACTTTAAATGATCGCGGTCTTGAATCAAGTATTTTGCCACTAAATATCCAGCAATTGTCCAGGTTTGATAAAGTCTTGCTTCTCTGCCAATAACATTGCCATTCTTCCCATCGTAATATTCAGGCCACTCATCATCTAGTAAGTAATGTTCAGCCAATTGAATAGCACGTTCAGCTATCTCTATTTGCTTCGTTTTTAGAGCCGCGGCCGTCAAAGACCAAAGTAAAACAGGCCAACTTCCACCATTGTGGTACGACCAGGGGACATTTTTGGGGTCGCATCCCGTTATACTCTCCCAATCTCGTTCCTCTAGGGCTGGATAACACAGTTTCATCGGCATATGTCCCATCAGTTTCGACCATTGCAGGTCAATTAAATGCATAATGCTTTGTGACTGGTCAGGTGTAGCTAATCCAGAAATAATACTGAGCAAGTTACCCTGGGAGAAAAATCGAAAATCTATCCAACCAACACCCAGATTTCCAACTAAATAACCTCCTTTTCTGTCCACCCAAGGTAGTACCCATTCAGGAACCGAATTCTCGTAGATATTGAACTTATTTAAAGCCGTTTCCCCAAACTCTTCCGTCTGGTAGCGATAGATTGCCCTCACTCGTTTGGGGTCTAGCCAATACCGTTCTCGAATGTATTTAGTCAGCAAGTGCAAACGGCTATCCACTTCCCGCTTTTCAATATAGCTTTCATTAACGAGCAATTCATAACGAGCACAGCGTAAAGCATGATGAAATAATGATTGAATTTCCAACGGATGCCCATAAACTCCCATCCGACGGTCAATCATAAATGCCGCCTCTGGCACTAACATGGTTGGGGTCATGTCGAATCGCTTACTCAAGCAAATATCCAGAATTAATTGGATGCCCCGTTGGAATTCGATTCGATGAGCAATGCTCTCTTCCGGTCGGTTGGCTATCTGACAAGCTTTTTCATAAGCTCGTAACAGAATAATCCACCACAAACCCGAATCAACCGGTGTTACTCTGCCAATCGCTCGCTGACCAAAATCCGGTTCAATTTCTTGATTTGATGTCACTTCAAAGCTAGCAGGCATCAAACCATCTCCCAGGCGAATGCCATCAATGAGAAGTTCTTTCCCCTCCCAGATTCGCCTCACTTCACCAAATAACCCTTGACCTTTCTTTAACCCAGCTCTGTCAGACTGCAACGCTAAGGTAAATTCAAGAAAGTTGCGGACAATTTCTCGTTCTCCTTGCATGAGAAAGGCAAGCCCTGAAGGAACAAAATCGCGGACAAAGCAATGTCCATAGTTGAGTTGTTCTTCTTCGAGAGCTTCTTCCTTTGCCGCTACCGTCCCGACTGGCTGTCCCTGATAGGTCATAATAGACTGTCTCAGTCTTGCTTGCGCTTCTTCTAATATTTTGCTACTCATCACTCTGCTCTTTTTTAGCTTTTGCTCTCTTCTACTGAACGAATAAGAATGCAACCCCGACAAGAAAAATTAAGCCCAATTGAAACGTTGAGCCTGAATAAGAGGATACTGTTGACTTCTCCTCAGTACTAAAGACACGACCATTATCAGCGGATGTTAAACGACACTCACCTATCGAGGCCGTTGACACTCCTACCTTGCTAGATGTTAGCTAATTTATTGACCCAAATTCGTAGGGTTTGCCATTGTTTTGGATGGTACTTGGTTCCTTGTATCAAGGGTTCAGAGATTTGATAGACTTTCGATTAATAACCCTACGAGTTCCTACATTAGATACACAAATCAGCCAATTTTTTAATCCTGAGCCTATATTTAGTACTTTAGCCTTATCTACAATTTCAACTAGAGCTGATGTGCATAAGATATTCTGCCCTTCCTGACTTGATTTACCTCTGAACAAATAAACTCTAAAATTGTAGCAAAATAGTTGTCAAGAATCAGTAATATTTGTTGAAATATGTACCGATAAATTCCCTCCTTGTTTTGCCACTTGCTCAGCTAAAATGGTAATTATTGAGAACATTAACTACTCAAGTTCTCAAGCGGTTGGTAAAGCCTTCCTTAAGGGTAAGCTTTACTCGAATTCATTCCTCCTCCTAAAAAACAAAATCACCAAATTCCCAGGAATACAGGATTACGAGGATTTTTGTTTTTTGAGCGATAACGGGTTGCTCACTAGCGGTGAACCTCTCTCAAGAGAGGGCTTTCAACGTCAGAGTTCTGTAAAGGGTATTGAAATCGGAGAAGCATCATTGAGCCTTGATGTAATTGTTATTGGTAGTGGGATTGGCGGCTTAACATGTGCCTCTCTATTGGCGCGGTACGGTAAGCGAGTGCTGGTGTGCGAGAGCCATGCGATCGCCGGAGGTGCCGCTCATAGTTTTAAACGGCGGGGGTTTGAGTTTGATTCGGGTCCTTCGTTTTACTGCGGCCTAAGTGACCAACGTCCCAGCCTCAACCCTTTGCGGCAAGTATTGGACGTTCTCGGAGAATCGTTGCAAGTCGTTTCCTACGACCCCTTGGGATATTACCATTTTCCGGAAGAAACGTTTCCAGTTTACAGCAATGGCGATCGCTATCGAGAGGCTGTTGCTCAGATTACACCGCAGGGGGCTAGGGAACTTGAACGATTTGAAAAACGTTTGTTGCCCCTCTATGACTGCTTACGGGATATCCCAACCCTTGCCCTGAGAGCCGATTGGCAGCTCCTTCCTGTCTTGTTGGGACGCTATTTGCCCTCGCTGTTCAAAATGCTACCCAAACTCGGTATCATCCAGGGTTCCGTCGGGTATGTTATGGACAAAGAGGTTTGTGACCCTTGGGTGCGGCGGTTGATTGATTTAGAGTGCTTTCTCCTATCGGGACTGAAGGCACACGGCACGATCGCGCCGGAAGTAGCATTTATGTTAGGCGAACGCACCCGCGCAGGCGTAGAGTATCCCGTTGGGGGCAGTGGGGCAATTGTAGAAGCTTTGGTACGCGGCTTAACACGCTGGGGTGGCGAGTTGCGACTGAATGCTCACGTCGAGCAAATTCTGGTAGAAGCAGGTAAAGTCGTTGGGGTACGGTTACGCCAAGGGGAAATCCTCAAAGCCCCTGTGGTCATCTCCAATGCCACGATTTGGGATACTTTTGTAGGGGTAAACGGTCGTTTGCCCCTACTGCGAAAAGAAGACTTACCCCAGTCTTACCGCCAATCCGCTTTAGAGACACCTGCGGTTAATAGTTTCATGCACTTACACCTAGGTATCCGGGCAGAGGGATTAGAGGGGCTGACAGGGCATCATGTCGTTGTTCACGATCGCGATAAGGATATTACAGAACCGGGAAATACTTGTATGATTTCCATTCCCTCGGTGTGGGATGCCAATCTCGCCCCAGAGGGTCATCATACCGTTCATGCCTATACCTTGGAACCCTACGAAGGATGGCAACGGGATGAGGGGTATGAGGAAAAGAAGAAAGCGCGATCGCAACCCTTATTCCGTGCCTTAGAACGCATCATTCCCGATATCCGACAACGCGTCGTCTTAGAACTGATCGGCACACCCTTAACTCACTCCCACTACCTGCGCCGCTATCAAGGAACCTATGGCCCTGCGATCGCGGCAGGAAAAGGTATGTTTCCCAGTTGCCAAACCCCTATTGCTGGTTTATACCGTGTCGGTGACAGCACCATGCCAGGGATTGGAGTTCCTGCGGTTGCCGCCTCTGGTATCCTCTGCGCTAATACTCTGGTAACGCCTCAACAGACTTCAGAATTATTGGTAGAAGCAGGTGGGCGTAAATAAACCTCGCACCCAGAGTTGAGCGATCGCACTTCTTCCCCTATTCCTACTCCTCATCATCGCTAGACTCACGCAGATAAAGCCTAATAAACTCCTCAGAGGCATCTGGATCGATTTTCCTTAAAGCGGCAACGATATCCGCAATGGTGTCGCCCGTTGGGTCTATCTGTTCGTGATACCAGCGACCAACGTTTGAGCGTCTAGTTTCCATTACTACTGCCAACCTATTTTGCGTAATTCCATAGGTTTCTAAAACCTGCTTAAGGGCTTTGCCTACTTTTCCCATGCCCCTCTTCGTGAAGCGTGTCCCAAGGACATCGTGTCAGAGGCTGATGACTCCGTAAATGTCTCGTCTATGGAGACATGATGTAGAATTTAGATGTCTCCATATATGAGACATCGTTTTTAAGTAAAAATCATTACCAATGAAAAAATCCAAAGCGACGGAAGCACTCCGAGTCGCCACAGACATTGCTGCCATAAAAGCAGCACTTCACAAACGCGGCTATCGACTTCGTAAACAACCCAAACAGCCAGTCTGGAAAGTCATCATCAGCCCCGAAATCTTCTACACGCTGACTTATCAACCCGCCCCGATTAGCGCCTGGGTACTTCACCCGCAAGACAACGACACCCGACGCCACACACTTGAAACCATCATTCAAAACACCCTAAAAAAGCAACCCGCAAATCCGATTAGGAGGGCGTCATGACCTACTTACAACGGCTCAATCCCTGGTGCATCATCCGTCCCTTCCCCAATATGCGTACCCTCATCGTCGGACGCTTTCGCCGCCGAGTTGACGCGGAGGGGCATCTGCGAATCCTCAAGCAAATGATACCCAGCGTCCCCTATGAAATTGTTTTTGACGTAATGCCAGATGAGGTAGAAACCTGCGTGCCGAAGTCACCGGAGTGACATCCTCCTATATGCTCCGGCTCAATCCCCCCGGAAACGGCAGGGCTGATTCTTCTTCTCCAAACAGCGAGGGACTTAAGTCCCTCGCTCATAGCCCAAGTCGTCTGAAGACGACTCAAAGAGGGATTGATAGTCCTCTTTAGAGGACTTTCGCTATGAGACAGGGGTTTTAACCCCTGGCGGACTGCGCCACTCCCCTCGCTAACCGGAGCTTTAGTGAGGGGAGGGGTTCTTCCAAGATTCAGCACAGACTGCACCGACTCCACAACAACCATGAATGTCCTGCGCCATCGCATCAACCCCGAAACCTTTGTCATCACCCGCAAACAACTTGCCAAATATCTCAAAATTGACCCAAGCCGAGTTTGGCGCTGGGAAAAATGGAAGCATGTGCTGTGGGTACATATTCAAGGCATGGGCGGCTACTTTATCAGCTACCGCCAACTAGAACAATGGGTAGCTGCTTGCTGCACCTTAATTCGCGCCTGCCGAGACTCGAAAGCACTGAAGCTAGTTTGGTCAGCCATTGAGCGAGAAGCAGAGCGATATACAGAAGAAGCCTTCAGCCGTCTTTCGGAGATTCACGCACAACGACTTGCGTATTTGCAATGTCACGAACCAAGATAACCAAGAAATCGCTCACAATACCATTTCACTGGATAACGGAGAGGGTGGGATTCGAACCCACGGACTCTTTCGAGTCACTCGATTTCAAGTCGAGCGCATTCGACCACTCTGCCACCTCTCCGGGCTAATCTATAATATCAATCCTTGGCACTTATGGCGAACTAACTATAAACCGGTTGCACTTCCACGGATTCAGGACGCCGATAGAACACCTGTTCAGAAACCACTGAATAGTCTTGACCTACCCAAACCAGGGAGATCTGGGAAACCCCATCCCCCTCCAGGGAAACCAGGGAAAAATTACGAAGTCTGTTCGTTTCCGTTTGGATAATCCGGGGCACACTTGCCGAATTCAAGTAGACAGTTCCCTCTGGCCTCGCAATAATTGCCCTCCGTCGTTGCTCTTTAGTATGGCGCAGGGAGTGGTGCATGTGACCAAAGGTAACAAAAGCCACGTTTTTACCCAGCGTCTGAGTTTGCGCGATCGCTTCGGCAAAATCTGGGTCACCATGATCGCCACCCAGAGGTTGCCAGTCTCTACCGCAGGGGTCTTCTGCCTTGTCGCCTAACCCGGTGGGTCCATTGTGGCCTATAAAAATAATCGTTTCATAAGCCGCACTCTGCACCGCTTCGACGATGCGCTCAACTGACTCTGCAAAACTGGTGATGCCGTACCGTTCCTGATAGAACTCGTTATTTTTCCAAACTTCTCCACCCCAACTAAACGGACGACTCCCCACAACAGAAAGCTGAAACTGGGGAAAGTCCAAGTACCCATAACCAACATGAGCCTCTCCCAGCAAATCTAATTGCTGCTGCACCCAATCTTCCTTTTTTCGATCATAAGGGCACCGCTTTCGCCCCCAGTCCGAAGCCGTATACCAGGCATCATGATTGCCCATAATTGCTGCTTTATCGAGGTCGAGAGCAGCAATCATTCGCACGATTTCGACCGATTCATTGCCGAAATCTCCCACAAATAGAACGAGGTCAACGCCTAACTGCTTAAGAGCGATCGCATCTTCGTTTTCCCATTGATCGTGGATGTCCCCGACAACAGCAATTTTGACGGGATTATTGTGATAACTGGTCATATCCCTTTCTCTGCCTACCTTTTTCCAGGATAGGCAACTCAGACTCGTTTTGATTAAACGAAGTATGAAGGATGAAGCCTGATTTCTTGCTAGAAAAGGATTTCTCGATTTTTTATCCTTGCGGTGTCCTACCCCTACGTCAAAATGTCACGCCTCAACTAGGTTAGCGACCCCAGCCATTTTTGGTAAAAACTACTATAATTGCCCCAAGTAGCAATTTTTTAACCAAGGCAACTCCGAACTGTGTTTACCACTGCACTTGCCCAACGAGACTCTGCCCAGACTGGTGCCTTACCTCACGACCTATTTGAAGCCATTGGTGCTCTCAAAAAAGAACTCAATGCCGTCCTGCTGGCTCACTACTACCAAGACCCCGACCTTCAAGATATCGCAGACTACATTGGCGATTCCCTCGAACTTTCGCGCAAAGCCGCTAGTACCGATGCCGATGTGATTGTCTTTGTCGGTGTCCATTTCATGGCAGAAACCGCCAAAATCCTCAATCCTGACAAACTGGTGTTGTTGCCCGATTTAGACGCGGGTTGCTCACTCGCCGATAGTTGTCCACCCGATGCTTTCGCCAAATTTAAGGCCGCTCACCCCAATCATCTGGTCATTTCCTACATCAACTGCTCCGCCGAAATCAAGGCGATGAGCGACATCATCTGTACCAGTTCCAACGCGGTCAAGATTGTTAACCAAATTCCCAAAGACCAACCGATTATTTTTGCTCCGGATCGCAATCTCGGACGCTATGTAGCGGAACAAACGGGACGAGACCTTGTGCTGTGGCAGGGAAGTTGTATTGTCCATGAAACCTTCTCAGAACGGAAGATTGTTCAGCTTAAAATTGAACATCCAGAAGCGGAGGTGATTGCTCACCCGGAATGTGAACCCACGGTACTGCGTCACGCCAGTTATATTGGCTCGACTACTGCATTGCTGAAGTATTCTCAAGCAAGTTCCACTCAAACTTTTATTGTGGCGACGGAACCGGGGATTATTCACCAAATGCAAAAGCAAGCACCTGGTAAACGCTTCATCCCAGCACCACCAATCAACAATTGTGCCTGTAATGAGTGTCCGTTCATGCGGCTTAATACCTTAGAAAAGCTGTATCTTGCCATGAAGAATCGTCAACCAGAAATCACGCTACCTGAACACATACAAGTAGCGGCTCTACGACCGATTCAGCGTATGTTGGAAATGAGTGTGTAGAGAGGCGATCGCGTTTCCCTATTTCAACAACAAAAAGAACAAACAGGGCGGGCACCCGGAGCTCATACGAGGAGGCACCGCCCCTATAAATCGGGTTGGAGGTGATATTTTTCTAAATGCAATGGTTTAGATTCCTAGTGCAGCATGGCGGAAATAACTATCCAGTTGGAAAAGCTTAAAAAGCTTACTGTATAAACTTTCTTTCCTTCTGCCTCCTGCCTCCTGCCTTCTGCCTTCTTGTACTAGCCTATTGCCATGATGGTTCCATTTCGTGAATTGAGCAAAAAGTAATGATGAATACAGAAATTTCTAAGGGGATTGCCTCCGAAATCCAGATATTTCAAGATATTGAGCGAAAAGAAAGCTTTTTATTTGTTTTAGGTGCTTTAGCGGCTAAAGTTATCAGTTTGAAGAAAGCAGCGGAAGTCATGGAAGTAGAACCGGAAGTATTTATGAAATTACTAGAGCTAATAGGGTTTGAATTCTCTTACTTATCACAAGAAGATGTTTGGGTTGAAAGAAACTGGTAATTCTTGTGAAAATAGTTTTTAATTCGTCACCTTTAATTTTTCTGGCTCGATTGCATCTATTAAAAGTATTTGTTTGTGCCTCGGATGAGTTTTATATACCAGAATTTGTAATTGAGGAAATTAAGGTTAAACATGACGAAGCTAGCGAATATATCCAACGTTTAATTCATGACAATCAGATAAAAGTCAGAGCCACTAATCTCATTTCTTTGGCTAGTAGTCTGAATGTGCGTCTTGGCAAAGGAGAGTCAGAAGCCATCGCTCTATGCACAGAGTTACAAGCTAATTACGTTGTCCTAGATGATTTTGCTGCTAGAAGAGAAGCAATACGATTAGGGTTGAATGTCAGAGGTACTCTAGCCATTATCAGGAACCTGAACTCAGAAGGTAAAATTGCCATAGACAACCTGGATGAGCTTTATCAACGACTGATGGCGATTAATTTCAGAGTAAAACGAGCGCTATTTGATGCCATCTTTGAAGACTGAACAGTTGCTAGTTGACCAAAGAACGTGACGTTTTTTAGGTTTCTACATCTCATAGTAATATGTTTTATATCGATTGACTTTTGACTTGTTGTGATTCCATTAACTACAGAATGCCTGATTATTTTCACCCGCTACCCAGAACCCGGAAACACGAAAACACGACTCATCCCAGTGCTGGGTGCGGAAGGTGCTGCAACACTTCAGCGTCAGATGACAGAACACAAGCTAGCTGAAGTTAATCAACTCCTAACGTTTTATCCGCTATCGGTGGAAGTCCATTTTGCGGGTGGCAATGAACAGTTGATGCAAGAGTGGTTGGGGTCTAGCCTAGTCTACCGACGCCAAAGTGAGGGCGATATTGGCGATCGCATGGCATCAGCGTTTCAGCTGTCTTTTGCGGCTGGAATGACGGCTGGGGTTCTGATCGGTAGTGATTGCCCTGACTTGAATGCTCCCCTTATGGCAGAAGCGTTTCAGTTATTGCGTCAGCATGATTTGGTACTTGGGCCTGCACTGGATGGGGGCTATTATCTGATTGGGCTGCGTCGGTTGATTCCAGAACTTTTTACAGGCATTCCTTGGAGTACGGCTGAGGTTTTGCAACAAACAATAACTATCGCCAAGAGGCTTGGGTTAGCTGTGGCTAAGTTGCCTCTACTCAGTGATGTCGATCGCCCAGAAGATTTATCGGTTTGGAAGCCAGCCAATCTTTAGGTGGTTTTCTGATTGAGGTCTATTGAACTTGCATAATTGAGAGGCTCAAATCCCTGACTACCGGATGTTGAGCCAGAAAACTCAATCAGAGCACAGCAAGAATTGTGAGTTTTTAGTGACCCGTTGTCAACCAGAAATGACGGGTTCAGGAGACTTCGCCGTGCAAAGCCTGTGTTCTTGCTCTTTTAATGACCCAATGCTGCATGAAAGCCGCCAAAATTTCCATTATCATTCCCGTTCTCAATGAAGCTACGACAATTGAGGCAACACTCACTAGGCTTCAGGATGTCTCGGATATCGAAGTTATCGTAGTCGATGGGGGAAGTCGAGATGAAACGGTGGAATTAGCCCATCGCTGCTTTAGCAGATTCGCGCCCTCGTCAGAACTGAAAGTTATTTCTGCGGCAGCCGGTCGTGCTTGCCAAATGAATGCAGGCGCAGCAATGGCGACAAGTGATATTTTGCTATTTCTTCATGCTGACACGCATTTGCCCTCTGAGTTTGACACCTTAGTCCGCCAATCCCTAGAAAACCCCAGCACCATTGCCGGGGCATTTGAATTGAGAATTGATTCCGACTTGCGAGGGCTACGGTTGATTGAGAGGATAGTGAATATGCGATCGCGCATTTTTTCCATGCCCTATGGTGATCAGGCTATCTTTCTCAAAGCCACCACTTTTGATGAACTCGGTGGTTTTCCAGAGTTGCCAATTATGGAAGACTTTGAATTAATGCGGCGATTGAAATACCAAGGAAAAATCACCATTGTTCCAAGATCTGTGCTTACCTCAGGACGCCGTTGGCAAAAGTTAGGGGTACTAAAAACCACGCTGATGAACCAACTAATTATCGTGGCCTATTATCTAGGGATTCCCCCAAGCACCCTAGTTCGCTGGTATCGTCAGGGTGGTTTTAAAAATAGAGGGTAAGCTTCGATCTTAATGTCGCTACCGCTACGCTAACGTACTCATTGCGTAAGTCCTAAAAAACCATTTTTTTATTAGAAGAGGGCTAATTTGGTTTAACATTATCTTCTGCGGCTAGACCATAACTCTTTGCAGACTCGAAAGAGACATCTGGAAGATTACGAAGCATCTCATCCCATGTACTTTGAGCTTGTAAAGCCTCTACCACGACTTGAAGTGGCTTTGAGAGGATGGCTGGGAAATCCGCCTCTTCGGAAACCTGAATCTTGAAAGCTAGCCTTTCTTGCGGTGGTGTGAACTGAGCATCAACACCCTCTCGATTACCTCTTGCATCAACACGATACCAACCAACTTTAGGTAAATAGACTGCGTTGAAGCCATGCAAACAGTAGGGCGCACCCTGATCGTTCATACTCAATCGTACATAGCAAAACCCGGCTGGAATACCATTTGCCCGTAGCAAGGCAGCTAGCAAATGACTTTTTGCGTAGCAGTAACCTGTTTTGTACTGGAGTACATCTGAGGCTCGACACGTAATAGGGTTCATCTGATAGTCATAGCTGTGATGAATTTCATCCCGAACCCATTCAAAACAGGCTTTTGCTATCGCTTCAGATGTTTGATGTTCTGAGGCAATTGTCTGGGAAAGTGCCAAAATTGCTGGATGGTTCCAGTCAATAATTTCACTGCTTTGTAGGTACTCTTCCATGTCGATTGCTAGACAAATTCCTTCTAATTCGCTAATGATTGAAATCCCCCGTTTTTCAGGCGAGGGATTAGCTTAATCGTCCTTTTTTACAATCACGATTCCCAAGTTCCCAGCCACCCAGTAAAGTTCTGCCTCTGGGCATCGGAAGGCTTCTCCACGGGCATAATTTGGTAACGACTGGGTAGTGGTGCAGCTAAGGTAACGGATAATGTGCGGAGTTCTTCCTGGTGGAAAACGCTCAACTGGATGGTGTCACCAACCTTGTAATCTTTGAGACGATCGCTCAATTGTTCAGCCGTTACCCGCCAACCATTAAGGGCTAGCAATTCGTCTCCCGCATCGACTCCTGCCGCAGCGGCTGGAGATGCGGCTTCGACAAACTGGATAAGGGTTTTACCATTGTCTGCATTCACGTTTACGCCTAGGTGAGGTACACTTTCCCCTGATTCCACACTCAATAAGCGCAAACCGAAAGGTTCGAGGTACTCATCAAAGGGTAATTCATCGGTGCCATCGATGTAGCAATTAAAGAAATCGCTCAAATCTGTCTGTGCCACCGACTCGAACACATCCCGTAGTTGTTGGGGAGTAAAGCCAATTTCATTGATGCCGAAACGCTGCCACATTTGGCGCATCACATCATCGAGCGATCGCTGATTTCCATGTCGCGCACGAATGAGCAAATCCAACAAAAATGAAACCATTTCCCCTTTCAAGTAGTAGGAAATTTGGGAATTATTGCTGTTGGCATCGCGTCGATAAAGTTTAATCCAAGCATCAAAACTCGACTCACTCAGCGGCTGTACTTTACGACCGGGTATCATTTGAAACTGAGTAATTTCCTTACTCAAGTTTTCTAAAAAACTCTTAGCTTCATAAATCTTTGCTCTGAAGGGAATCACCAAATCGTAGTAACTCGTCGTTCCTTCAGAAAACCACAAAGAAGGAGTGTAATTTTCCTGTTCGTAGTTAAATTTTTCTAGCGCTTTTGGTCGAATTCGCTTAACATTCCAGAGGTGAAAGAATTCGTGGGCGACTAATTGCATGAAGCGGTTGTATTTCTCCTTCGCCCGAAATCCGAAGCGGGAGTAATTCAACGAACAGGAATCCTTATGTTCCAAACCGCCGAAGCCGCCAGAGGAGAGATGCAATAGAAACAGATAGCGGTCATAGGGTAAGCCCCCAAATAACTCGGCTTCCACCTCAATAATCTGCTTCGTGTTCTCTATAATTCTCTCTGGGTCAGCGTTTCCCTGTCCCCAGATGGCGAGTTGATGGGATTTACCCAATACTTGAAAGTTATAAAGTTGCTGAGAACCAATTTCAAACGGGCTATCGACCAGGGTATCGAAATCTGCCGCCTCGAAGGTGTTGGCTTCTCCAGGAAGCGATTGCAAGGGGGTCGTAACCTGCCAATCGGGTTTGGCTGGTATAATATTCACCCGAATTGGTTGATGTTCCCATCCGGGGATAAAAAAGAACAGCGCCGCCCCATTAAAATAGCCATGAGTGGCATCTAAATGATTCGTTCGCACTGAGAGTTCATTGGCAAACACACGGTAACGAACAGTAATTTCTGAGGTATCTGCCGTCTCAATTTGCCAGTGATTTTTGCTGATTTTTCGTGACAGCAAACGCTGCCGTTGGTCACCCGTGTCAGCAGAAAAGTCTTGGAGATGTTTCGCATACTCCCGCACTAGATAAGAACCTGGAGTCCAAACAGGCAATTTTAAATCCAGCACAGGTTCCTGCCAGCCTGTCACGAAAAGCGTCACCTCAAATAGGTGCGATTCTGGCTGAGGCATCGCCACCTGGTAGCGGATTGACGGTGCGGTGCTGAGTAAACTGCTGGGGCGAACGGTTGTTGCTTCTGTCATTTCGGCAAATTATGGGGCAAATAAGCAAATGGCGATTAGCTTTTAGCGTAGCAGTGGTCAGGGATCGATTGCCTGGGGAGGGTGGATACTCCCCCACCCTGCCGATTCTGTTCTCACGAGGGATTGAGGGATGCGAATAAGTAGATGCACCTAATTGAAATTACAGGTAAGACGTAGGGGGTGCTCAGCCTGTGCGTAACGCAGCGAATGGTCAGGTTTTAGGCCGTTAAGCTGGCGAAAAGAGCATTTTACAGACCATTGGGAAGTCTTGAGTGACGGCTTTTTGCAGAACCGGATGTTCCAAGATTTAGCCACACTATTTTCTCGCCCATTGCCCCGTCTACACACGTCCTGCCAAATGAGCTAGTTGCTTAATATTGAGCAGGCACAGTGTCTGATTTTCCGGGTCAATGTTAATCCAGCCCTTACTATCGAGCTTGTCCATAATTTTGGCGGTATCGTCGGCGCTGATGTCTGAAATATCTGCCAAGTCTTTATAGGAGAAGTTAAAGATTTCTGTGCCCTTTTCTGTGGGTTCACCGTAGTTTTCTGCCAAGCTAACCAGCGTACTGACTAACTTGACGGCGGGTGGCTGATGGCGTCGTTGCAGGCGGATGTTGGTTTGGCGTAACCGCCGCACCATCAGTTGCAACATCCGGTGGTGTAATTGAGGGTCTTTGAACAGGGTTTGAATGAAGCGTTGGGCAGAGACGCTGAGTAATTTTACGTCAGAAAGAGCGAGAACATCGGTTGAGCGGGGAGATTCATCGAGAATGGCCATTTCCCCAAAAAAATCACCCTGACCCAAAATTGCTAGAGTCACAACGTTTTCTCCATAAAGGCGTCGTACTTTGACCCAGCCGGAGACAACAAAGTAAACTGCGTTGCCCCAGGCATCTTCCATGAGAACCGCTCTCCCTGCCGGATACTCGTGTTCTACTACAACCGACAGGAGCCATTCTAATGTCTCTGGGTTAGCCGTATTAAACAGTGGGAAAAGCTCATTAAAAGCTTTAGTCTGCATGAAAGGTTTTTAAAGATAGAGTCTGAGGATGCAAGAGCCGTGACAGTCAAAAACTAGTGTAATGCTATAGAAGATTCCCAGCCTCAGTACCAACTGAGTTTTGAATCAACTACGGCTGGTCGCTATACTGGGAAACATTAAAGTCGGCGACTCTCTCACGAGAGCCGCTGCTCTCCAAAACCGTGCTTGAGACTTTCGCCTCACACGGCTCCTCAATGATTTGGTGTATTGTCAAACACACCTCATTACCCAATTCCCGTTGACCATTTCTAGTTTTCTGGGGGGCTTAGGCTCGGCACTGTTACAGCCGGATTTGTTGCCAAAACTACCATCTCTGGTGGTTTTTATGTCGTGGCAATGTCTGTGAAGGAGCTGCCAATTGTCGTATTTATCCTTTCCACCTTGCGATTTTGGGATTTTATGGTCAATCTCCATCACATCTTCCTCACGGAAGTGTAAATTGCACCTGGTGCATATCCCTTTTTGTTTCTTCAAGAGCATTGCTACTCTCGTTGGCATCTCAGGGTTTTCACCTTTTCTTTTGCTCCAATAAACTAGGTTTCCGTCGTATGGAGACGCTTCGCCTTTAACTTTTACATGACGAACTATAGGAGTTTTGGCATGGTCAAGTAACCGGAGGGGGTTATTTCCCTCCCTAGTCGCGAAGACCCAGTTATCGCCGCCTATGGTTATCCAATAGCGCTTAACCACATCCCCCATATTCTTTTTGGGGTGGCGGCGTTTTGCCCAAGCGCGAAGCTTTTGGTACATGAGATTATCTAATTCTGCGTAAGTTACCTTGCTTACTACAGTTGAGAAGTAATTAGACCAACCCCTAATGATTGGATTGAGATGTTTAATAAGCGCCGATTGGGGCGCTGCCTTATGGCGGCTAATTACGTCCGCAATTTTGTCGTAATGTACCTTTACTTTCTCTTTACTTGGGGTGATGATGGTTTTAATGCCAAGTAATTCTCCGTGTGTATTTTTACCCGTGTGGTACTTACCTACAGAGAATTGGCGTATGTTGAAGCCGAGGAAGTTAAATCCCGGCTTCTCATTTTCCACCGGATTAAGGGTGTGAGCCAATCGGGTCTTACTGGGCTTTAGTTCCAAACCCATGTCTTTTAACCAGTCAGAGATAATCACCTGACATCCTTGGACTACGGTTATGTCTTCGTGGAGAATAACGAAGTCGTCGGCGTATCGGATAAGGCTTACGCTGAGTTTTCTATTAATTAGGCTTATACCCAACTTTAATGACCCAACGTATTCTTTTATCCGTTCTTCCATCCCGTGGAGGGCAATATTGGCAAGTAGTGGCGATATGACGCCACCTTGCGGTGTACCCTCGGATGTGGGAAACAGCTCTTTGCCATCCATTACTCCCGCTTTTAACCAAGACCTGACTTGCCGTCTTAGGGTGGGGAATGTATTTAATTTTGCGAGCAGTTTCTCCTGGTCGATGCGGTCAAAACATTTTGCAATGTCGGCGTCAAGCACGTATTTCGATTTGACGTTGATTGCCTTGAAAATTGATCCAATCGCATCGTGACATGACCTACCTGGTCTGAACCCATAGCTATTAGGTTCAAATCGCGCTTCCCATTCTGGCTCTAGAGCCAGTTTGACTAGCGCTTGCAAGGCGCGGTCTTTCATTGTAGGTATTCCCAAGGGTCGTTTCTCTTCCGTTCCGGGTTTTGGAATCCATACTCTCCGGGTTGGACTTGCCTTGGTTCCCAGGTGTAATTTATTTACAAGTTCAAGACGTTGCTTTGGGGTCAGGCTTTTTTGCCCATCCACTCCTGCCGTCTTTTTACCTTGGTTGTCCTGGGTCACTCTACGAACCGACAATGCTCTTGCTGACCAAGATTTCATCAGCATCTTTTGGAGTTTGCGAAGTGCTTTGATATCACCACGATTAGAGGCTTGATAGATTCGCTTTTGGAGCTTAAACACCCGCTTTTCCAGCTTTCGCCAGTCTATCGAGCGCCATTCCACCATCAGTTGTTTAGACCGTGTTTTAGACATATTTACTCTTAATTGGACTCTATCTTCCAAATCACCGTGGGAACGTCAGCATATCCAGGGCATTACCCCTGGCATTCGCTTCTTTCCCAATCTCTCCTACCCGCTGTATACGGTTAGCACCTGCTCTCGGTATTCGACCTCCGAGAGAACAAACGGGAGGTTACTTCGTTCCAAATGACCATTCTGTGTACCTTTAGAGTGACACTATTCGCCGGGTTTATGGGAAGTGCTTGTTGGTCGAGTAGGTAATCGCCAACTCCCTATCCTTAACCTTTTGGTTCCAGCCTATCAGCCTTATTTGGCTGGTTTGGAATAGCGACGATTCAATCGTGTCTTCAAGCCGAGGCTTTTACTCATGGGTACTTTGCTCGATGGGTACCGGATTAGGCTTCCAGTATTGCCACCTTTTCACCCCGCTTCAGGCGTTGATGGCTAGTCGCAAACCTGGGGGTGATGCTTTCACTCCTGCACCTGGAGGAAGGGTCTTGCACCCTCATGGTCATTCAGTTATCGTGGTTCTGATGGCTTGCGCCTCATTTACCAAGTTCGTCATCCCTAAGTATTGCTACCTATTTCGACGAAACGAATCGCACCCCTACGCTTCCATTACACCACACTACAACAGCAGTACCCAACTTCCCTTAGTTGGATAGAGGCGAATGCCTCTTCGCTCAACCAGGTTTGACGACTATCGATGTTTCTCCTGCGATTGGCGAGAGCGTTGCGAGTAAAGCGTACTCCGTTGGAGTAGCCGAAGCGTCGCGCAGCTCGCACTTTGGGGAACGGAGGCGCGTTTGCGTAGCTAATGCGCTACGCCCATGCTACGCAAACGCCTTAGCGAATCGCATCCACTAACATAGAAAAGCGATGTTCCCCTAGTGTACCCAGGCAGAAATAACCCACCAGTTGGCAACGGGGGAACTCTCGAAGCTCTTGGAGCAAGCTTTTAATTTAATCCTATTGAAGTGGTGGAAAACTTTTTCTGCGTTGCACTAGTCAGACATCATAAATCAGTTGGGTGGACTACTACGCTGCTTTCGCTAGCTAGATGGGCATGACACAGAAGTAGCGATACAATTTAAAAATCTACAAAAATTACTCAAGAGTTTTACGATTGTGCAGTCATCGGTCTTTTAAAAATGCTGAAAAATTTATTTTTTAGGCGAAATAGAAAAATCAAAAAAATTCTTAATACTAAGATTATTTCAATAAATGAAATTGAAGAAAGATATGCTAATTTGTGCCTTAAAAACTATGGTCTTCCTCTAAAAGTTAAGGATCGAGATAAAGTTCAAGTTATTTTTCCTAGATTAACTCCAAAGGGGGATGTAGAGTACATTTTTTCTTGGCATAACCTAGACGATGTGGAGATTCCTGAGGTTGAAATAGATCAAAACGATATAAAACTGAGAGCAGCAAAAGAGTTAGCCCCTCTCATCAAGGAACACTTACAAATCGATCAAGAGATTTTAAGTCTTGAAGAGCAATATCAAAAAGTTAATAATTTAGCAGATTTAGTTTCAACTTCTGAACTGTACTCTAGTCAACTGGATATATATGAAAGGGCTATTCTAGAGATAGAAAATTTATTAAGAAAAGCAGAGCAATTGCAAAAAATATACATTCATCTCATTAGAGAAGGTTTAATTGGAATTCAAGTTGCTGGATACAACCCTGACAATATTCGAGACAATAGGTTAGCTTTTGATTCGCAATATAAAAGAATTAAGGAAGAGTACCAATACATGAGAGATGCAGCAACAGCTTATCAAGAGCTGATGCGTCAGCAGGGTGAATAAATTACCAGATTGAGTCAAGATTTAGGACAAATCCAGGCAGAATTTTTTCTCCTGAAAGGGTAGCAGGAGATTCAAGCACTTCAACCTCTTGATTAGGTCTATAAATTTCTACTTTCCGAGTTTCTAAGCCAATTAACCAACCCAATCTAGCACCGTTATCTCGGTACTCTCGCATTTTATTTTGTAGCCGTTTTAAACAATCAGCAGCAGAGCGCAATTCTGCTACAAAATCAGGACATACTGGCGCAAATCTTTCTTTTTGCTCCTGAGTAAGAGCATCCCATCTGTCGCGCTTCAACCAAGACGCATCAGGCGAACGAACCGCACCATTTGGTAGAGTGAAACCCGTAGAAGAATCGAAACCAATTCCCAGCCTATCATCACGATTCCACATCCCAAGTTGAGCCGTTAAACTGGCATTGCTGATGCTAGTTGTACCGCCAACAAGAGGCATTAGCACTAATGTGCCATCAGCATTACGCTCAAATCTAATAAGTTCGTTCTGCTGACATAGCTGGAAGAATTGCTCATCAGTTAGGTTAATAACCGAGTTAAAGTTGACAGTTAAAGCAGACATCAAGTGATTCCTCTACCTACTGGCTTCGTAACTGTTGCCGCACCCATTCCCTAAATTCCCGCAGCCTAGCATTCTCACCTTTTTGAGGGTCTAGTTGTATAAATTGTGTAACTTCTTTTACTGGAAACGACCCAAACGCTAGACTAGTTTCAGATTCCACATAACCTGTATCCGTCAGAATATTGACTGTAAGTTTGCCCTTATGCCAACGCCAAACCTCTGGCACCTTTAGTTCAGCGTAGACTGCCATCTTATCGATTGATGAGTGAGTTGCATCGATCTCAATTGCTAAGTCGGGTGGTGGGTCAACTGTAAGGTCGATTTTTAACTTGCTGCGAACTAAGGCTTCGTTTTGAATATAAAAACATTCATCGGCTTCTTTGCCAGCCGTTTTGGGTTTTGAGCGCCAAGTAGTTGATTTCAACCCCCGAATCTCCAGTCCCAGTTCTTCAGATAGCGCTGCTACTAACCGACCAAGTGTCCAGCCATATGTTTCATGTTCTGGTAGGGGTGTCATCAGTTCTAGAGTTCCCTTATAGTAAGTCATGCGAAGACCTGGATGCTCTGCAAAGACATCTAGAAGTTTCTCATACATTTCCCAACTGATGTCATTCAAGACTAGATGGGAACCTATCGTTGGTGATGTTGCTGGGGTTAGGGTTTGAGCCATGATTCAATTTAAGTCTGTATCTGCCTACAACTTTAAGCTAATTGATTGGGCTTGTGGTTTAAGTTCTGGATATGGTGCGTTAGCGTAGCGGCGCTTCAGTGTTTCACATCTTGGGGAAAATAGACGCGATAGCACTTTGGGCAAGATACACGCGATCGCTTTCCTGTAAGTGTGCTGCTCCCCGTATATATTGAACTTAGGGCATTGATGCTAAAGAATATGTCAATCAGGAACGAGATTCATGGAATGGATAGCCCAGCTACAGGGGGCTGACACGGGCTTTGTTGTGCCATAGTTGAACCGCTTAGATACAATGCATAATAAATTTAGGTTTAATTATCAGTTATACTCGTGAGATGGAAACTATTCGTCAAGTAGTTCAAGTAGGCAAAAGTCGCCAAATTCAACTTACTCTACCTGAGAGTGTGGAACCGGGTTTAGTAGAAGTTGTGATTGTTGTGCAACCTCTCTCAAATCAGACAAAATCAATCGATGATCGCGCTCAAGAAAATCAAATTGTAGAGCTATTTGGTTTTTTGCCACGACGGGTAGATCCACTACAATTCCAGCAAGAACTGAGAAAGGAGTGGGATAGATATTGATTATCTACTAGATACAAATATCTTGATTTACTATTTCAATGGAGAGTTGGCTGTCCGAGCGATCGTTGATGAAATCCGCTCTGGCGATGCCTTAGGATTATACTGTCCTATTACTTGGGTGGAGTTGCTATGCTACCCTGGTTTGAGTGAGATTGAAGCCAATCAAATACGACAATTATTGAGAGAGCTTACCTATGTACCCCTTACAGAAGCAGTTTTAGATCGTGCTGCTCAAATTCGTCGTGATTATCGGTCGATGTTAGCGGACGCTTTAATTGCTGCTTGTGCTTTGATTGAGGGATGTACTCTGGTGACTCGTAATATTGATGATTTTAGACGTATTGATGGGTTGATTCTGTTGAACCCTTTTGATTAGGATGAGCGATCGTACTTTGGTAAAAATAGACGCGTGAAGCGAAGCTATCGCGTTAGCGAATCACATCCACGATACTCCAAACGCGATCGCACCTTGGGAAAGATAGACGAGATCGCATCCACCAACACAGAAGCACGATCGCACTTTGGCAAAGATAGACGCGATCGCATCCACCGACACATAAAGGCGATCGCACTTTGGGCAAGATAGACACGATCGCATCCACCGACACATAAAGGCGATCGCACTTTGGCAAAGATAGACGCGATCGCATCCACGATACAGAAACGTGATCACACTTTCCTCTTAATCAATTAGGCGAACATTAAGCGACCTTTCGGTTCAGGAATCGGACGCCCTAACTCCTTGGCAGTCTCAATCCACTCTTGCATAATGATTTCTACATTTTGCACAGCTTCTTGATAAGTTTCCCCATCAGCAGCACAACCCGGTAACTCTGGTACCTCAGCAATAAATGCTTGGTCTTCTTCGCTCCAGTATAGGATGACCTCATAACGCATCATCATCTTGGGCATCATCTTGGCTTACCAATTTGTACTTCAAAATCACTGCTCGGACTTGCTTAACCTGATAGGCTTTACCTTTGGCATTTTTGGGTTGCAGATTCAGGATTTCTTCGACACCTTCTTTGCTAAAAATGTGATGACTACCGTTAATCCGCTCGTCAAAGCCAAGTTGGCGTAGGCGTTGACACATTGGAGCAAAGGGGATGTTGGCATCTGAAGTCCCACTTAGGATTTTGGCTAAAAGTTTGTCTAGTTGACTCATTAAGGTTTTTCATAGTAATTAATAGATAAATATATAAGTACATTGTATCCAAATATTGTGTAGTTATACCAGAGAGTTTTTGATTTTTTGTGTAGGGATCACCCGACTTTCGAGTGTGCCAATCACTACACTTCATACCACACAGATTAAAAAGCCGTCGCTCATCCGTTACTTCAATGATCGGGTTGAGGTAAATGGTTAGGGCATTCATCGGTGATCGCATTCTTATAACTTTTGCAGGGAAGCAAAGTGCTAGTACTCCCCTGCAAAGGCAGCTAAAGTTGTGAAGGTTGCAATCCAAGTAGCTAGGCTGAAGCCCCTACAGGTTCGGATGCTACCTCTACTACAGGCTTGGGCAACGCCTTTAGCTCAACATCCGGGTCATTAATGTCGATACCATTTGCAAGGTTGTATTCCCGATGAACTGCCTCGATTTCTTCTGCTGTCATCTTGTCAGCAGCAATGAGATAGGCGATCAGTTTTCCTCCCAAATTCTGTGCCTGTTGCGCCCTAGCCATCGTTCCGCTAGGAGTTACAAGTACGTTTGTCCAAATGTCTGAAGACATCCCCCAGTCAATTTTGTTAGCTCGTTGCACGGCTTCACAAAGGCTGAGACGATTGTCCCGTGTTGCAGCAATCAGACCTTTGAACAAAGCAATTTGTGGAGCTGACTTGAAAAGTAGTGAGTACGGCTGGTCTTCCTTACGCATCTGTGGAATTTGGCTACTGTCCTGTAGTGCCTCTTGGTAAGGCTGTAGCCCCTCTAAAATAGTATTCCAGAACTGTTCAGCCCATTCATAGTATTGCTCAAGCTCCTCTTCTGACGGGCGAGAAGTTGGATCAATTGGCACACCCTTAGCTGGGAGAATAAGCTTTACAGTCTCGTAGACAACGCTGATAGTCGTCAGCTTTATGCTTCGTGCCGCCAGAGTATTACTCTTCCACTCAACAATCACATCACTGCTACCCTTTGCCTTTACACCCAGTGGCGCTCCATCGCTCAGAAGCTTCCGTGCAATAATGGCACTACGGTCATCCTCACTAGTGATAATGTTGTCACCTCGACTAGTTGGTTTAGCATAGCGATTAACCTTATTGAAGATGCGCCTGGTTTTCTCGTTGCTTTCATGATTAATGAAAATGACGCAGACATCATCCCTTGGTACTTCCTCGCGACACTCTCCATTGACCTCACCGTTGTAGACCATTTCGAGGGCTAGAAGTCGGTGCTGACCATCCAGCATGATCAGAGAGCCACCGTCAATTGTAATGACACCAATATCATCTGCTACTGATTGGTAGGCTCGTGGAGCCTTGTTAGATACCCAATCTTTGATGCTGTCAAAGTAAATTTCTCCCTTGTAAACCAAGACTATTACCGCGCCGAAGAAGCGATCCTTCGCTTCAGCAATATAGGGAGCAATCTGTTCCCTAATTCGTGTCATGTCTGGTTCGCGTTGCAGCCGATCCTCAATGGTCATGGTTGTCCACTCATCAAGTTCCTTTGCTGGACGTACCCCTTGTACCAGATCACGAACCTTCATGGTTGCTTGGTAAAAGTCAGTGTTACCCATCTGTCCCTTTATACAGGGAATGACTAAAGCCATTGATTTTCTCTAAAGAAGATTGAGTTTGAGCAAAAATAACCTATTTGTTTTCGCAAACAACAAGATTAATTACTGTCTCATCTCCTAATGTTTGCACAAACAATAACAAATAGTCAACAAACATAACTGATGTTTTTGCAAACAACAGCCAATCAAGCCCCTATAAACGCGGAAGGCACGGTCATGCCGTGCCTCTCACCCTATTTATGAAGTATCAACCTACTCAATTCCTTCAATCCGATCCTCAACCTCCTGATACAACTCGCGCAACATCTGCAAATTACTCTCACTCGTCTCCCAATAACCCCGACCATTCACTTCCAGCAACGTCGATACAACCTTGCGGAAGGAATGAGGATTTAGATTCATCAACCGCTTCCGCATTTCTTCATCCTGGATAAACGTGGTATTCGTATCCTCGTAAATCCAGTTATCGACAGCACCAGCCGTTGCAGACCAACCCATCGTATTCACCAACCGCTTCGAGAGTTCCCGCACTCCCTCATACCCGTGACTCAGCATTCCCTCGTACCACTTGGGATTGAGTAGCTTCGTCCGCGCATCCAAACGCACGGTTTCCGAAAGGGTGCGGATTTGGGCATTTGCTGTTGTGGTATCGGCAATGTACGAGGCTGGCGTCTTGCCATCTCCTCGCAGACTGGCGACAACTTTGGTGGGGTCAGAATCGAAATAGTGGCTGACATCTGTCAGACTAATCTCGGCAGAATCGAGATTTTGGAACGTAGCATCAGCGGTTTTCAAGGCTGTCTCAAAAATCTGCCGATTCTGTTCCATCGTGCCTGGGTTGTCGGAGGTGAAGGCAAACGACTTCCGTGCCAGGTACATATCCTGTAACTCAGATTCGCTTTCCCAAGTGCTGTTTTCTACTGCCAGGTTGATATTAGAAGAGTAGGAACCCGAAGCATTGGAGAAGACGCGAGTTGCCGCTTGCCGCAGATTAATCCCCATTTCCTCTGCCTGTTGCATCGCGTGTTTGCGGACAAAGTTCATCTCCAAGGGTTCGTCCGCCTCTGCTGCCATTTTCACCGCTTGGTCGAGGAGGTTCATTTGGTTGATGAACAAGTCGCGGAAGACGCCGGAACAGTTGATCACAACATCAATCCGAGGACGCCCCAACTCTTCTAAGGAAAGCAATTCTAACTTGTTCACGCGACCTAAGGCATCGGGTACAGGTTTAACCCCCACCATCCACATAATTTGTGCCAACGATTCCCCATAGGTCTTGATGTTATCTGTACCCCAGAGGACACAAGCAATGGTTTCAGGCCACTTCCCGCCATTTTCATAGCGTTGACGTTCCAGCAGGCGGTCTACCACAATTTTGGCTGATTTAACCGCCGCCGTTGTGGGGATGGATTGGGGGTCGAGGGCGTGGATGTTCTTTCCTGTAGGCAATACATCAGGGTTGCGGATGGGGTCGCCACCGGGTCCTGGGAGGACGTACTCGCCTTCCAGGGCTTTCAGCATTGCCCCTAGTTCGTTATCCGCCACGATTTGCTGGAGGCAGAATTCCAAGTACTCAAACAACGGTTTCAGCGCTTGTTCGTCAACCTTGGTGTAACCTAATTGATGCATCGCTTCAATCCAAGGCTCTTTTTTGCCCATGTTGAAGAAATTGAGCTTGGAGACTTTGGATACCCGACCATCTGCATCGGCTTGCGCTTTCACCAAGGCGGAGACGGCTTCACGAGTTGTCAAGGTAATCTCTTGCAACAATTGGACATCACTTAAGACGCCTCTGTCGTTATTGGTGTAAATTTCATCAATATCGCGCCCGATACTATTGGCGATAATCCGAGGTAAACTCAGGATTTCCTCTTCAGGACGGTCAAGTCCAGCAATATTGACTAAAGTTGCGATCGCTTCTTCCGCTGTTGGTGGTTTGCCAATCACATGCAACCCACAGGGCAGCAAGCGCGATTCAATCTCCATCAGCTTTTTGTACACCAAGCCTACCACCGTATCCCGTTCCTCTGCGGTCAGCCCACTGGCGTCTTCAACTAAGTCGATATCCTTATCCAGATTCACCAAGCGGCACTTATCCATGATGGTGTTCACAATCGGGATACCCCGCCCCGTATCTTTCAGGGTTTGGTAAGACGCAATTAATTCACTCAGTTCCTTCAACCCCTTGTACAACCCCGCATTCTCAGCCGGGGGTGTGAGGTAGGAAATCGTTGCAGCATAACTGCGGCGCTTGGCAATCGTCGCCTCACTGGGATTATTCGCGGCGTAGTAGTAGAGATTGGGGGTGGAACCAATCAAGTTATCCGGGTAACACGTTCCCGACATCCCCATTTGCTTACCGGGCATGAATTCCAGAGAACCATGAGTTCCGAAGTGCAGTACTGCGTCAGCTTTCCAGATTTTTTCTAAATAGGTATAGTAAGCGGCAAAACCATGATGGGGGCTGGCAGAACGAGAGAACAACAACCGCATCGGGTCGCCTTCGTAACCAAAGGTGGGTTGAACCCCGATGAAAACATTACCAAATTGCTTGCCGTAAACTAAGAGATTTTGTCCATCACTATTTAAATTTCCCGGAGGTGGCCCCCAGTTTTCTTCCAACCGTGTTGAATAAGGGGTAAGTTCTTCATACTCCGGCACTGACATCTTGTAGGCAATATTCAGTTCGGGAGTGGCATATTGCGCTTGGGCGTCGTGAATCACCTGTTGCATCAACGCCTCGGATGATTCTGGCAAACCTTGGACATCGTAGCCGTTGTTGTTCAGGGCTTCCATCAGTTTATAGATGGAACCAAACACATCCAAATAAGCGGCTGTTCCCACATTCCCTTTATCTGGCGGGAAGCTGAAAACAGTGATAGCAACTTTCTTATCGAGTTTGGGTTTGCGGCGCAGGTTAGCCCATTTTAAAGCACGCTGGGCGATCGCTTCGATGCGGTCTTGGAGTGCGATCGCTTTTCCGGTTGTCCCATCTCTACCGGATAAAATAATAGGCTCGATCGCTCCATCCAATTCAGGAATGGCAATCTGCAACGCCACTTGAATCGGGTGCAAGCCTAAATCGCTATCTTCCCACTCTTCTGTGGTTTGGAATACTAAGGGCAGTGCCACCATGTAGGGGCGATTCAACCGTTTTAATGATTCAATCGCTTTAGGATGGTCTTGCCGTGCGGGGCCACCCACCAAAGCGAAACCTGTGAGCGATACAACGCCGTCCACCAAGGCTGTCGGTGTTTTAGCGGTGGATTCGTAGAAGAAAGCATCGACCGGTTTGGAGAAATCTAGACCCCCGGCAAATACAGGAATCACACGAGCACCCATAGCTTCAAATTCCTGTACGATTGCTACATAGTGAGCATCATCCCCTGTAACCAAGTGGGTACGTTGCAACACTAAGCCAATGGAGGGGGCTAGGGGGTCTTTTAAGTCGGCAGAGATGTCCTTGCGGCTACTGTACCAGTTCAGATACTCCTTGACATCCTCAAACATGGTCGGAGCCAAGGGATGCCAAATGCCCATATCGGGGTAAACCACTGGCTCATTGAAGCTCAGTTGACGCCCTTTCAAGACATACTTATCAGCGAGCATCAGCAGGAAGTTCTCCAAGTTATCGGAGGAACCACCCAGCCAATATTGGAAGCTAAGCATGAAGTTCCGGGCATCCTGCGCCTTATCCATCGGTAGGTACTTCAGGACTTTGGGCAGGGTTTGCAACAGCTTCAGCATCCCGTCTTGGAAGGAGGAACCGGATTTCTCCTTGCGCTTTCGCATGAATTGGGCGATCGCACTCTTGGATTGACCCAGTTGCGCCATCGAGAAGCTACCCAATTTATTAAGGCGCATCACCTGAGGCATGGAGGGGAAGACGATAGCCGCGTCAAGGTGATCGCGGTGCGGTTCTACTGCCGCCACCACCTTATCCGCTAAGTCTTCAATAAAGATGAGTGAAGCAATAAAGATATTGGCTTGGGCAATATCCCGCTTAAAGTCCTCATAGTTTCCGCTGTCGCGGAGTTCCTCGATTAAATAGCCACTAATTTCAACCGCTAAGTTGGGATTGTTTTGATTGATTGATTGAACAGCGGCTGATAATGCACTCTGATACTGTGGCTCTAGCACGACATAGACCACCTTAAGCAAATGACGCCCATTCAGGGCACCGGGGGTAATGTGTCGAATGGTGGACTTGACGTGTGTGAACATGCTACTTTCGCTCCTTATGATGCGCGTTCTCTTCTCATCGGATGAGTGCTGAGGAGTGAGCGATCAGTTGAGTAAGGACTCACTCTTCATTGCTCAGTTTTTGTATAGGCAACATTAGTGTTTGTATCAAAAAATGCTTACCTGATGGCGGTTTGAGCCTTCATCTGACACAATTCGATAGGAATTTTGAGATATTTGTTTACAAATCTTGACAATATATGAAGTGGTTACTTAAACTATTTGTTTGCAAAAATTAATATGAAATATTTTGACAAAATCAGTTAAATATGTATTAATATTAGGCTCATTGACCATAATGTGTTAAGTTACGTTAAGAGGCGCTACAAATAGAGGCTTTGGGTCAGTTCTAGTTCTGATCTCCTTGGGCTGTTAGCTCTAACCGCCATGCTTCATTAGCCAGACCCGTTGATAAAACTGCTCGTCTGTCAGACCTACAGCAGGGGGTACTTTCAGCGTTAGAGTTTCCATCGGTAATGCGATAGCGCAAGCGCTGCTGCAAGCAGATCGCTAACAGAGTTCATTTTCTTATGGACGATTCGAGTTAGGCGATCGCTACGCTTGATTCATCTATTCAATCGTAGGGTAAGAGCGATCCGGGTTTGTATGTTAAGGGCTACAAGTATGCACAAGGTTTATGGAATCAAGTCGAGGCTCACTGAAGGATTAAGCATAGATTTGGACTTGAGGTGAAATTAACTTATGAAAACTATCCTAATTTCAGGGCTGACACTAGCGTTAGCGACCGTATGCAGTTCTCCCCCACCCTCTGCTGTTCAATCTTCAACCCGTCAAGCTACTCTATCCCCAATCAATACAGTCAACAGCAATCAGAAAACCTTAGTATCACAGGGTGCTACTCAGCAAGTATCTCAGCCTCCAATCTTCAGGAATTATTCAGCAACAGAAAAATTTTCCGGTACACCTGCACCCGTAAATTTAACCAGCCATCCTCAAGCCAGAAGATTCCGAACTGTATTGCAACAGGGAGCAAAAAAAGGACCTAATTTTGCGGGTAAATATACAGTTGTGACATGGGGATGCGGCACAAGTTGTCAATCAGTTGGCATTATTAATGCTAAAACAGGCTCGGTTTATATGTTAAAGAGTCCGGCGGAAGCAGGGGTTAAGTTTCAGCTTAATAGTCGGCTACTTATTGTTAATCCGCCAGAAAATTTCTCCGCAAATGAACCTGACCGGATGAAAACTCGCTACTACCTCTGGGATGGTAGACAACTCAAGCAAGTTTCTGCGTCAACTTCTGAAACTCCAGCTAAGAGGGAAAACCCCGCCGTTGCCACCGTCAAAGGTATGGTTAATGGGGACTTAATGTGTTACGTCAGTCTAGTCGATGAAAACAACATCAAGCATGAAGTTGGTGCTACTTTTGAGATTTGTGAAAACCCAAATAGATTCTTAAATCAGAAAGTACGCCTCTCTTATAAAAGAGTTTCCGTTAATGATTGCGAAAGTGCTGAACCTTGTGGCAAAAATCGAATAGAGTCCCTCATTATCAACATGGAATTACAGAAAAACCACAGAAAATAGAGTTTGCGACCTAACCCTCCAGAAAATAGGATGACTCAAAAGTTGAAAAAAATGGAATCGGTGCTAATTGTAGACGAAGCATTCCTTACTCACACCTGAGCTAGCCTCTATCTAATCTCAAAAGCTTGCGTAACAACGATTCTTTCTTGACAACATAAACATCTAGTGCTTTATTATTCACCGTTTCAATGCTTAATGTTGATTCAGAAAAACAGAGGAGCGGTGTGACACTGCGTAACCGCTTCATAGTCTGAACTGCCAAGGCTTGCGCCATCATTTGCTGAAGGAAATCTTGCTCAAAGTGAGAAACTCCTTTCCAATCCCGGCGCTTCAATATACCCTCATCAAAAAACACCTCACCTCGATAAGACTGAAAACTAACAATAAAGTGATTATTATTAGGAGATTGCAAAAAAACATCCACTTCCCCTAGGTTAGGAATCGGTAAATTGTAAGTCATCTTCCATCCGTGCTGCTGCAAATCGCTTAACAGGATGTCGATCGCATCTTCGCTTTGATTGTTCGGCGCGACTGCATGTGGCGTTTGTTGCATTCTAACGTTCCGACGTGCCGAACTAGGCAGTTTGGACGCTCTACGATTTTGAACAACTGAACTGGGGGAGGGAGTCGTTGTCGTAGTCTTAATCTCTGGAGTGTATGACAACAAGAGTTTAAATCCCTGGATTACAAACGGCACGGAACAGACTCCAGCTGCAACCATAACCAAGATGGCCTGTTCATAGAACAGAGGTGCAATCCAAAAACCGATCAACAGGGTAAAACCCGCTTGAGCAAATTGTATTAAAGCGTCATAACGCCGCTCTTGGGCGGCTGTTTGATTGGAGTTGTCAGTTGGGGATGGGGCAAAAAAAGCGAACACTCTCTCCTTAATTTTTTTGAACATATGCCTCTCGTTCAACCTCTGTTCGGTGCCGTCTTGTAAGAGTATCTTCTTTAGTATGGCAAGGCTAATCAAACAAGCCCAACAAAAAGCCGCCCTGGCAATCTCCAAAGCGGACGTGTTTTATCTATGGATAATAAGTTAGGGGAACAGAGGCAATCTTCTCATCATTCTCCGCCTACACGTACACTAGCCGCTCTAGCACCACAGCGCCTGCCATTAGCCATTGTGTCATCTGGAGTACTACAGTTAGCAGCCCCGTCATAGTTTGAGGCACCAAATCTTGTGTTACCAAAGATTTTTTCGTTAGCGTTAAGTCTAGCTGCTCCTATAGATGTACTAGCGGATTCTTCAGATGAATTATTTGAACGTGAATTGGACTGGGTGACACCGACAAATACATTCGTTCCACTAGTGTCACCTTCGTTGCTATAAAAACTAGAGCGATTAGACGCGCTAGAAGAACGAATAGGTTGACCCATAGAAGTACAAAGCCCTGTTAAATCTAGCATCGAGCCACTCGGCTGTTCCATGTAGCAGACAGGATTAGAATCTTTTGTAGCCGCTGAATAGATAGATTCTAAGGGAACCGCACCAGCGATTGTTGGCACAGAAAAAATAGCCGCAGTGGACAAAATAGCTGATAGACTCAAGAAGCGATTCACGGTGGTAGTGTCCTTGTCAACGAAAACTCTGAGCGTGTATTTCTTTGCTCTGTTTTCAGTTTCCTTGAGCCATATTTGCTTAAACGTATACGTAATGTATAAGTTGGTGTATGAGTTGAGCCGTACATTAAAAAAAAGTGGTTAACGACACCTAATTCCTAACGATGCAAGCGGCAGACATTTTAATTCTCTCAAATGGCCCCGGTGAGGTGACAACCTGGGTGCGTCCTGTGGTCAAAGCCTTACGCCAACAGCTAGGAGATGACCGCTTGTTAGTCCGCATCTCCGTGGTTCTGTCCCCTTGTGCCAATGGGACGGGGAAAGAATCGGCGATCGCACAATCTTATCCTGAAGTAGACCGAGTTCAGAGTGCCGAGCATTTCTTTCCTTTTTTGCTGTCGGGAAAAACAGCCCAAAACTGGGACTGGCGCGACAAAGGTGTGGTTGTCTTCTTAGGCGGCGACCAGATTTTCCCTGTGCTGATTGGCAAGCGATTGGGGTACCGTACCGTTATCTATGCCGAATGGGAGGCGCGGTGGCATCGTTGGATCGATCGCTTCGGCGTCATGAAACCAGAAATTATTGCCACAGTCCCCAAACACTACAACGACAAATTTACAGTCGTTGGGGATTTGATGGCAGATGTAGGATTACAGATTAGTAGGTTGCAGGTTGAAACTTCAGACTTGCCTTCTAACCTTCAACCTTCCACTGAACTCATCGGATTGCTACCTGGGTCAAAACCCGCCAAACTTATGCAGGGCGTACCTTTGAGCTTAGCGATCGCCCAATTTATCCACGCACAACGACCTCAAACTCGCTTTGTCATTCCTGTTGCTCCAACGTTGGATTTTTCAACCCTTGCTCGTTTTGCCAACCCGCAACAAAATCCCCTGATTCAACAGTTGGGATGGGGCGAGGCTAAACTGATTTTTCCAAATCCTGATACTCAGGATAAAGCATGGCTCGAAACACCCAGTGGTTTGTGTATCGAACTTTGGCGAAAGTTTCCCGCTTATGATTTATTGTCTCAGTGTCACCTGTGTCTGACGACGGTGGGAGCAAATACGGCAGAGTTAGGTTCTTTAGCCGTGCCCATGATTGTCTTGCTCCCCACCCAACAACTCGATGCCATGCGTGCTTGGGATGGGTTGCTGGGAATTTTAGCTCGCTTGCCTGGAATTGGGTCTGGTTTAATCAGGATAATTAATGTAATTATGATTCAACAAATTTTGCGCCAGAAGCGGTTATTTTCATGGCCTAATATTTGGGCTAAAGCAGAGATTGTGCCGGAATTATTTGGAGCAGTTCAGCCGATTGAGGTTGCACAATTTGTAATTGATTATTTAGAGCATCCAGAAAAGTTAGAGGAGATGCGATCGCGCCTTCGTACTGTTCGGGGGCAACCAGGGGCAGCAGAGAAACTCGCTCAACTGGTTCGGGAAGAACTTGATCAGGATTGAAGGTTGAAGGTTTTCTATCTAACTTTCAACTTGTCAACTTTTAACCTCTCCCTAGACTAACCCCTAATTCGACTGCCCATCCCGACGCCCTAATTCATAAACACCACAACCGATACAAGCCAGAATCCCCATACTAATCGCCCAACTGCGACCGAGACTGAGTTCAACACCCCAATTACACAAACCTCCCGCCATTAAAAACGGTACGATACTGAAAATTGAGGCATACAAAGCATTTTGAGCTTCTCTACCCTGACGAATGTTTTCAATTTCCTTAGTTGAGGCGTAAAGGGAGGCTTGAGCAACGGTGAACCAGCGATTGAGTTGCTCGATCAACCATTGGCTGAAGGATGAGAAGCTTAAATACAGTGCTAGTGCCCACAAGGAGGAACCCGCAATTAACGTAGCATCCAGGGTGAACTTAAAGGGAAAAATATTAGTCAGCATGGGTAGAACGAGGGTGGAGATCAGGAAATTTACAACGATTCAGGTATCTTAACAAAAGTACAGATTTGAAGAAATACCAAAAAGGTGTGAATTTTGGGTTATAGGGATTTTTTGGAACCCTCCGCTGCTTTGAGCGTCTTCCCTGAAGAAGCGTCTTCCTCACAACTCCTCAACCTCACAATTCGGAGCAAAAGGATGACAAGGCAGATTCTTAGAGATTAAGATCCTGCGAAGAATTAATTCGTGACGGTAAAAGCCTATCCACTGAACTTTCACAACTCCCAAAAACAGTAGAGGCAGTTTCAAGTATTGCATCGGGTGTCAGCTACTCTAGGAAATCTGCCACGAACTCAAAATGTGAAGAATAGTTACTACATTCTTGCGTGCGAGTTACCCCACTGATTAATTCATCAAGCAGTAGAGAAGTAAACAAATGCAGCAAGTATCTAAGCCTTACCAGAGACCAAACAGCAAGAGAGCAAATCGACGCTTGCTACTTTTGGCTGTGCTGAGTCTCATCAGTGTGATTACACTAGGAGGGCTGTACAAAGATCAGGTGAGAGCCTCAGAAGCGCGTGCAATCCAGGTAGCGAGTATCAATTCCTGGCAAGGGGGTTCTTTTCCTGTCGAAAACTTTCAAGCTTACACCTCTGGTTTTGGCTACCGACGCTCTGCCACAGGAGGCGCAGGATGGGAATTGCATCGAGGCTTAGATATCGCCGCTCCGGAAGGAAGCTATATCCGCAGTTGGTGGACGGGTCAGGTTATTGAACTTTCCGATCATACGGCCTGCGGCACCTCAATTAAAATTCAATCCGGAGAGTGGACGCATGTCTACTGTCATATGAAAGGACATGTTGAAACTGCCGAGGGTCGTCGTTATTTGATTGATCATAGCGGTGGTCTTCAAATCTGGGAAGGTCAACGGGTGCCATCGGGAGCCAGAATAGGTCGAGTGGGAATGACCGGTCGTACAACTGGCCCTCATCTACATTGGGGGATGAAATATGCTAACCAATATGTTGATCCAGCCTTAGTTCTTCGGGCTATGTACAACCAACAATCTAACAGTGGTGCGGTGGCAAAGTACAAAAATCAACGGGATTAATTTCACTGTTCGATTTGGGAAATATTGTCTCTGAATTGAGTGCTATCCAGGCAGAACGCTGAATTGTGTAAAGATTGTCAGAGAAACATTTATTTTCTCTAACAAACTGAACTGAACCACAACGGTTCAAAGCCTCTAGAAATTTAACGGTAATTTCAATGAAATACGGAATAGATATCGGTCATAACTGTCCTCCCGACACTGGAGCCAACGGCATTCGGCAGGAAGATAAGCTAACAATGGAGGTCGGGACACGCGTTATCTCCAAGTTAAAATTGCTCGGTCATCAAGTGATTGACTGTAAACCAAGTCGTGCTAGTAGTGTCGGCCATTCTCTTCAGCAGCGATGCAATATCGCGAACTCCAATCGAGTGGATATTTTTGTTTCGATTCACTTTAACTCATTTAATGGGCAAGTGAATGGAACAGAAATTTTTACAGCCAGTGATACGGGCAGACGGATTGCTCAGTCTGTTTTAGAGAATATCGTAAAGCTGGGCTACTTCAATCGAGGGGTTAAAAATGGGTTGCATTTGTATGCTATCAGCAATACAAATATGCCAGCTATTCTGGTTGAATGCTGTTTTTGCGATTCTCAAACCGATATGAAGCGGTACAATCCTGATGCTCTATCCGATGCCATTGTTAAAGGATTAACCGGACAAACTGCGCCGAATCCAGATGAGGCTGAAAAGAAAACAATTCTAGACCTACAGAAAGCCTTAAATCGATTAAAAATTAGAGATGATAACGGTAAATCGTTGGTAGAAGATGGCTCTTTGGATAATGAAACTAAAGCTGCTATCCGAAACTTTCAACGAATGGTCGGTATTACTGAAAATGGAATTGCTGGGCCGACTACATGGCAAGCGATCGATCAGATATTAGCGAAGCCTGTACTCAGAGAAAATCACGCCGCAGGCACCACGGTTAAATACCTTCAACATCGACTCAAAGTTGAGGTAGATGGGGTCTATGGCGTCGTGACAGCCACGGCTATTGAGGTGTTTCAGAAACAGCAAGGCTTAACGGCGGATGGTATTGTGGGGCCACAAACCTGGGATAAATTGTTTGGTTAAGACAATAGCGATGGAAAAGAAAAAGGGAAAGATATTGCCTTTATCTTTCCCTTTTCCATCATCCAGAAACTACCAGCTTTTCTCCGTCCAATTGCTTGTGTTCATTCATAATTTCAAGCAACTGGTCGCCGTCAATTGTTTCTTTTTCAATTAACAGCTCAACTAAGTAGTCAATAACTACGCGATTTTCGCGGATGATTTGGCGAGCTTGCTCGTGGCACTTTTTGACAATTTGCTCGACTTGTGAATCAATCTTGGCGGAAATCTTCTCAGAGTATTCTGAGCGCGTGGACATCCAGCCACCGAGAAAGACTTCGTTCCCTTGTTCTTCCAAGGACAGAGGGCCTAAATCGCTCATGCCAAAGCGGGTCACCATCTGCCGTGCCAAGGAGGTCACCGTTTGCAAATCACCACCTGCCCCGGTTGTCACTTCGGCGTCACCAAAGATTTCTTCTTCTGCTGCTCTGCCACCTAAAGCGGCTGTGATCCGATCGCAGATCTGAGAGCGAGACAATAAACCTTGTTCTTCACTGGGAGTAAACCAAGTGAGTCCACGAGCTTGTCCACGAGGAATCAGGGTAACCTTCTGTACGGGGTCATGGTTGGGCAAGAGGGCACCGATCACCGCATGTCCAACTTCGTGGTAGGCAATCAAGCGTTTACTCTTGCTATCCACCAGTGGGGTGCCTTCCATCCCTGCTACAACCCGGTCAATGGCGTCATTAATCTCTAGCATCGTCACCGCCTCTTTACGGCGTCGGGCGGTGAGAATCGCGGCTTCGTTGAGCAAATTAGCTAAGTCAGCGCCTGTAAAGCCAGGGGTACGACGTGCGATCGCTTCTAGGGAAACGTCAGGGTCGATCTTTTTGTTGCGGGCGTGGACTTCCAAGATACCCAGCCGTCCTTTGAGGTCGGGGGCATCCACAATCACTTGCCGATCAAAGCGTCCGGGGCGCAACAAGGCGGCATCGAGGACATCCGGTCTGTTGGTGGCGGCGATGATGATAATCCCTGTATTTCCCTCAAAGCCGTCCATTTCCGTGAGCAACTGGTTGAGGGTTTGCTCTCTCTCGTCGTTACCACCCCCAATCCCCGCACCCCGCTGTCTACCGACTGCATCAATTTCATCAATAAAGATGAGGCAGGGGGCGTTTTCTTTGGCTTTTTTGAACAAGTCGCGGACGCGAGAAGCCCCCACACCCACAAACATCTCGACAAATTCACTCCCCGAAATGCTAAAGAAAGGAACTCCCGCTTCTCCGGCTATCGCTTTTGCCAAGAGGGTTTTTCCTGTACCTGGAGGTCCCACCAGCAGCACTCCCTTGGGAATTTTTGCCCCAATCGCCGTGAACCGTTCGGGTTGTTTGAGGAAGGTAACGACCTCTTGCAGTTCTTCTTTGGCCTCTTCAATACCGGCGACATCATTGAACATCACGCCGGTTTTCGCTTCCATCTGGAACCTCGCCCTCGATTTCCCGAAGTTCAAGGCTTGCCCCGAACTGCTATTCGAGCGACGCAGGATCATCATTAACCCTGCCAGTAACAATAAGAGTAAAAACAAGTTAGCGACAAGCCCTAGAGCTGCTGAGTTATCGGTCGTGGCTTCAACATCCAGCTCAACTTTTTTTTCACGGAGTTTCTCAATCAGTTCTGGATTTTGATCGAGTAGATCCACTTCTAAGGGGGGGTCGGTCTTTTTTTGCCCTAGCAGCCTGACTTTTGCCGTCCTCGTCCCTGGGTCAAGTTGGACTCGCGTGACTTCGTCTTGGTCAATTTTCTCCAACAATTCCCCATATTTGAGCGATTTTTGTTCTGTTTGCTGTGCTTGGACTGGGGTGCCTAACACAACCCCTTGAATCAGGAGTACACTAGCCGCAAGACGCCAGAAGTTGACGGTCGCGGCCTTTTGCTTGTGGTTGGTCGAAACACACTCGCGTGTCCCCTGTTCCTTTGCCAAACTTCTTGCTGGTTTATGTCCCATCCATGCCCTCATCCAGGAACTGTCTTTCATCACAATTTCCTTGTGCGTCTTGCCTTAACTCAACTCCTGTGTAAACCGGCGTTACCTTTCAGTTGAAGTCTCTTTCCAATTTCTAGTTTAACTTTCTCAATTCTCGCCGTATCTGCCTTGGGTTGACTGATCTTCACGGTTGTACAGGGTCTGTGCGGGTTAGTATAAGCTCTGTTTGACGAGGTTGAGCTAAATTCATTATATTAAACGTAGTCGAAATGACTTCATTTTAAATTCTGAACCTTTGAGGTGTATCCCCTACTCCCGAAATTTATATTTATCTCTATAGTGAGAGGAATTTAGCAGACTTAGTGACTAGATTAAGCCGATTATTTTAGATGTTTGAGTAAAGAGTGTTATTAACATGGTGAAAATTGTTGGAATTGGCGGTAGTTTGCGATCTGACTCTACAAGTTATCTTGCGCTAGCTCTAGCAATCCAGCGCGTGCAAGCGTTAGGAGCCTCTACCGAAATACTTGACCTACGCCAGATGCAACTCCCCTTTTGTACGGGTGGCAATGATTATCCAGGCTATCCAGATGTGATTCGATTACGTGAAACGGTTCAGGAAGCGGATGCTTTGATTCTGGCTTCTCCAGAATATCACGGTAGCGTCAGTGGGGTTTTGAAAAATGCCCTGGATTTGATGAGTTTTGATCAGATGTCGGGCAAAGTCACGGGTTTGATTAGTGTATTGGGCGGTCAGCATAACAGTAATGCCCTGAATGACCTACGGGTGATCATGCGTTGGGTACATGCCTGGGTAATTCCAGAGCAAATTGCAATTGGTCAATCCTGGAAGGCGTTTGGTGAAGATGGCAAAATTTTGGACGAAAAACTCTCGCAGCGCTTCGATCAGTTTGCTCAAAGTTTAGTTGAAAATACCCGCAAACTTGGAGGGATTCCCTAACTTCAAGCTGCCAAAGAGCAATCGTCAAGAGTTCAGGATTTTAGGGGCTAGGGAAATACCTTGCCCCTATTCAATGTCAAATTTCTATGACAATTAAACTCGGTCTCTATGGGTATCTTAGAGAAGTATTCATGGTCGGCGAGATCGCTTAAGTATTAATGAAATTTTCTAATTCTTTGATGATTGCATCTATCTTAAGAAATGGTTTCTCCCAAACACCGATTTCTAACCGCCCGTTTAGACCAGGCTGGCATAAATAACTATCCAGTTGAAAAAGGTTAAACAGCTTACTGTACAAACTTTCTTGCCTTCTGCCTTCTGCCTTCTGCCTTCTGCCTTCTGCCTTCTTGCATTAGGTAGATAGATTGGAATTGGATACCAAATTTCTGAGCAATTTTTGCCAAATTATAATCCTATCACATTTTTAATTAATAATCATTGCTTGACCTTGACAGTGTTACTGAACTATGCTTTTTGAGACCAGTCGTAACACTACTCATGAATACCATGTTGAATATTGGCGACTACGCACTTCACAAAACAACAGGCAAAATCGGGCAGGTTGTTGCCTATGGGCATGAAATGATTGACAACGCTTATTTAGCAACACTCAAAGTCGAGGTGGTTGATGACGCACAAATAAACAAGAAAACGTTTGTAGAAGATGTGACAAGTAACTGGATGCCAGTCCAGTCAGTAGAAATCTCTGAACACGAGATTTCGCCCAACGTTCGTGACGAATCGAGCAATGTACTGACAAGGGTTTAAGCGACCTTTAAGGCTGATTGAAGGAATGAACTCCTGTCCTAAAAACTGAGTTATTGGTCAAAAAGGACGGGTATATCGCGGAGGTTCACGGTTGTTTTACGGATCTAATCACTTCAAGTGAGTCCCTACTTGGATGATATCGTTCCAGAGAGTTGGGGAATTTTTAGATTTTGTCCGTAGCATCTAGATGGGGAAGTAAATCTGTAGGGACTCACTCCAATAACAGGCTTGGCTTTTGCACCAAAATACAATTCATACCTCTGTCATTACCTGCCCAATGCGTTTGAGAATCTGCAAAATATTGTAGAGTTGGTTGTGACGTTGGTAGAGAGAGAACTCATCAGAGAGGTCATATTGTGGCTCTCTAGATTGAACCAACTTAATAAAGATAAAATGACTGCCATTGGTGACTAATCCAAAAATGGGTCGCTCTGGGTTAGGGTTAGCCATCATGTAGGCTAAAGCTTGCGGTAACGCCACATCTGTAGAGAAGGTTGTACGCTTCGATTCAATGACGAGAACCCAGAACTGTTCCTGTATAACTAGGGCATCAATACGTCCCCGCAAGATTTCATCCCGATCTTCAATGGCTATCTCAACACTTGTTTCTGTGCGAAACCGGAAGGGAGGGTCATAGAATCCAGCTAAATCAAGAAGTTTAGCCAGCACTACCATTTTGACAGCGCCTTCTGCTAAGGGGCCATCTGCTCTCTGATAAAAGTATTGTTGTTTAATCCCGTCGAGAGCTTGCTTTTCTGAGTCACTGGGTTCGCTTAGACCATTGAACCATTCAGTGAAGAATTGGTCATTGTCGCTACGCCTGAGATTGAACCTGGCTTGTAGCTGGTTAAGAGTGGTGATGTTCTTCTCAATCGCAATAGTCTGAGCCATAAAAGCGTCTGTTGGAGGTTGCTGGTAATACTACTATGCGATCGCTTTTACTGGATGTCGTCTCTCATCTGTTGCACTCTGGCGAGCGCTTCCCGCACTGTCTCAGTATCGGGGGATTGGAGACGCTGCAATATCTCCAGAGATTGCAGCAAATAATCCAGTGCTTTGTCAAAGTCTCCTTTCTCGTCTGCCAACAACTGCCCTAGATTTGCCAACGCCGCTGCTTTGCCCCGAACATCACCGATGCTTTCTGCTGTTTCGAGAACCTGTTGATATAGGTCAAGGGCTTGCTCGACTTTTCCCTGATTAGCGTAGATGACTCCGCCAACTCCCCATACAACACCGCAGCAGCAGCAGTCGCATCCGTATCTAATACCGTCTGCCCCCAACCCAAAACCGCCTTAGCCCCCAACTTCAGCAACCCCTCTGCCAGCGAAGGCACTGCCCCCAACTGCCCCCCTTGCCCTGTGCGACAACCAGACAGGAAAATCAGTTGCGGTAAGCGGGATTTCAACGACTTGGCGATATCCACCGCACTAGCAAGGTAACATTCCCCCGTTTCCGTTTCCGTATAGAACCGAGGTTCCCCGTTTTCGGTAATCGTGGCATGTCCCGTCAAATGCAATACATCAAAAAATCCCTTGTCGTAATCGTCAATTAAATAACCCAACTCCGTCAAACTGCCGCTTTCTTCCACCACCAGCGCCAACGGTTGCCGCGCTGTCGCCTCCAGTATCCGCCCTTCCTCTGCCTCAAATTCCAGTACAGGTTCCACTCCCAAAGGAGAGGTTGCCATAAATAAGATATTCAGCGCCCGATTGGCGGGTTCTCCCTCAAGGTATAATTTCTTCGTATTGGATGATACCCATCGCACCGGAACCACCGCAGGCACTCGGGCCACGAGAAAGTTATTGCCATCGTGCAGCACTTCCCAAGGCAGATGGGCAAGACTTTCCCCTGCTGCGATCGCTAAAATCAAGCTTTCCCCCGGATGCTGCTGCATTGTCCGAGAGAGAAGGCGATCGCTTCCATCTAACCAGTTGTACAGCTTTTGCCCAGTTATGGTATAATCAACAGCCAAGCGAACGTAGTAGTCTTGTTCTGCTAACTGAATCAGGTCTGCGATGTCTGAAAGAGGGAGCGATCGCGACTGATAATCATTTGGATTATCAAAAAAGAAACGTAGCTGTGCGTAATTATCCGCGACGGGCTTGAGGTCGAGGTGGAGCGTCTTCACGTTTACCGCTTCACTGGTCGTCTAGAATTTGCTTGATTTGCTCCAGTGTGGTATTCTCCAGCAGCAATCGCCTACCGTTGCGCCCCTGAATCAGTACCTTCTCAATCTTTTTCCCAGACTTGCCTTGTTTATATTCCTTGTACCACTTGCGAATTTGCTCAGCGATCGCAACTGTGCCCCCAACTATGGCGACAATAGTACCAATTGTGATTAGAGTGCCCTCTTTATCCGCTTCACCCTCAGTGTCCCAACTTCCTGATAACCCAGAAATTGAGAAGAGTTCTTCTGTTGGTGTGATCGCGTCTTGTCCTTGTATCTCGATTTGAATATCTGCCATTCTTTGTAAATTCACCAATACAGCAAAATTGTAGCTGCTCAGATGAGTGAAGCCTGGGCTGCGATAGCTATATCATCTGTAAGGCTTAAAGCCAAGCGGAGTTGCTTGGATATATAGCTGTCGCCATAAAGGTTAGGACAAAGGCAAATACTGAAACCAAGACCCGTCAATCTTTTCCCTTCTGCCTTCTGCCTTCTGCCTTCTGCCCTCTGCTATACCTCCATAACTGTCAAAATTAAACAAAAACGTTGAACCTCCTTCTAGCCAGGTAACTGAAACTACTGGCTGTAAGATTCAACGCCTTTCAAATTATTGAAAATTAGCCTTAATCAGCTATGTTCTTAATGATCATGGGAATGAGCCGAATGGGTATGCCCCTCATGATGGTGATGGTGATCATGATCATGATGATGGTGGTGAGATGCCTGCACCGCCGCCAACTGGGGATTAACCGCTAGTGCGGTTTCTGATAACAGCGCCTCAATCTGAGGATTTGCCCATTGGGCCACCATCCTTAAGAAGTCAGGATGATCGTTAACGCAGGGCATCTCAACGTAAGTAACGTGAGGACTTGTGCGTTTTAGATTATGGACAATGTGATGCACATCCAATATCGTTTCATGATTTTCTGTGGCAAAGCCAATCGGCATCATCACAAGGGCGGTAGCACCCAAACCAATCAGGTTCTTAGCGGCTAACTCAACATTCGGCTGAGTCCATTCAATTAAGGGCGTTTGATGGTTGAGCCAACCCACTGAGATTAAAGGATACTTGTAAAGTAGCTTTTCTCGGACTCGCTCATAAAGTGCCTCACTTTCCAAGATGCCAGAGGTAAAGCCTTTAGCCTTATGAGGACAACCGTGATTCATCAACACAATACCTGTTTGGGAAGGCAAGTGCGCTACGGCTAAATCTTTAGCGATTTTTTCCTCAACCAGTCGGGCGAGTAAGTCAATGTAGTCTGGTTCGTTGTAGAAAGAAGGGATGTAACGCTGTCCTTTAACCCAGTGTTCACCGCCATCCGTCAGCTTAGTCAGAGCTTGGTTAACTTGTTCAACAGCAATACCGCTAGTGAAGATAGAATCGACCACTAACAGAGGATAGATTAGCAGCTTATCAAAGCCTTGGGCTTTGATATCCGCGAGGACTTGCTCAGCGAGGAAGGGGGCGCAGAAGTTATAGATTTTGAAGACTTGGACTCGTTCGCCCCATTTTTCCTGCAAGTGCTTCTCAATCCCTGCGCGTTGCTGTTCAAAGATTTTATTATGGGGAGAGATAAAATTATCGTGGGTGTGTCCCCACTCGTGCAAGTCGAACATTGCCAGAAGTTTTGCCAGTGGAGGGTAAACCCAAGTGGGGACGGGGGCAAATTTGGCAGTGAGTAAGTTTAAAGCTTGTTCATTGTAGTTGGCGAAATCTTCGTAGCTTTCGACTTCGCCATAGCCCATGAGTAAGACAGCAACTCGATCATTACCGCCCGTGCGAGGGGATGTTATTTGTTGAGGTTTTTCAGGAGTGGCAACCACGTCACGTACCTACCAATAGATTCGAGTTCAATTAGCTAGGGTGCATCCGTATTGTTGTCAGAGGCACCCCGTCTATCCCTTAGGTTAGCATCCCCTCTGGGGGGATGGGTAAGGATTTTTATCTAAAGAAATTCTGAAGAAGTCTAAGTGTAAAGAATGAAGGATCAAGGAGAAACTCGGTAAGCTGTTGTTTAACTTGCAACGGAATCACTATGCAGATTTCTTGTGGGATGGGCATATTGCCCGTCTCGACTAGGCCAATTAGACGTTGAACAGCTTACCTACCACGTCTTCAAATCTAGGAGGGGAGGGTTACAATGCGATCGCATCCTTGTTCTTTAGCCTGCCTCAAGGCTGCATTCACCGCCTGGAGTAAAGTCTTAGCCGTTAAGCCATGCTCAGAGAGACTCACTACCCCACCCGAAATTGTCAGGGTACCAAGGGGTTGACCTTGATATTCAAAATTTAATCGCTTGATGTTCTGCCGCAATTGTTCAGCTTGTTGTTGAGTCGTTTCTAAAGACGCTTCCGGCAGCAGGAGAAGGAACTCTTCACCCCGGTAACGGCAAGCTAAGTCACTCTCGCGAATTTGGCTGGGCAAAAATAGACCCATTTCTCGCAACAGTAAATCACCGGCGGCATGACCCAATCGGTTGTTGAAGTCCTCGAAGCAATCAATATGGAGCAGGATAAGACCTAAAGAAAGTCTCTGACGAACAGACCGTTGGATTTCTCGTTCCAAGGATTCTTCTAGGTAACGTCGATTGTAGAGCTTGGTGAGTGGGTCACGCAGTCTGAGGTGATTGAGGGTATCCCGAAGTTTCAGGTTAGCTAGCGCCAAACTGATGTGTTTTGCCACCGTCTCGGCTAACGGTTTAATTTCGGTGATACGTCCCCGATAAAGTGAACCAATATATAAAACTCCCAAGGTTTCCCCATGCGCCATCATGGGTATGCACAAGGTTTCAACAGCCAAAGAGTCGGGTCGAACATGTTGACAAAGTAAACCGTGATGGGTGTCTTCTACCAAATGGGCTTGTCCTCGCTGTAGGGAGAGGCATTCATCCGGGGTGAAGATGGGATCGCTCGTCAAGGGTAAAGCACCCCAATTTGCGATCGCTTCCACCAGGTTTTGTGAGGAACTGATGACATAAATTGCGCCAACCTCCTGGGGGAAGAGTTGTTGCATTAATGGTTTGAGTGCTGTGTCTGCTTCGTCAACTGAAAAACAAGCTTGGAGCAAGTCAATTAGTTGATCGAGTAAATCAATCTCTAAATTAGTTTGCATTGAACGCGCATAGGAATGGTGTGAGCAGCGAGAGTTAGTAGATGCGCCCTTACACCAATGCTTCAATTTTGGCATTGCTATCTTGGCAAGCCAAATGTCATGCTCAACCCGTACTCAGGTCGCCTAATGGTTTACTACAGATTTTTTTCCTTCTCCGTCAAAAATTGAACTCAGCTTCTGAGGAAATTACACATTCTCAAATCGTGACCAAAACTAATGGGATACAAGCTGCGTAACTATTGCTCCCCTGTCCTTCTAGGACGGCTTTTATTTCCGAGATGGCTTGATAAAACGTACCATCGATAGTTCAAGAATGCTATCTTAGAACTAAGAAGGTGATATAAGTGTTTACGCTAACTTACGAGTTCAAACTTAAACCCACTCAAGCACAGATAGCCATTTTTGAAGATTGGCTAGAGCAGTGCCGACGTGTTTACAACTATGCGCTTGCCGAGCGCAAAGATTGGTTTAAGTCTCGTAGTTGTCAGATAAACGCTTGCTCCCTCCAGTCTGAATACATCATCCCAGCTGACAGCAAAAGACCAACCTACGCCAGTCAGTGTAAAGGGTTAACCGAAGCTAGGCGTCGAATTCCTGCATTAAACGCCGTTCAAGTTCACGTTTTACAGCAAACCTTAAAGCGCCTTGAACAGGCATTTGTCAGTATGTGGGAGCTCTCGACTGGTTTCCCCCGCTTCAAGAAAGTAGGGGCAATGCGCTCATTTGTGTTTCCACAGATGGGAGTTAACCCTATTCAAAATGGCGCGGTTAAGCTACCAAAGATTGGTTGGGTTAAGTTTCGCCAGTCGCGTTCCATCCCCAATGGAGCCACGTTGAAGCAGTTACGCATCGTCGCCAAAGCTAGTGGCTGGTATGCCATGCTGGCGTTGCAATGGGATGCACAAATCCCAGATGTCATGCCGCATGGTGAGGCGATTGGAATTGATGTGGGGATTAGTCACTTTGCTGCGGTTTCTAACGGCAAATTGTTTCCGAATCCACGACCTTTCAAGAAGCTCGAAGGCAAGCTTAAATTGCTGCAACAAAGAGTATCAAGGAAGGTCAGAGGTTCAAATAACCGGAAGAAAGCGCAAGTGAAGGTTAGTAAATTACACGAACGAATTGCGAACACGAGGAAGAATTACTACTGGCTATTGGCGCATAATCTCTGCGATTGGGCAGGGATGATATTTGTAGAAGATTTGAACCTCAAAGGTCTGGCGCGTGGCTTCTTAGGGAAGCACTGTCTAGATGCTGGTTGGGGTCAGTTCTTCCAAGTATTAGAGCAGTGTTGCCGTAAGCGTGGAGTGTTTTTCCTGAAGGTAGGCAGCAAGAAAACCAGTCAGATATGCCCTAATTGCTTGGTTGAAACGGGTAAAAAAGAGCTGTCTGAGCGGGTTCATTCCTGCGAACATTGCGGCTATACAACAGACAGGGATGTTGCAGCCGCTCAAGTAGTTCTCGTCAGGGGACTTGCAGCCGTGGGACACACGGTCAAGATGCTTTCTGAGGGTAAAGCGGTTGCGCTCCCCGTGATGAAAGAATCTCCGTCCTTATAGGGCGGAGAGTGTCAATCCGTAAAGCGCGAGAACCCACGACCATCCACACGAATCACGACCCAAGCACCAGGCAAGAGGCGTAGGGAGTGGAAGTACTCCAAGGAACGCATTTTTTGTTCAAAGCGATCGCTATCCATCCGTTTCAGTCCAGGCAAAAATCTCAAAAGCCGAGTTCTCCGCCATCTTTACATAAAGCAGTTGATGGAAGCCTTCTGCATAAGAAGGGCGGACTAACTTATGATTTGTGGCGTAAATTCCTACGTCTGGCACTCTCGCCTTACCCGTGCGTTTCTGGTTGCGTCTAAGACAATCACTGACTTTGGATTGAAAGTAATATCCCAAAAGCTGAGCACCGTATAGCTTGCCTAGTTCAATGAGTGAGGCTCGTTCCTCAACCGTTGGGTTTGTATTGTCAACTACGACGGAACGACCTGCTTGTAGTGCCGCTTCAACGAGCTGTGCCTGCCTTCTGGCACGATTTTTATTGTTCCGCATCAGGTCTTTACTGACGAGTTCGTGGGTTGCCGCCCAATACTGGCGGAAGAAGGTACTCTTCCCCGAAGCTTGCAGACCGATCAAAATGATTAACTCCATGACAAGTGAGAACCATCTGTGCAGTGGCGAGGCAATTTGTCTTTTATCGACCTAAATCGATAAAGGTTAACCGACTTGAGGATAGGTTGACACTCCCCGCATTTCCCTACGCTAGGCTAACGCCTCGCTTCGCTAAGATACGGGGATTCTTGGTTCATCAACTCGCCGTTAGACAGCAGGATTGCTCCAACCGCTCTTATTGGGCAAGTCTCCCCAAGCGTAAGTTCCCAGCAGAGCTTTAGTGAGTATGCCCCACGGTACACTTCACCTGGGGTCTTCTCGGCGAGTAAGATAAAACTTATTATTTGCCGTCACCTTTTTTTCTCTTGCTGTATAACATGACGAGTTCAAGATCATTATCAGTGGTACCAGTCTATCTAAGGAGGTTCATCCGCTCTGGCGTTGACGGGCAAACCAATCCGGTCAGAATCTTTTAAAGAAGCCCTGTTACGATTACAAATAATGGAGTGAAGTTCGCGATGAGCGCTCAATACAGCGGTCGTAGATGGCAAGAGCCAGCTATTTGCCGGATTTTAGACGCCAATTTAGACCGAGCGAGAGAAGGCTTGCGAATTATTGAAGAGTGGTGCCGTTTTGGTCTCAATAGCGGCTCACTGGCAAACGAATGCAAGCAAATGCGCCAGGAATTAGCTAGCTGGCATACTCAAGAAATTCGGGCATCACGGGATACTCCACAAGACCCTGGCACTGATTTGACTCATCCGAAGGAAGAACAGCGCTCCAGCATTGAGCAGCTTTTGCAGGCCAATCTTTGCCGGGTGGAAGAAGCGCTGCGGGTGTTGGAAGAATACGGCAAGCTTTATCACCCAGAGATGGGTGCAGTCTTTAAGCAGATGCGCTACCGAGTTTATACATTGGAGAGCAATTTGCTGGCCTATCGGCGTCATCAACTCTTGGAGCGATCGCATCTTTACCTGGTGACATCCACTTCAGAACAGCTATTTACCACGGTAGAAGCAGCGCTGCAAGGCGGACTCACCCTAGTACAGTACCGAGAAAAAACCGCAGACGATACGGTGAGACTCTCCTATGCTCAGAAACTATGCCAGATGTGCCATCACTACGGGGCGTTGTTTATCATGAACGACCGGGTCGATTTAGCCTTGGCGGTGGATGCGGATGGTGTGCATTTAGGGCAACAGGATATTCCGATCGCACTGGCGCGACAGCTACTGGGTTCCCAGCGCCTAATTGGTCGCTCTACCACAAATCCGGAGGAAATGCGACGTGCGATCGATGAAGGTGCAGACTATATCGGTGTGGGGCCGATTTATGAGACGCCCACCAAAGAAGGTAAAGCCGCGGCGGGTTTGGAATATGTGCAATATGCCGCTAAGCAGGCCACCATACCCTGGTTTGCGATCGGAGGCATCGATCCGAGTAATATTAACGAGGTTCTAGGGGCTGGTGCTGGGCGAGTGGCAATTGTACGTGCCATCATGCAAGCTGAGCAACCCACCCTAATTACGCAATACTTCCTGTCTCAACTCACGCGACAGCAAACTCTCCGTAGCCTCGAAGCCCGTGTCACTCAATCTCATGTCTAACACAAGCGATCGCATTACTCTTCAAGTGAATGGTGAAACCCGTACCTGCCCTCTGCAAACTCAGCTTCCGCAACTTCTAGAACACTTAGGCTTAAATCCCCGCCTAGTCGCTGTGGAGTATAACGGCGAAATTCTCCATCGACAATATTGGTCTCAAACTCAAATCCAAGAAGGCGACAAGCTGGAAATTGTCACGATTGTTGGCGGTGGGTAAAGGTAAAAGTCTAAGTGAAAGTACGGGTATCTTCATCGGGAATCCCTCCAATGAGCTGATTCAGCTAGAGGGACGGTAGCGGTAAATTAGAGAAGGAGCTAGCAGAACCCCTTGCGGATTTCCCTTTTCTGGGCTCTCCACCTTAAGACTTATTGGTCAAAAGATGTTTTGAGCTACTAGAGCCGCTAAAGTTTCACTTAGCTTGGAGAGTAATGGTTTTCCTATGCGTAACAAACTTTTTTCAACGATTAAACCTTTTTTGAAATCCCTTTTTCTATTCGGGCTGATATGTTCCCTGGTTCTAGGTAACGCCGATAATGCCCTAGCCGCCAGAAGTGGCGGTCGGATTGGTGGTGGTTCTTTCAGTGCCCCCAGTCGTAGCTACTCACCTCCGAGTGGTGGTTACCGCTCACCGGGTGGCGGCTATGGTGGATATGGTTATGGATATCCAGGCGGCGGCGGCTTTGGAGGGTCGTTCTTTCTGATGCCCTTCTTATTTGGCGGCGGCTTTAGCAGTATATTCGGTATTCTGATTTTCTTTGCGATCGCTAATTTCTTGGTGCAGACCTTCCGCCGCATGGGTGAGGGTGGCGATAACGATGTTCCAGGCTACAGCAACCCCAAGATTTCGGTAGCTCGTGTACAAGTGGGTCTGTTAGAGGGGGCGCGTGGTCTCCAAAAAGAACTAGACGAGTTAGCGCTTAGTGCAGATACAGGTTCTGCTGAGGGTAGAGCGCAAGTTCTGCAAGAGTCAACTTTAGCTTTACTACGCCACCCTGAATACTGGGTCTATGGTGCGGCTCAATCTCAACAAACTGCACTCGAAGCGGCAGAAGCGAAATTTAATCAATTGGCACTGGCGGAGCGCAGCAAGTTTACCGCAGAAACCCTCTCGAACGTCAACAATCAGCTTAGAGAAGGTTCTTCCCAGACCTCCTTACCTGCTGATGGTGGACAAATCGTTGCCACAGAGGCACCGGGTGAATACATTGTCGTTACGCTTGTGGTAGGGACTCAAGGCAAGCTGGAACTCCCACAAATCAATAGCTCAGATGACCTGCGTCAAGCTCTGCGTCAAATGGGGAGTATTTCGAGTGAGCGCTTACTGGCGGTAGAAATTCTCTGGACACCTCAAGCCGAAGGCGATACTCTCACCTCAGATGACTTGATGGCTGAATATCCAGACCTGAAGCTCGTTTAAATTTTGACAAGATCTCAAAAATTATAGGGGTAGGTCTTGTACCTACCCTTTTTTCTTTGCTCACTTTTGTTACAAAAATATATAAAATCTGACGGAAGCTTAATATTTTTTTTATCTTTTAGTCAGACAATCAGGTGATAAGCCATTTCCTCCTGGAGAACTCCTTAGAACCATGAGGTTTCTGCGACATGATTCAAATCATAGAAATTTTTTCCCAATGGTTGTATACCTTAACTTAGCAGCCATTCTTGTCCTCAGCACCCAGTGATTAAAGGACTTCTCCAAAAAATTATTCATGCGCCATCCTAGGGGGCACGGCATTGTCGTGCCCCTTGCAACTATTATCCTGACTTAGCCTCTCGATACTTAAAGCCTTCAGCCGTATCCAGCTAACGCCATAACAACAGTGAAGTCCTGGCGCAGAAGTTCTTTTGGATAGATGTGATTACGGCTGACTCAATCTGAAAAATGGAAGACTCAATCACTCAATCTCATCAATCAGAAGCCGCTCTTTCTAAAAGCGAAGTGCGATGGCGAAGAATCTCTGCTCGTGTGCCGGGGGTCATTTACCAATTTTTGAGATATCCAGATGGCACTCTGGCTTTTCCCTTTATCAGTCCGAGTTGTCGCAAAATTTTTGAAGTGGAGGCGATTGAGATTGAAGCCGATGCCAGTGTTCTCATGTCGATGATTCATCCACAGGATGAAGCAGACTTCAACCGATCAGTTACCGATTCTATTGAAACCTTACAGCCTTGGTCTTGGGAAGGTCGGTTCATCTTACCATCGGGGCGGATTAAATGGATTCAAGCGGCTTCTGCACCGGAACGACAGGCGGATGGAGAGATTCTTTGGGATGGATTGCTCATCGACATCACGGCACGTAAACAAGCAGAAGATGAGCTGTGGCAAGCGAGGGAAGAACTTGAAAATAGAGTTGAGCAGAGGACAGGTGAGTTAAAACAGGTCAATGAACAGCTAAGATTCACACAGTTTTCCACGGATTATGCTCCTGAGGCAATTTTGTGGATGGATGCTGAGGCTCAGTTCTTTTACGTCAACGAAGCCGCTTGCCAAATGCTGGGCTATTCTCGTGAGGAACTCCTCTCGATGAGTGTCTATGATATCGATCCCAACCTTCCTGCTCAATCTTGGCCAGAATACGGGAAAAAAATAAAATCTCTAGGTTTTGTGACTTTAGAGTCCAGCAACCGTGCTAAGGATGGTCGAATTTTTCCGGTCGAGATTAGCATCAACCATCTAGAATTCAAGGGTCAAGAGTACAACTGCGCCTTTGTCCGCGACATCAGCGAGCGTTATAAAGCAAAGGAAGCTCTTCAAGAAAGCGAACAAAAGTTTCGCAGTATTGTAGAAAATGCTAACGATATTATTTATCAGCTAACACCGGATGGAATCTTTTCTTATGTTTCCCCGAACTGGGTCGAGCTTTTAGGGCACGAAATTTCAGAAGTTGAGGGCAAAGTTTTTACTCTGTTTGTCCATCCCGATGACATACCCATCTGTTTGGGTACCTTACGTCGAGCGATCGAAAATGCTCAGAATCAATCTGGGGTTGAGTACCGAGTTAGACACAAGGCTGGTATTTGGCGATGGCATACCTCTAATTTCTCACTGTTGAGAGACTCGCTTGGTCGCGTGGTTTCAGTGATTGGGATTGCTCACGATATTAGCGATCGCAAACAAGCGGAGGACGCCTTGCGAGAGAGTGAGGAGCGATTTCGGAATTTGGTTGAAAGCACTAACGATTTCATTTGGGAGGTTGATCAGAATGCTGTATACACCTACGTGAGTCCCCAAATCAAAGATATTTTAGGTTATGAAGTGGCAGAGGTTTTAGGTAAAACGCCCTTTGACTTCATGCCCTCTGAAGAAGCCTGTTGTGTGAGTGAAATGATGAGTAATCGGGTGGCTTTGCGACAGTCAATTACTAATCTCGAAAACATCAACTTGCACAAAGATGGACATATTGTAGTACTCGAAACGAGTGGTGTTCCTTTCTTTGATAAGGCTGGTAGTTTCCAAGGGTATCGCGGAATCGATAGAGATATTACTAAGCGCAAGCAAACTGAGGAAGCCGTCAGGCAATCTAAAGCGCAGCTACAACGACAAGCTAATCAATTAGAAAAAACCTTACGCCAACTTCAGAATACACAGGCACAGCTCATTCAAACTGAAAAAATGTCTTCCCTAGGACAGTTGGTGGCGGGGATGGCTCACGAAATTAACAATCCCATTAATTTTATCTATGCCAATATTAATCATGCCAGAAATTATATCACTGATTTATTCAATTTGATTGGTTTTTATCAAGATTTTTCTCCTCCTCCCCCCCTGGAAATCGCGTCAGAAATTAAGGCAATTGACCTAGACTTTGTGATAGAAGATTTTCCCAAACTCCTTGATTCCATGAAGGTAGGGGCTGAACGGATTCGGGAAATTGTCCGGAGCTTAAGTACTTTTTCTCGTGTGAATGAAGCGGCTGTTAAAGAGGTAGATCTTCATCAAGGGCTTGATAGTACTTTAATTCTTTTAGAAAGTCGCTTGAAGCCACCGCTGAGTTCTCAGACGATTCAGGTGATTAAAGACTATAGTAATCTGCCTTTGGTCAAATGCTATCCAGGAGAACTCAATCAGGTTTTCATGAATCTCCTGAATAATGCCATTGATGCGTTAGAAAAACATAAGCGGCATCAGAATTTTGCCGAAATTAATGCCAACCCCAGCACGATAACAATTCGCACTGAAATAAGTTCAAAATCTACATCCCATCCCTGGATTGTAATTCGCATTGCAGACAATGGTTCAGGTATGACAGAAGAAATTAGTTCCAGAGCTTTTGACCCATTTTTCACGACAAAACCCGTCGGCGAAGGTACTGGTTTAGGGTTAGCCATTAGCTACCAAATTGTGGTTGAGCTTCACAAGGGTCGGTTGTACTGTATTTCCTCTCCGGGTCAAGGAACCGAATTTGTGATTGCACTTCCTAATATTTAAAAGGAGGCTATCATGGACATTTTAATTGTCGAGGATGAACCAGAAATTGCCAAACTCATCCAACTCGCTTTAGAAAGAGAAGGGTTTGCCTGCAACTGGTGTGCCGATGGACTAACGGCTTTACAGGCGTTTACCAAACAACAACCCGATGTAATCATTTTAGATTTGATGCTTCCAGGTCTGGATGGTTTGGAGGTATGTGCCAGAATTCGACAAAAGCCCGGTGTGAAAGACCCCTATATTTTGATGTTGACGGCTAAGGGTGAGGAAATTGACCGGGTGATTGGTCTATCCACGGGTGCAGATGATTATTTGGTTAAACCTTTTAGTCCTACCGAATTAGTAGCCAGAGTTCGGGCGCTATTACGGCGCAGTCTGCGTCATGGGGGACAGCATTTAATCTACCAAACCCAACATTTTGTAGTTAATGTAGATCAGCGCACAGCAACACGCCAACTGGAGGTAGGCGACACAGAAGTGCTGGACTTAACCACTTTAGAATTTAATCTGTTGGCTACATTTATTAGTCAGCCGGGCCGAGTTTGGAATCGTACTCAGCTAATTGACAAACTTTGGGGTGATAACTTTTTTGGCGATGAACGAGTCGTTGATACCCATGTGGCGCGGTTGCGAAAAAAAATTGAGCCTGACTCCGCTAATCCGACTTTTGTGAAGACGGTGATTGGCGTCGGCTACAAGTTTGAAGACTTAGTTGCAACTTAAAACTTCCGCATCATTTCACGGAATTTTGTCAGCCAATGAGTAAGGATAATTTGCGTCGAATGAAATCCTTGCCTTTAGCATCACGCCTGTTTTTTTCCCATCTTTTAGTGATGATTGTGGGCGTAGGTTCTCTCGTGATCATTGGCAAGTTGTCTTCCCCTCGCTTGTTTGTCCTGCACCTGCAACAACTCGAAGGCAGAGGTCTCACTTTACGCTTTGCTCGCACTTATCTGGTTAAGGGGTTTGAAACCGCTTGGAATCGCAGTACCTTCTGGTCAGTGATTGTTGGGACTACGGCTGCCGGTGGACTTAGCTACTGGGTTTCCAAGCGAATTGTACAGCCTCTGACTCAAATCGAACAAATTACCCAAAAGTTTGCAGCAGGGCAACTGGACGAGCGACTGCCGCCGAGTGAGATTCCTGAAATCAATCAACTGGCTAACAGTTTTAACCGGATGGCTGTCAGTTTGGAAGATGTAGAACAGCGACGGCGAGACTTAGTCAGTGACCTCACCCATGAACTGCGAACTCCTTTAACGGTGCTGCGGGGTTATCTCGAAGAACTAGCCGATGGTCAAATGGAACCGACTCCAGCGGTTTACCAGCGGTTAACAAAGGAAATCAGACGGTTAGAACGTTTGATTAATGATTTGCAGGAACTTTCTAAGGCAGAAGCCGGATATCTCCCGATTAAGGTTGAGCCTGTTAATTTACGTCCCTTGTTAGAGTCTTTGGTGGAAAAATTTGCTGACCAGTTATTGGAAGATGGCCCACAGTTGCGTTTAGACTGTCCGGAGCAATTGCCCAGTGTACTGGCTGATATTGACCGAGTGGAACAGGTGTTGGTTAACCTTTTAGGCAACGCCCTCACCTATACGGAGTCGGGTTCAATCATCATCCGTGCTTGGGCAGAAGCCGAAGGGACAAAAGCTTTTGTCCCGCGATTGTGGATTGCGGTGACTGACACGGGGATTGGAATTTCACCCGCAGATTTGCCTCATGTCTTTGAGCGTTTCTGGCGGGCGGAAAAGTCTCGAAATCAGCATACGGGAGGAACTGGGATTGGTCTAGCGATTTCTCAACGGTTGATTGAAGTGCAGGGTGGTGAGATTGAAGTGGAAAGTCAATTGGGTGTTGGTAGTACGTTTCGCTTTTATCTACCTCTGGCGTGATACCCAATCCGTCTCGATAACCCCCTTTTTTGCCAAAGGGAGGGGGGAGTGGGTGAGTGGGGCCGGATCTCATACGAGGATGAGAGAAGGAGACGTGAGCTAAGTCAGGACTTACGCAACTGTCACATGCGATAGCGAAGCGCTGCTGCGTTTGCGTTCGCCCTTGGCGTTGCCGCAGGCTAGCATTAGCGAGTCTTCGAGCGTCAGCGCAGATCGCATCTCCAGAATTAGGCTAAGGACATGACTAACATTGGACGCTTGAGTTGAGCAATTAAATAGTTTGAAACTAAAGCTAGAGCAATCTTAGAGCCTAGCCAGTTTCCGGATTTAGTCAACTCATTCAGGTAGCAATTACTAACAACATTAAACATTTGTACATCAAGCTGAAACACCTATGGATAAACAGTTTAGCTACAAACAGGCATCATCCACAGCTAGCAATGGCATTAAAACGGGTAGAAACTTACTCCCCAAGAATGCTATTCACAGTGTTAAGAGGAGATGCTCTAGGTTTGGTATCGTAACTCTCTCAATCGCATTACTGGGTTCTGTAACTGTTATTTTGTTTAGTAAACCTAATGGTTCTACTAATAACTATTCAACAAGTAATAACCATCAACAAATTGATGACAATTCCCAAACTTATATAATTATCCATCCAACTCGACAGCCACTCAAACAAAATACTCCCCCAACAGAAAAGAATGACTTAGATTTTTATAATCGGGGTCAGGAAAAATTTATTGCAAGAGAATATAGTCAAGCCATTGAAAATTATACTGAAGCTCTTAAAACAGCCGATAATCCTGTCCGTCTTGCAAACATCTATAATAGTCGGGGAATCTCGCGAATTAAACTAGGAGATAAGCAAGATGCTCTTAGAGATTTTACCCAAGCAATAACCTTAGCTCCTAAACAAACTATTTATCATAGAAATAGAGCGGCTGTTTATGCTGATTTAAAAGATTGGTCAGCAGCAATTAACAACTATAATGTAGCGATTCAATCCAATAGTCAAGAAACTGAATTATATCGATTAAGAGCGCAAGTGCATTTTCATAAAGGAGATAGTATAAGCGCCCTAAAAGATATTAGAACAGCAATACATATTGCCTTAGATAAACGGATATAGTGGTTCTCATGTGGATGAGGTACAAATTTCTCGTTTTTCGGGGATTGGGAAGTAGTAATTTCTTGTTCCCCCATCCCCCCATCTCCCCATCTCCCCATCTCCCCATCTCCCCGTCCCCCATCCCCCCATCATTACCTCTGAGCCTGCTCAATCGGAAAGGCTCCCGGCTTCACCGCTACATTCATCTCTGTTTGATTGCGGCGCAACCCAAATTGTAAGTTGCTGCCAACCTGAGAATTCTCCACAGCTTTTTGGATATCCTCAGCGTTTTTCACACGTTGACCGTTGATTTTGTGGATAACATCCCCAGCACGTAGTCCAGCTTGGGCGGCGGGGGAATTGGGCATCACTTTGGCAATCAGTATGCCGTTATCTTCATTGACCGTAAGACCCGCCTGAGGATTGTTATTAATGTTTTGTTTTAACTCTGGCGTTAATGTCACCATCTGGATGCCGAGGTAAGGATGTTGAGCTTGACCCGTCGCGATTAATTGCTGAGCAATCCGTTGAGCGGTATTGATAGGAATGGCAAAGCCTAAACCTTGGGCACCCTGGATAATGGCTGTATTCATGCCAATCACTTGACCAGAGGCATTTAACAAAGGCCCGCCAGAATTGCCGGGATTAATCGCGGCATCCGTTTGGATAAAGTTAACCCGCTTATCGGGGACACCGACTTGAGAACTGGAACGCCCTGTGGCACTAATGATGCCTGTTGTGACAGTATTATCTAAACCGAGGGGATTACCGATCGCGATCGCCCATTCCCCTGGTTTGAGTTGTTCGGAATTGCCGAGGGTAACGGCGGGGAGATTGTTCGCTTGAATTTTCACGACGGCAACATCTGTCATCGGGTCGGTTCCGACCACTTTACCCACAAAGGTGCGACCATCTTTGAGAGTCACATTCACCGTATCGGCACCCTCTACAACGTGAGTATTCGTCAGAATCTCACCATTGCTGTTGATCATAAAGCCTGACCCTGTACCGCGTTCAACTCGCCTTTGTGGCTCTGCGGGAAGATCGGCTCCAAAAAAATCGCGAAACAGTGGGTTATTAAAAACTTGTGGCCTCCGGGACGTGACGGTTCGAGAGGAATCAATCCGCACCACAGCAGGCCCAACGTTTTCGACGACCTGGGTAATAAAATTTGTGTCTTGAATGGGTAACCGTGTGCTAGGGGGAATGGTTCCGGCGAAAGCTTTACTGGAATTTGGAGAATTCGGTGTAGCCGAAGAGAGCAAGTGACCCGATAAGAAATAATTTCCGGATAAAGTAACACCCACTCCCAGCAACACCAGTGATAAATAACTCGCAGCCTTTTTTAAAGGAAAAGAGGCAGAATCGTAAGCTTTAGAAGTTTGGTTATCGAGTACCATGGGATTCTATTCAAGAAATCGATTGCTGTGGATGACGCGATCCTAATTAATACCGAATCGTGGCTGTTTAGTGTCATGTCAAGAGAGCAAACAGAAGAGGTTCTACAAGACGCTCTACAGATGACATTTACCACTTTAAAGAGTCTGTATGACGTTCTTGTGACAACCAGATGACGCCACCATGAAACGGTTCCAATTTCTTTTGGTTCCCTAATAATCAGCAATCAATCCCTATTTAAACTTTAAAGAAAGTGCGGACGCTGCCTATGATTTTCTTGGAGTTTTTCCTCTAAAGTTTGCCAATCTTCCTGCTCGATGAACTCAATAAATTGGTCGAGGCTGTGGCGATAGGAAGTGAGCGATCGCAACAATGACTCTCGATTATACCGCGCCATCATCATCCCCAGCTCTGGGTTGCCGCCTCCAACGCGGCTGGTATCCCGAAAGCCAGAACTGGCTAACTTTTGAGCTAACTCTAAAACGGTTGAGTCAGGTTCGCTCATACAGCTATCGATCAAGCTGGCGCTAACCATCACGGGTAGGTGAGAAATCGACGCCACGGCGCGATCATGGTCTTCAGGACGGCAGAAATAGACTCGTGAAGTGAGCGATCGCACAATCTCCTCTACCCGCTTCACCGCCGATGCTGGTGTCGTGTCAATCGGTGTTAGGACGTAAGGATTATCTGCAAATAGCCCTAAGACAGCCGCTTCTATGCCATTGTCTGTTGTGCCTGCCATGGGATGTCCACCGACGAAGTTGTGCCATAAAGCAGCAACTTGGTCAACCACTGCCGCCTTAACCGAACCGACATCGGTGAGTACGGTATCGGGGGAGAGATGGGGAATTAACTGCTGTACAGTGGGTGCGATCGCAGCAATCGGTGTGCAAATAAACACAACATCGGCTGCCGCCAAAAGCGTTAGATTCTGACTAGCGTCATCCACAACACCCCGTTCAATCGCCCGTTGACACGTTTGCTCTTGGCGAGAAACGCCTAAGACTTGGTGACCGAGTGTTCTCAAGTCTAATCCTAATGAGCCACCAATCAGCCCTAGCCCTACAATCCCAATGTTCATCGTCTTGTTTTATCAAAGTTCAGCATATGCAACTATTAAACTAAGATTTGTGCAACGCTGAAGCTGAAGGCGACTAGACCTTCGCTGTTTTAGTCAATGCTAGGGTTGGTCGCTACCATTCGCCCCCTAACTCAAGCTTGGGATTGACAAGGAAATGAATGTCAGGGAAATTCTCAAAAAATATGCAGCGGGAGAGAGAGACTTTTCGGGTCTTAACCTTGCCGAAGTCAACCTAAGTGGTGCTAATCTTAGCGGTGCTAATTTGAGTGAAGTGAATTTAAGTGTGGCTAACTTGAGTGGAGCTAATTTGAGTGGGGCTAACCTCAGCCGAGCTAAACTTAATGTCGCCAGACTCAGTGGCTCTAATATCTCGAAAGCCAACTTAATCCAGGCCAGCCTCAATGTTACCAATTTAATTAGGGCCGACTTGAGGGGAGTCAACCTGACTCAGGCCGCACTGATTCGTGCTGAACTAATTCGTGCTGAACTGTCTGGGGCAACGCTCAAAGAAGCGAACCTCAGTGGTGCGGATCTGCGAGAGGCCGCCCTCAGACAAGCTATACTCAGCCGTGCTACTTTAAGTGAAGCGAACCTCCGGGGTGCCTTCCTGACCGCCAGCATTTTGGAAGGGGCGAATTTAAACAAAGCTGACCTGAACCGAGCCGACCTCAGCGATAGCAACATCAGAGAGGCTGACCTGAGGCAAGCGAATCTGAGTTTTGCCAATCTCAGTGGCGCTGACTTTAGCCGAGCCAATCTCCGCTGGGCCGACCTGAGTGGAGCCGATCTGCGCTGGGCTAATCTGAGCGATGCCAAATTAAGTGGAGCCAACTTAATGGGGGCTGACTTAAGTAATGCTAATTTACATAATGCCAGCCTAGTTCACGCCGATTTAACTCAAGCTTCTCTGATTAAGGTGGATTGGATTGGGGCTGACTTGAGTGGTGCGACCCTGACCGGGGCGAAACTTCATGCTGTTTCTCGGTTTGGGTTGAAAACGACCGGGATAACTTGTGAGTGGGTTGACCTGAGTCCGGAAGGCGATCGCAGCGAGATTTTTTACCTCTCTAGCGAGGGGTTGCAAAAGTTTTTTAACGCAACTCAGCCGACTGTACAGATTACCATTGATGCGCCGTTAGATCTCAACGCCAATTTAGCGTTGGCCTCTAGTTACTATCAAATTGCTCATATTTACCCAGTTATTTGTAAAGCTCCCAGTCTTGAGATTGGTGCTCGAAAAACGACGATAACCTTCACGATTAGCTCTAATCTGGATCTATTCACCTTCGCTTACTTTGCCATTCTTCCCTTCAAAGATGCAGGGATAACTCATCAAAATATTCTTGCGATCATCAATACTCTCGAAGCACCCGAACTAAATAGTTCAGGGAGCAAAGAACCAATGCAAATTAGACAATTAATTATCAACCTTCATCAAGCGATTGATAAGATTAACGCTACTGAACCCTCTAATATAGCCCCTAAAGTAATAGATTCTCTTGACTTTTTCCAAGCTCCCACTCATACCGTTATTACTAACTCTAGCGCTCAGAAGTTGGATCTCTATTACCATCCTGCTTTTGGCAAATCGTGGATGAATCAATCTAACTTAGGCGGTCGTTCTAAAAACAACTCCCTGCAAACACCGGAAGCGACTCTGCCGTCAGTGAGTGAGGTTATGGAATTTATTACAGGCTTTGATTATGTTAGGCAATCCCCGTAACATCCTCGCCCACTAAATCGAAGGACTATCCCTATATGGCAAGCTAACAGCTCAATCGGCTTCGCCAACTAATGTAAAAGCCGCCCAATTATAGGGGTTTGGTTGTTGTTTCATCGTTGTTAGCATAGCCTGACGCAACGCTTGGGCTTTGTCAGGATTTTGCTGGAGATTACGATACAATTCGGTCATCAATAGCGCAGTGGGTGCATCGGGGACAGACCAGAGGGAGACAATAACACTGGGAGTTCCGGCACTAATCAGAGAACGAGATAACCCGATCACGCCATCGCCCGTGATTTTTCCTCGACCCGTGTTGCAAGCACTTAGAACAACTAAGTCTGCATTCAGCTTTAAATTGAGGATTTCTCCCGATGTGAGGAATCCTTCATCACCTTGGGAAGGCGCGAGTGCGATCGCACCCGGTACGCCCAGTTTCTTGATATCATCCAGGATGCCGTGAGTCGCGAAATGCATCAGTCGCGCTTTAGACATCTGCTGGACAACACTCGTCTTAGTTGCCCGTTCACCGGTGATGGCTTGGGTATTTAAAAGCTTGGCAATTTCTATGGCTTCCTGTTCAGCAGCAGGTAATGGTTCGAGGTCGGCAGGCATTTTAGGATTGCCTACGATTAGGGCATTCTTTCCTTGCAGTTGTTCTGCATTTTGTGACGCTTGGTTTTTTCGTTGTTGGTGCGTTAGTTCGAGAACTTGAATGGCTGGAGCGGTTAAGATGGTATGTTTTTCAATCAGGTACTGACCGGAGGCGTTTTGGAGTGCCGGAAAAGGTAATAAAAATAGGGTTTCGTGGGGGATAAAAACGACCCGTTCTGTAGGGTCTTTTGGTAAAAATTCGGCAATCGGTTGAATGAGAAGTTGATAAAGTTGCTTTCTCACCGATTCGCTACGTTGGGCGTAAGGACCCTCTAAATTCCGGCTGGCGCGAACGAGGTCTTCTAAGGACGTTGGGGCATTACTTTTTGCCTGCCCTGGCACGGGTTTAAGATTTTTCAGATCAACTTGGCGAAAGGCAACTTGACCAGTGGGTTGGACAACCCAGATGAAGAGTTTGGAGGATGGCCCACGCAGCTTGCCTTGAAATTTGAAATCATCATCCGGGATGATGGCATACTCAACGACTGTGGCTTTTTGGGTTTTAGCTATTTGCTGAATTTGCTGAATAGTCGGTGGTTGTGCCTTGGTTTTATAGTTTTGGGCGGCTTGCGGAGATAACCGTTGACCGAGTAATTCGACAAAAGCACGCGCCCTCCCTCTCTCAGAAATTTCCAAAGCCGCTTCAGGCTTTTTCGCAGCAATCAGGATTTGTTGCAGCAGGTTGTAGGAGAATACTTGGGTGTCAAAAACGGACACATTATCCGCATCCGTCAAACCGGGTCGGAGCGATTCAAACGCGGTTAAGGCTTGCCTGAGTTGTTTCTCCGCTTCTGGGAGATTATTCGCGCTAAACAGGGCATGACCCAAGTTATTAAAGGCCATTGCTTCGAGTTGGCGATCGCCCATTGTTTGGGCAATTTTCAGCGTCTGCTGTTGATGTGCGATCGCTTTGGGGAAGTCGCGTTGGTCTTCATAAGTTAGCCCTAAGCCTCCCAGTGTCCTGGCTTCGAGTTGGCGATCGCCGATTGCCCGTGCTAGGGTCAATCCTTGATTGTAGTAATCAATGGCTTTAGCGGTGTCACCCTTGACTTGGGAAGCAATTCCTAAATTGTTGAGAGTATTTGCTTGTCCTGCCTTGTCGTCAACAGCTTGTGCGATCGCTAAACTCTGTTGATATGTTTTAATTGCTTCGTCGTACTTGCCTTGGTTGGCGTAAATTGCTCCAAGATTTCCTAACGCCGCCCCTTCTCCAATGCGGTCTTTGACTTCCTGGGCAATGGTTAAGCTTTGCTGATAGGATGCAATAGCTTTGTCATAATTCCCTAAGCCTTCATAAGCATTGCCTAAATTTCCCAGAATCTGTCCCTCGCCTTGGCGGTTTTTTAGCTGCTGCATCAGTGCCAATGCTTGCTGATGGGAAGCGATCGCTTTTTCGTAGTCACCCATGCCTTTGTACGCAATTCCCAGATTGCCTAGAGCTCGCGCTTCACCGTTGCGATCGCTTAATGCTTGGGTAATGGGTATCAAGGGTTGCAAGGATGCGATCGCTTGTTTGTAGTTTCCGGTTGCCAGGTAGGCTGCACCCAAGTTTCCGAGTGCTGTTGCTTCACCCTGACGTTCTTTGAGTTGCTGGTAAATTTTCAGCGCTTGTTGCCAAGATTGAATTGCTGCGTCCAGCTTACCTTGCTGATATTGGGTAATGCCTTGCTGTATGAGTTGGTCGGCTGATGTCTTACGAGTATCTTGAGCTTGAACAGAGGTCGATGGTGGTGAGAATACAGCAACAGAGGCAACTATCAAGGGTGTTGAGACAGTGGCAAGGAAAGTAACTAGGGCAGTCAAACCAACTCTATAGGATTTCATCGCTTTTCCAGGGGCATTTACATGAATGATTCCAACCTTCAATCGCGTTGAAGCTAACGTTGTAAATCCAGGAGATATGACCTCAAGATGCTTGGGAAGTTTAGCTGGATTTGATTCTCTGTGGGCAGTGGAAACTCCAGACGCAATAGTTCTGGCTGAGAGGTTGGCAGTTGAAAGAAGTCTATCTCCTCACAGTCTTCCTCCTCAGTGCGATCGCTTTTCTCTTCCTCCGTTGTCTTTTCAGACTGCTCTTGAGAGGTTCGACAGTGGCTCAAGCGATCCGCTTGCTTGTTCTGATACTCAAAGAGTTCGGTGCCAATCTGAACGCTGCCACTACCAGAAGCATCGGTGCCGGTGTCGGTACTAGAACCCGTGTTAGTGCCAGTGTCGGTAGTAGAACCCGTATTAATGCCAGTGCTAGTATCAGTACCCGTGCTAGTACCAATCCCTCCACCACTGCCAGTGCCCCCACCCGTACCAACATTGCTATCTGTGCCACCATCGCTGGGGAGGAAAGAAGATGTTACGCTAATGCGACCCCCACCCGCTACAACTGTCCCGTTGCCGATCAGGGGTCTATCTCGAAACGAAACAACAAGCCCTTCGTTTTCCTGGTTGGACGTGATAGCTCCTGCTGTAAAACTGACAGTTGGGTCATTGGCTGTAATCGGCGTGCTTACAGCAAATACTTCAAAATTGCTAAATGTATCTCCATTGGCATTGACAAATGTTCCATAGTTGATGAAGCCATCGTCATCTAGGCTAGGGAATATCTGCTCTCCCAGCACGATATTTCCATTGGCATCGCGTAGGATATTTCCATCCCCATCCCTTTCTATTAGTCGATAGAGCGTATTACCATTTGCATCCGTTTGAAATGTCGGCCCCACTACAAAAGAGCTGCCCCCATGCTGGATGCTGATGTTAGCACCTCCTTGAGAAACACCTGTGGCATAAATGCTAGTGGGGACAACCGCTCCTAAAACTGCCTGGCCTTGGATTTGATCGATATTGCTACCACCATCCACAAAATCCCGAACCAGTAAGGTGTCCGTGGCGCGAAATGTACCACCTGATCTGATCGTTACATCCCCTCCATCACTACCACTGGTGTTAATCGTTTTAACTTCAATATTGCCCCCAGCAGACAACGATACAAAACCACCAAAGGTATCTTTGTTATCAAACTTGGACGTATCACCACCCGTTGTAATAGCTCCAGTTATGATGTTTCCAGGTGCTGAGAGGATGACAGAGCCTCCATTCGCAAAAGAAGGGGTGGTTGAGATGTTTCCCACTGTAATACTTGCAGGTGACGAGCTAACTCCAGTTGATGTGAAGGTTGTTCCTCCTAAAGTGCGGTTGGGAGGAACAGTTGGGGAGTTTCGCAGTTCCATCAAACTAGGAAGAACATTTGGCGTATTTTTCAGTTCGGTTAAGCCTGCACGTAAAATTAGGGCTGGGTCATTTGACAGAATGAGAATATCTGAGTCTGTCCCTTGCAAAGCAGTATTCGGTCCTGTGATGGTGATATTTCCACCCGTAATGCTTCCCCCCGCTTCTACTTTCAGGGATACTCCTTCGTAATTACCAAAACTGACATCTCCTGCTGAGCTAATAATGCCATTGGAGCTGATCGCGTTGTAACGGAAATTACCTAGTCCACCGGATACATTGAGAACTGAGAAATTTCCATCGTTGATAAAACGGCCATTTCCATTAACATTGCCATCACTAATTAAGGTGAGATTGCCACCTGTTCGGAGTACCGATTGGGGACGGTTGAGTGCTTGAATATTAACAGCCTGATTTCCTTGAATGGTAAGATTTCCTCCCGTGCGAATGATGGAGGGATTTGCTCCATCACTCACCTGTACTGTATTTTGTGCAGCTAGCTGTATGTTGTTGGGCGATCGCAGTTGGCTTTCTTGCACGGTTAGGTTCTGCTGTGCTGTTACGGTTAAGTTTCTCTTTGACTCCAAGCTGCTATTTTGTCCGATGGTGATGGATTGTCCCTCTAACTGTATATCCCGTCCATCGATAAATGACGTTATTAACAGTTGGCTGTTTTCTACCGTAATATTCCCCTGCGGTGCTTGCAAAATTAGGTTTTGCTCTGCCTCTAGCTGACTGTTTTCTATCCTAAGATTTCCTGGATTTCCCTGTGCTTGTAACCTCAAATCTCTCCTTGCCTGCAATTGGCTATTGGCTTGGACTACTACAGACTGTGCGTTCAAGGATAGGTCTCTGGTTGAGTTTAGCCTGGTATCTTCTAACGTTATGTTTCCTGCTGGAGCGTTTAGTCGGATGTCACCCCCGTCGTAAGATGTTTCTAGTTGACTGTTTTGTAACGTTAGGCTACCTTGCGCTGTTAGCTGTATTTCCCCTGTTCTGGAGGTGATAAAAGTATTTGATAGGAGGTTGCCGGTAGGATTCAGATTGACATTTCTCACGGCTTGTATGCCGAGTTCATTGCCGGAGAAATCTGTTAGGGAAACATTATTGCCATTGATTTGCAAAATGTTCAAGGGATTTGTGCCGCCAACAGCCCCCAAAATATTCACATTACCTGTGTTTCCCGCTCCCAAGGTCAGGCTTCTGGGGTTGGCATCTGAGCTATTAATGGTGTTAGTAAAGGTGATATTGGTAGCACTATTGTTGTTTAAGGTACCGAGGTAAGTATTCCCTATCAGGTTTACCGGGCCGTTGAGCGTGATACTTCCATTCGTCGCTGTAATCTGACCTCCAAGCTCAATGCTGGCTCCTGAAATTTCCAGATTTCCTCCGGTAGCGCTAATAAAAGCAAGAGGTTGCTCCATTCTAAAAGAGCCGCCACCGATACCATCAGCATTTGCCGTCAACCTAACCGACCGACCAATCGGAAAATCTAGGGACGTGACGGCTTCAACTACAATATCGTTGGTTGCTTCTAGAATGATGTCACCAGTCAGAGCTTCGAGTGTATTCTCGGATATTGTGAAGGTGCCAGTACCTTCGTTGGCCAGAATTACACCATCTGCTATTTCAGCGTCATTTTCTCCATCCAAAAAATCTACAATTCTGATATTTTCTGGATCGAGCAGTAGAGTACCAAGCGTGCCATTTTGCGCCCGCAAGTCAACCGTGCCGTCAAAAACTAGGTTTTGTTTGCCGGATACCTCAACAAATCCACCATTCCCGAAGTTCATGCTGCCACGAGCACGAGCGCTGATATTACCGTAGAACTGGGTTACCTCATCAGCCCAAACAATCACTTGACCGCCATTACCATTAACTAACCCATCTGCTGCGATCGCTGAATCTCGGCTGACATAAGTGCGCGACGCATTCGGAACCGTTCCCTCACCCTTGTAGTCACCGCCAATTAGCACTGTTCCACCGCCATTTGCGCCAGAAGCATTGATGTTAGCGCCAATCAGGGCTACCCTATCCCCAAGTACGTGTAAAGTGCCTCCCATCTTGCCCTGTGCTGTGTCTGAAACATCCAGACTGCCAGAGGCAATCACCGTACCCGTGCTTGCATCGACCTTGAGACCCGACCCCGTCAGCGATACCGTACCATCATCGTTAACCATTATGCCTGTGACATTACCACCACCCTCGCCTGTGAGCAATTCTGGTAGGGACTTGATTTGCAATGCCCAGTTTCCTGGCTGAGTATCTGCCGAAGCTAGAGGTTCTACCTCCAAACTTAGCAGCATCCCCTGTTGCTTAATCTGCACCAACTTTCCACCCTCTACTGCCGCTACTGTAATTTGTCCTCCTGGTGCTGAAACGTTTCCAGTACTGACAACAGTGCCACCTAGCAGTGTTAAGTCTCCCCCACTTACACTTAAGTTGCCTGCATTAATAATTGCTCCTGGCTGATTGACATTGAAAGCAAAGCCACTGGGAGAACCGACGAGGGCAGCATAGTCATTAACACCACTAGCATTAAACCAGTTATTGCCAAAACCGATACCTGTAGCGGTGGTAGCCGTGAACGAGGCAGGCACATTCAAGCTTGCGCCTGAACCAAACACAATCCCAGCAGGATTCATCAAAAACAGGTTAGACTGTCCGCCCGTAACTTGAATGAGTCCGTTAATAATTGAAGGTTCACCCCCCATCACTCGCCCCAAGATATTGCGGATATTGGGGTTAGATAAAAAGTTGGCGATTTGCCCAGAGTTCAGACCAAATTGCCCGAAGCTGTGGAACAGATTTTGATTGTCTCCTGATAGCTGCCCACCCGTGATGTTAAATTGGTTGGGGTTGCCTGCATCGGGGTTAACGTTCGTATTCGTGCCTGGTTCTTGAGTGATGGGTGGCACCTGTGCTTGGAGAGGGGGACACAGCGCAGCGATCGCCAAGGGAATTGCGATCGCACTCAGCATACCTCGTAAAGGAGCGATCGCACCTAAAACCTTTGTAATACACCCACTCATACCGACTGTTGCTCGTTTCATCGTCACCTTGCTCAAATATGTGGAATGTTGGCAACCCGGCTCAAGGCGAGAGAAACTGCCTTAACCCCTTTTATGTCGGTAATCACCTGAATGTCTAATTAAAACCTATGACTTTCGATAGCTGGCAATTTTTCATAATTCTTTTCCAAAGATTGTAGGGGCGTCAGTTGAACTTCAGGGAATAAAACGCCCATGAAACTCCCTTCAAATAAATTTACTTCCGACACCTTTTTATCCTCTTTCTTCTCTCTCCTTGGCAGACAAGAGCCTATAATTTCTAACTTGCCCTCGCTATTTGCTCTCAACTCGGTTCCATGACAGGGAGACGCAAAACTCTCTAAGCTCACATCAAGAATATTATCCGTATAGCTAACTACAGATGAAGAGGTAGTAGAGGTATCAGATTGCATCTTCGTCTCTAATTCTGTAGGGGGGTTATCCGTTTGAGTTGTTGTGCTGTTTGATGTATCAGAGGTTGAAGAATTAGTCGCAATAACTGGATTGTTTGGGGTTGTCTGGTCAGTAGCAATAACCGGATTGATTGGAGTTATCGGGTCAATTACAGGGTCGGTGACAATAACCGGATTGGTGGGAGTTGTCGGATTGTTTGGAACCGTAGGATTGGTAGGATTAGGAGTAACTGGAACTGGATCAAAAGCTATATTTTGAGTCCCTCCATAAAAACTACCATTGCTGCCAGCGCCTACAACAATTGCACCAACAGTACCGCTACCATCAGCAGGAAAAGCTTGTGAAGAAAATACTAAAGGTTCATAGATTTCATTTTTAACAATGTCACGGTTATAATTATTAGGAGTAATCGGTACATAAGAAGTACCATCCCTTAAGACAAATTCATCATTGCCAGGGACAACCCTACCGCTAATTTTTGGCCCACTATAAAAACCAGCATTTCCACCTTGAACCAGGATGCGACTCGTCCCACTGCCAATAGGAAAGGTCTGATCGATGAGAGTTCTTGATGCATCACCATATCGAATCGTGATGGGGGCATTATTACTACCACCAGCAGGTCTGCCAATAATACTGATAGGAAGAGCGTCCGCGAATTTTATCCTTACTAATTGGTTAGGATTAACTTGAATCCCCTTACTATCCAGGAATGAGCTTAAACTGGGATTGGCATTAGGAGATGTGATGTATCCATCAATAAAGCCACCGTTGTCAACAGAACCTATAGCCTGAAAAAGACCAGCGGCTCTAATATCAATTCCATTCGCTCCTGCATCAATTGTTTTAACGACTATATTGCCGTTTGTAGAAGTCAATTTTACAGAGCTATAGCCCGCATAACTGAGTCCCCCGGTGTGAATATTTCCTGTTGTGATGTTGCCCGTAGCAGACAAGTCTACAGAACCTGCCGTAGTTCTAATATCTCCTGTGATAATCTTGCCTGGGGCAGACATCGTTACGGAACCCCCATGCATAAAGGAATCTCTACCAATCTTGTTAACCACTACATCACCGTTTCCCACCAGTACATTAGAGCCTGTCAGTTCTACCTGTCCCTGGCTATTCACCGTCAGTCCGGTAGCATTTCCCCCACTACCACCTGTGAGTAATTCTGGTAGAGACTGAATCGGTAACGTCCAGTTAGCTGGCATCGTACTCGCTGCTGTTAGGGGTTGGACTTCCAGACTGAGTAGCTGCCCGTTTTGGCTAATACGCACAAAACTTGTACCTGGTATTGCCGCAACCGTAATTTGACCCCCTACCGGTGGTGAATCGAATCCGTTCGTCGGTTTAGCATTGAGTTGATTAGTACTGGCAACAGTGCCGCCCAACAACATTAAGTCTCCGTTCGGGTTATCCAGGTTAGCTGCATTGACAATTGCTCCTGGCTGTGAAGTTGAGAAAGCAAACTGGTTGGGGGTGCCCACTAATGCTGCATAATTATTAACACCACTGGCATTAAACCAGTTATTGTCAAAACCAATACTTGTAGCGGTGGTGGCAGTGAAGCTAGCAGGCACATTCAAGCTGGCATTTGCGCCAAAAATAATTCCGGCGGGATTCATTAGGTAAAGATTCGGAGTCCCGCTTCCTCCCTGCACCGTAACTTGAATCAGGCCGTTAATCAAGGAGGGTTCGCCACTCACAACCCGACCTAAGATATTACGAATATTCGGGTTCGCTAGAAAATTGGAAATCTGGTTTTGATTCAAGCCAAACTGCTGGAAGCTATGAAAGAGATTCTGCTCAGTTCCAGCACCCGATACTTGTCCGCCAGTGATATCAAAGGTATTGCCGTTCAGGTTAACGGAGGTGTTAGAACCGGGTTCTGCACTAATTTGCCCTAAGGCTTGCTGTGGGACGTAAAGTATGAGCGAAGCAGCTAAGAAGGAACTCGCTATCTCGAAGGGGAGCGCACTTGCTGTAAGCCTACCAACTTTTGGGGCGATCGCATCTAGAACCTTTGTGATCAACCCACTCATACCGACTGTTGCTCGTTTCATCGTCGTCTTACTCAAATGTGTTGAATGTTGCCAACCCGGTTCAAGGCCAAATAAACTGCCTTAACGTCTCTATATCGGTAATCACCCTTACTTCTATTTAGAACCTTTGGCTGCCGATAGTTGGCAATTTTTCATAATTCTTTTCCAAGGATTGCAGCGGCGTCAGTTGCAGTTCAGGGAATGAAACGCTCATGAAATTCCCCTAAATAAAATTTATTTTAGACAGATTTCTATCTTTTTCATTCTCTCTTATTGGCAGGCAAGAGCCTATAATTTCTAACTTGCCCTCGCGATTAACTCTCAACTCCGTTCCATGACAAGGAGTCGCACAACTATCTACGCTAACATCAAGAATATTTTCCGTATAGCCAATAAAAAATGAAGAGGCATTAGAGGTATCAGTTTGCGTCTTTGTCTCAAATTCTGTTGGGGAATTATCCGTTTGATTTGTCGTGTTGTTTGACGTATCAGATGTTGAAGAATTGGTCGCAATAACCGAATTGCTTGGGGTTGTTAAGTCGGTAACCCCTGGATTGGTTGGGTTTGTTGGATTGGTAACAACCGGATTTCTCAGTGCCTTGAATCTTGATGCTTCCTCCAGATTGAGCGATAAAAGGTTGCTCGACACTATCGCGCACTTGCACTGTATCTTGCGCCAACAACTGTATTTCTTCCGTCGCGTGGAGTTGGCTCTCTACTAATGTGATATTTTGGTTAGCAGATAGTTTTAAAGTTTTGGCTGTCAGCTTATTTGCCACTACATCACCGTTTTCTACCCGGAATTCTGAACCCGTGAGTTCGACTTTTCCGCTATTGTTCACTGCAATTCCTGTGGCATTTTTTCAAGGGGATTATTAAGAAAATGTCGCTCTAAGATTCGAGCAATTCTGATTCCCGTCTCCAACCCCCTACTCCCCAGACGCAAGCCCCTCAGATTTCCCCCTGGCATAATGGGAAGTGGTGTCATTGCCACCCCAAGATTGCTCAGGTTTATAGCATAGGTAGAGCTAATTGAGGGTTGGTGTTCATTTCTAGGGGCGTTCAGACGCTAGGTCTGCGTGATTGAAGTAGAAGTCCATTCCTCTCTACGTGCCTTTCTGCGCGAGCAGGGTCAACCCAGTTGGCCTCATCATTTGACAATGGCACGGCTAGTCGCACGAGCTTTGCGGCGATCGCGTTCTGCCTTGATTCAGACAGGCAGCACTCATGGCTCGTATCGTCTGAGTTATCTGGCACCTGCCTTACTCTGGCCAGGGCCCGTCGTTCTCGTGGCACCTGTATCCGTACAGCAGTGGTTGCTACGGGTGGAAATTCCTCGACTGCAACAGTGGATGGGGACAGATAAGCCAATTCACACAGGAGATGCTTTTCCGGATGAACGGTTCAAGGGGCTATTAATTACCTCCCCAGCGGCTTGGCTGGCAGACCGACTGGAAGGTCTCCAGCGGTTTCCTCCCGGTATCCCAACCCTGATTGATGGTGCCGATGACTTGGAAGGATGGGTTCGTGAGCAGCTTCGAGCCTGCATCCAGCCTGCGGATTGGGACGAACTAATGCTAGCCTGCCCCAAACAGGCTGACTTCATCCGGGACATGCGTGTGCGATTGACCAAATCCATCTTTGTACACCCGCCTAATCCTTACGAGTGCTGTCTGCTGGAGGCAGCCGAGCAAGATACCTTGCGGCTACTGTTTCAAGCACTACAGTCGACTGTCGATGACAATCAATATTCTTATCTGCCAAAAGCCTGGAAACACTTTTGGCAGGGCTGGCAACGCTCAGGCCAGTTATTGTGGGCTACGATTGCGCGAGGCTCCGGTCAATTTTCGTTGTACTGTGGGCCTGTAGAGGTGGCGACAGCACTCGGTTCAGTTTGGTCGCAACAGCCCGTGGTACTCATTGCAGAAGCGCTGGATTTAGACACTTCAGCGTCTGTCTACCGTCAGCAGATGGGCTTAGGAGAATTGACGTGCTTGAAGTTTTCTCCCGACCGACAACGCGAACTGATTCATCTGTATCTGCCAGATGGGCTACCGATGCCGAATACGCCGCGATTTCAAGACGCCCTGATTCAACAGGTTCGCACTCTACTCAGCTTCAATTCCCAGAGTCAGGGTTTAGCTGTTCTCTTGGTGGGCGATGTACCGCTTAAAGCGCAACTAGGAGCTATTTTGGCGGCTGAATGGGGAACACGCGTGCAGGTGGAAAAGACCTCTCTCGATGACCAAGGCATCCTCGTCACCGGCTGGGAATTCTGGCGCACTCATCAATCGGCTCTACCGCTTCCTCAACTGCTGGTCATTGCTACCTTACCCATCCCTTCGCTGGAAAATCCTCTGGTTGCCGGTCAAGTGGCTTACTATAAGCAGCGGCGATTAGATTGGTTTCGTTTATATCTGTTGCCTGCCGCTTTGAGGGAATTACAACATGCGATCGCGCCCGTGCGAAACTCTCAAGGCGTCGTGGCTCTCCTCGACAACCGCGTGAACCACCGCAGTTACGGCTCTCAAGTTCTATCCGCCCTCAGCCCCTTTGCCCGGATTAACTATCTAGACGCCAGTTGGTTTAAATCAAACACCCCGATGGCACCCGAACGCTGGCTTTAAGGTCGTGTTGGGTCTTTTCAATTGATTTGGCTCAACCGACTCCTACCATCTCTTCTGGGATCGCCTCTAACCGCCAAGTAACATTAAATTATCTTAACTATCCTGGAGTGATCACTTTTCTTTTCGTAAACCATCTGCTAATAAAACTCATCTAGAGCGTTATGATCAATACTCAATTCATTAAAACAGAGTAATCATGGGTGAAGCTAAACGGCGTAAAGCCACACTTGGAGAAAAGTACGGTCAAGAAGCGAATATCTTTACCTGGCTGCCAATTACCAAAAGCCAGGGTGAACAATTTGTCAAATGGACGACGAAGGGAGCTTGGGTGGGAATCGCCTTTCTGGTGGTCTACTGGCTGACTATTCGGTTGATTGGACCGACTTTGGGTTGGTGGCAAGTCAATTAGTATTAGCTCTCTAGCATCTGCTGGTGTGAAACTTGGCTTGTGAGAAAATTCAAGTTTCGGTTAACCCAAACCGATAACTAATCTCTATCAGTTGAGTTGAGCTGAAGAATTTTGCTCTATCGCTTCACCGGGCTTGACCAACAAGTCCTTCTTGAGATAGAACCGGATCGAGACCGCTAAGCTCTAGCATTCAAGAAACCGTCAGTGACTGTCGCTATTGATACTTTAACGCTACCACTGACCGACTAATCTGGTGCAAGGTTTACGGAAATCTACTCGATTGCTCGAAACTTTTTTAAATTTTCAACCGACCTCTCCCTAGAGGAGATGAAAAGTAAATTCTTAAGAAAGTATAAAAGATTTAAAATTTTAGGAGTGGTGTTTGGAGGACTAACGTGTTCATACGACTTGCAGAGCAACACCGTCAATTCGTTCAAGATTTGGTGATGAATCTCCAAGCCTTGGCGACTGTACTAGAAAACCGAGGCTATCTCGCTTCCTGCTATACCTGCGGAAGCCAAATGAACAGCGCATCGTTTATGGTCAGTCTGGGAGATAACCACCTGATCCGTTTTTTAGTGTCAGATTACGGTATTACGTGGACGGAAATGCGGGATGACCGAGAGCTGATGAAGCTTGAAGGGGCTGAAGCCATCAGTCAATTACAGGATCTGGCTAATTTGGTCAAATACCAAATTCGGCCTTCTGGATCTGTTGCCCCGGTGCCTCATTTAGTCTAAACCCAGTTCACACAAGAGGAAGTGGGCATTTGGAGAGTAGGGGACGCGGAGAAATTTCTCTTTGTAGGGAAAGGTCTTAATGTTGCTAGGTTCACTTGTCGTTCAAGAGAGCAAGGCAACCTCAAGACCGGGAAGGAGGATTGTTTCTTTAAGACGAGATATTCTCTTAGCTGTTAGCCTACGCTAAGGGGCTTCATCCCCTCCCCGTGTCCTCTCCTAGCGAACTAGCGGTAATACAAATCGATACAGGGTGTAATACAAAGAAAAGATTATGAATTTCTGGATTTCCGGGAGTTCGTGGCAAAGTAATTTAAGAATTTAATATGGGGTCAGCCGATATAAAGACCCTAAACCTATAAAAATATAAAAAAATTAACATATTCGGAGAGCGCTGTTTTCCTAGATCGGGAAACTGGCGCTCTCCTTGTGATCGTTACTGGGATTGCAGGATTGGCTTCACTCCGTCCTGAACAGGTTAAGAAAAGCCGACATGATCAGCAACCCGTTTCAGCTATCCCCCGCAAAAATGTAGCGGTACAATTCGCTCGGATCGGGTTCTGGGCTAGTTTCGGCAAATTGAACCGCCTCATTAATCAATTCCTGAATGCGATGATCAATGCCCGAAAGTTCTTCCCCGTCGGCTAGATTGTGTTCTGTGAGGTAAGCCGCTAGCTTTTTAATCGGGTCTTTGGGGAACCAGAATTCCTTCTCTTCTTTGGAGCGAAGTTCATCGGGATCAGCCAGAGAGTGACCTCGGAAGCGGTAGGTGAGCGCTTCAATTAAAGTGGGGCCTTCTCCAGCACGAGCACGAGCGATCGCCTCTTGAGCCACCGCCCGCACCGCCAAGACATCCATGCCATCCACTTCAACCCCAGCCATACCAAATGCACTGGCTTTTTTGTAAATCTCTGGCTCGGAAGTGGCTCGTTCGTGAGCCATGCCAATGGCCCACTTGTTGTTTTCCACCACATAGAGAATCGGCAGTTTCCACAGGGCTGCCATGTTCAAACACTCAAAGAACTGACCATTATTGCAGGCACCATCGCCAAAAAAGCAAGCGGATACGCGATCAGCACTAGCATCTCCCAACGCTTCTCGCCGGTACTTGGTGGTGAAAGCCGCCCCCGTCGCCACAGGAATCCCCTCCGCCACAAAGGCATAGCCCCCCAGCAGATGATGTTGAGCCGAGAACATGTGCATCGAGCCACCACGCCCCTTACTACAACCCGTTTCCTTACCAAACAACTCCGCCATCACCTCCCGTGCCGGAACCCCCGCACTTAAGGCATGGACGTGGTCGCGATAGGTGCTACAGACATAATCTTCACCTTGGCGCATCGCCCGGATCACGCCAGTGGATACTGCTTCTTGACCGTTATAGAGGTGGACAAAGCCAAACATCTTGCCCCGGTAGTACATCTCAGCACACTTGTCCTCGAACAAGCGACCAAGTACCATATCTTCGTACAGGAGCAAACCTTCTTCTCGGGTAATATTGGCCTGCTCAGCGTTGAATTCGGGTAAAGTTCGTTCCTGAACCATTGGATTATAGTAACCTCACAGCAACAATAGGATAATTTTTCTCTCAACAAATGTTCAGCTTCTTCATAAAGCTGAAGTCAGGTTGAGTCAAACTGACCCAGAAAGGAATACTTACATATTTCCGGGTCTAATCGAGTTCCAGTCCGGACACCCTTCCAGATTGAGTGACGTCAAAATTGCCTCATTAGTTTAAAATCAAACAGTCTCACTCGTGGGATAGGCCATGGGCATTGCTAGAATTACTAACATATCAAAAGCAACTCGTCCCAAGCGGCTGGGCGACTGGGCTGGTTTCCGAAAGGCAACCGTTCAGCAACCACAGCATGTTAAAGACAGAACGCTATTGGCTACTATAAGTTAATTCGATAAGCTCGCATCGCTGGGGAAGTGAACCGTGCGAATTCCGCTCGATTACTACCGAATTTTAGGATTGCCGATTCAGGCTACTGCTGAACAGCTAAGCCAAGCCTATCGCGATCGCGCCTTGCAATTGCCGCGCCGAGAGTATTCGGACGCGGCGATCAACTCTCGCAAACAACTCCTGGACGAAGCCTACGCGGTACTCTGCGATCTCGAACAGCGCTCAGCTTATGATGCGAGCTTTCTGACCAAAACTTACGAACAAGAACCCGGTCAATCTGTAACACTGGGCTTTACGGGCAGCGGCGAAGGCATAGAAGCCCCAATCGACCCCCATACTCCCAGTATTGAAATCAAGCATGAGCAATTCCTTGGAGCCTTGCTGATTCTGCAAGAACTTGGGGAATACGAACTCGTGCTGAAATTAGGGAACCCAATTCTTGGAACCCGCGACAGCATTAGTTTGGATAAGGGTCGTTTGGGAGACCCCCAACTCGTTCGACCGGACATTATTTTAACGATCGCATTGGCCTGTCTGGAACTCGGTCGCGAACAATGGCAGCAGGGCCAGTATGAAAATGCCGCCTCTTCCTTAGAAACGGGTCAAGAATTACTCTTGCGGGAGGGCTTGTTCCCTTCATTACGTGGGGAAATCAAATCAGATCTCTACAAACTGCGTCCCTACCGCATCCTAGAACTATTAGCCTTACCGGAAGAAACTGTTGTAGAACGGCGTAATGGCTTACGGCTGCTCCAAGAAATGCTACAGGAGCGGGGGGGCATTGATGGCACGGGTGACGACCAATCCGGATTAAGTGTTGATGATTTTCTCCGCTTTATCCAACAGTTGCGAACCTATCTCAGTGCCGCTGAACAACAAACCTTATTTGAAACCGAAGCACGACGTCCCTCCGCTGTTGCAACCTATCTGGCTGTTTATGCCCTACTGGCACGAGGGTTTGCCCAAAGAAAACCTTCTTTAATCGCCCGTGCTAAACAGTTGCTGATGCGTTTGGGGAGACGGCAGGATGTTCATCTCGAACAATCGGTGTGCGCCCTGCTGTTGGGTCAAACCGAAGAAGCGAGTCGGGCTTTAGAACTTAGCCAAGAGTACGAACCGCTGGCTTTTATTCGGGAACATTCCCAGGGTGCCCCAGACTTGTTGCCGGGACTGTGCCTGTATGGGGAGCGTTGGCTGCAACAATCAGTATTTCCTCACTTTCGAGACTTGGCTGAGCAAAAAGCATCTTTGAAGGAATACTTTGCCGATGAACAGGTACAACGGTATCTAGAAACTCTGCCAGAGTCACCTGAGGAAAGCAACAGCGAGTGGAGTGTGGTTCCACCTCAGAATTCAGCCTATACCTCAACCAGAGCTTCCAAGAGTGTTAGTGAGCCACAGGTGCTTCGTCGGTCAGAGATCGGCTCTGTATCAGAATCGAGTCGGAGTTTATCGCGTGAGGCGCAAGCTTCTGGAAACTCAGGCTTACGCTACTCAGTTAATGAACCCACGGTTGTAGCTTCCCAGTGGACGGGTGGACGAGAAGCGGCCTCTGCTACAACCAGCCGCACGGCAACGTTGGGTACGGCGACGGAACACTCATCTAAACCAGGCTTGTCAACCCTGCCTGACGCCCAACCGCTTTCCTCCCGTTCGCGTAGCGCTGTCGGAGAGCAACTCTCAGTGGTGGGAGAGCCTACCATTACAGAAATACCTCGTGAGCCTTCTGGAAAGCCGCCGCGCCGACAACGCCAAAAAGGCTTAGCTGAACCCCAAACAACTCGTTCTCGTCAAGCCGATGCTGGGGCAGGAGTACCATCGTCGGCTGGAGAAAGCTTCAAGCGTCTACCCCCCGGTCGTCTTCAAACTTCATCGGACAAGTCCAAGTCTTCCTCAAAAGTCAGACGCCTCGTTTTAATGACCATAGCGAGTGTTGTAGGAGCAGGAATTCTAATTTGGCTGTTGATTGCCACCCTGAGTTGGCTACAAAAAACTCTACAAGGTTTTTCTGCGCCCGACTTAAAAGGACCACAGCCAATGATAGAGCTATCAAAACCTCCCATTCCTATTCCTGAACCAGGCAATCAAGGGAGGGCTCCATCGGGCCCTCTGACTCAGGAGACAGCTCTACAAGTGATTGAAACATGGCTGTCCACAAAGAAACTGGCTTTCGGCTCAGACTATCAAATCGAGCAATTAGATCAAATTCTCGCGGAGCCAGCTCTGTCGCGCTGGCGGCAACGAGTTCAAACAGATAAACAAAATAATTCGTCCTGGCAGTACACGCATAATGTGGTAGTCAACTCGGTTGAGACCAGTGAGGCTAACCCTGAGCAGGCGAGGGTAGATGCGGCTGTGAAGGAAGCGGCTCAGTTCTATCAAGGGGGTCAGCCCAATCCAGATAAGTCCTACAATGATAATCTGCGAGTTCGGTACGACATGGTGCGAAGAGACGGTCGGTGGCTGATTCAAGATATGAGTGTTGTGAACTAGCTCCTGAGATGCAATAGGTTGTCATCAACCTTGCATGAGCAGCGATTCAGAAGGCATACCCTACAGCTGGAAAAATTCCAGTATCAGCATTTCGCCTAAAGCCTTTTCGGTAGGAGTGGGGGGTACGCTCGCTGTAACAGGGGTGTAGGTACCGAATAGAGGCTACAAATCCTGCAACGGAACCTGCGCTCTAGCGCTCCATCTCTTTGCGTGCCTGTTGGCGCAGTTTAAGGGCGTGTGGATGGTTCGGTTGAAGTTGGAGTGCCTTGTCTAGAGCAACAATCGCTTCGTCCCAACGTCCGAGTTCCCAGAGCGCTTTACCTTTAGTCGTCCAAGCATCAGCAGAATTGCGCTCCAAATCAATCGCTCTATCCACGGCCCAAAGCGCTTCATAGGAGCGACCGAGTGATTGGAGTACCATACCCCGACTCACCCAGGCTTCAGCAAATTTGGGTTTATTGATAATGGCTTGCTCATAGAGTGCTAGGGCTTTGGTTAGGCGTCTTTGCTGCTGGTAGCCATTGCCTTTACCCCACATCGCTTCTGGGTATTTCGGCTTCAGGTCAAGAGCATCATTGCACGCCACCATGGCTTCGGAAAACTTTTCCAGCTTATTCAGACAATAACAGCGCCCACCATAAGCTTCAGCAAACTTAGGCTTAAGTGCGATCGCTTGGTCGTAAAATTTTAGCGCTTCCTGGTATTGTCCGGCTGTTTTCAAGCGTTCTCCCTGCTTTTGGAGTTCTTCAGCCGTCAGCTTGCGCGGTGGAGGTTTGGGCGTTGCCGATTGGGTTGGCGTCGGAGTTGAACGTTGATCAGCCAGCACACCGCTACGATTGACGGCTCGACCCGCAAACTGGGGCGAAAGTACAGTTTTGGTGACCACGAAGGTTACACCTACAGCAGTTAAGACAGCCAGCCAAGGCCAGAGTTGAACCCACTGCCTTGGGATTAACTTGAGTGTAGTCTTTGGTGGCACTCTGGTTGGCGAAGCATCAGCGGACGGTTGTCGTTGAGACAGAGATACCGTTGGCTCGTTACTACCCTCTGAAGAATGAACCGGGAATTCTGTTGGCAGCCAAATGTAAGTTTCCTCTTGATTTGTCTCCAATTCCGTCGGTTCCTCCGCCAAGGCTAGCTGATTAGGACGAGGTTGTAGTTCCTGAATGGGTAGCGCTTCTCTTAGGCCAGACGGCGGAGTCATCAGCACAGACTCTTGACGCGAACCGAGTAGACTCTGGAGTGCTGCCAAGGCATCAGCGGCGGCTGGGTAGCGATCGCGGAAATCATAGCACACCATCTTGTCCAAAATACCAGCCAGTTCTGGGCTGACATGGGGGGCATGTTCCCGCCAAACCATTTCGCCTGTTTGGGGGTCTTCGGCCATGGATTTAGGGTGAACCCCAGTTAATGCCTGAATGCCCAGCATACCGGCGGCGTAGACATCGCTGCTAAAGCGAGGAGTTCCCGCCAATTGCTCGTTGGGCATGTAACCCTTCGTGCCGATGGAAATGGTTAAATTTGTCTCCCCTGTTTCGGGATTGACAACCTGAGTGCTGACTTGCTTCACGGCACCAAAATCAATCAGCACAATTTTGCCATCACCCTGGCGACGAATCAAATTGGGGGGCTTAATGTCGCGGTGGATCACCTGTTGCTCATGGACGAACGCCAACACCTGTAGAATATCTTGCAACAGCTCAATGACCTGAGATTCTGTCCACGGCTGACCCTTAGCGAACTCTTTGGTTAACGGCTCTCCTTCAATGAATTCCTGAGCCAGATAAAACTCTTCATTGTCCTCAAAGTGTGCTAGTAGACGAGGAATCTGGTCATGATTACCGAGTTGATAGAGAACTTCTGCTTCCGTGTCAAACAGGCGTCTCGCCATAGCCAGTGTTTCAGGTTGACTCGTCTGGGGCTTGAGCTGTTTGACCACACATTGGGGATGACCCGGAAGGTGTAAATCTTCTGCCAGAAAGGTTCGACCAAACCCCCCTGCTCCTAGTTTGTTAATAATTTGGTAGCGTCCACCCAGGGGTTTCTCCGGATTTGTTGGTAGAATATCTTGGCTCATGTTAAATTGGCCTACTCGAATTCACTCGGAATCAAGCCAGTTAAGCGTTACAGGTTCTTGCTTTAGTGCAGAGGTATGTTTAGGCTTGGCTTTCCAGAAGCAGATGTGTTTCCGTCATTACGATGGGCGTTATGTCAGGTCATCTCTACTAGGAAGTAGCGACAACAACAGAAATTGATGTAGAGACATTGAAATGCAGCCGATGATTCTTCATAAGCTTTGCAGGCTCCTTAGAGAGGAAGAGGCAGAGACGGCTGGCAGAGGAATGCAAAAGCCAGCCAAGCGGATAATCTCCGTTTATTCCTTTGTGTCTGAAGACATGAGTTTGAGACCATTTGTGCCCTTACACGTCAGTGATGGTTAGGACTCTATGCACCCAACTCCTAACGGAACCCTGAAATGATGCCTAATTATCCGCACGCTTTTAGCTACAAACTCAGTAGCATTATGGCAGGATTCACATCCCTTACTGCCATTCCCTAGAGCCAAGGGTTTTGTTTTTAAGTGTACTTATGCCCAGGATACTCCTTCTCGCGCTCTTTGCCACTTTGATGACGACCTTACCCGCCCTTGCGGAAAACTGGGTTTTAGTCACTCGCGATGACCAGGGGACGGATTACTATATTGATACAGAATCCGTGCAGGGTAGCAATAATACTTATTTATTTTGGCGGATGGCTGTCCGTGCCAAACCGAATGAAGCTGGGATAGTCGCAGAAAAGACCTTTGTGTCGATGAGTTGTCCGCTACGGGCATGGCGACGCAAGGCAGTAGCGAGATTCAATGCCCAAGCCGAACTTTTGAACCGTGAGGAGTTTAGCGAAAATGAACCCTTGCAATTCTTTATAGACGGCACGGTGGGAGAAAGATTGTGGAAGTTTGTGTGTAAGTGAAGTTTAAAAGCCTTGGCAAAGAATTGAAGGATGCGATCGCTAAAACTCTAGCCGTTCTCAGTAACATCCACCATACCGTCGGGCACGAGCAGATCGTGCCCCTACCAGCAACTCTAATTTTTGCTGCTCAGTTATTTCTGCCGCACTGTACTGGATAAAACTTTCAGGAGGTGGGAATGTCAAACACTATCCGTTACGCTACTGAAGTTAAATTCCTTCACCCTTACCCCGGGTACCACACTGCTACCAAAACGCTGCACGCTACTCACAGCATCCACATCCCGTAACATATCCGGTAGACATTGGTTAAAACGTAAATTCTTAATCGGATAAGCAATCCGACCATCCTCAATCCAAAACGTACCATCCCGCGTCATCCCCGTCACCTCCAACGTCTTGGGATTGACATAGCGCACGTACCAGGCACGGTTAACCAAAATTCCTCGCTCTGTTTGAGCAATTAAGTCAGCGATTGTTTTGTTGGAACCCGACATCACAACTGGATACATTGCCCCCGTCGGCTCTTTGTCCTGCTGCTGTGCCCAGTAGCGGCTATAGGATAAAGCTTGAGGAATACCGTCTTTAATCACCTCCAGATAGCGATTACTCAACCCATCCCCAAAAAACGTACTGAACTGCAATAGAGGGTGAGCTGGATTACGTTGCACCTGTACTAAAGGACTAAAGATTTGCTCACCCAAGCGGTTGCCTGCCTCATCAGGGTGGGACATAAACGATCGCCCCTCATCCGCCGCCCGTGCATCCAAATTCCACATCACCCAACCGAGTAACTCCTTAAAGGCTGCACCATCGAAAACTACGGGATACTTGCCAGGACTCACTTCACGGGGTTGGCGAGAACTCAGGGCACGCTGAATCAGTTGCTCTGTTACAGACTCTATGGGTAACTGGTTTACGCCAAAAGCAGTACGCTGACCCCAACTAGAGCCATCTTCAATCCGAGCCGTAAAGCTAAAATCTGCATTAGTGCCGCGATCGCAAGCTCTTAATCCCCGCGAATTCCCGACAGCCTGCAAGACAGCCGATGTACTCAGCGTACCAGAACCCTCAACTCCAGCCTGACGACTCAACGCACACACTCGCTGCACGATTTCTCCGCGTGCCAAGGGTGAGAAAGTTGCTGTTTGTTCATCAAACGCCGGAGTCCGCTGCTCATAAGTTTGAGGTTCAAGTAAAGGCACCCATTCTGGGTCTTCTGGGGCAATACGAGCCAAATCTTCTGAACGTCGGATAGTCTCTGTAATCGCCTCTGGTTCTAGTTCCGTCGTTGAGGCAGAAGCACTGCGCTGACCGAAATAACTAGTGATATTCAGGCTGAATTTAGTTCGGCTGAGGTTCTGCGTCATCTGGTTTTCTGAGAAGCGCGAGAGAGCCGACTCGTTAGCGCTGAGACTGACGAAGACGCCTTCTGCTTCGGATTGTTGGATGACTGTTTCAATCAACTCTAGGGCTTGGTCTTCACCCACAAGTGTGGGTGCGGTAGCTAAGGTCACGCTCATCCTCCAATGGTTCAGGATTAACAATCGAACTTGAAATTCTATCTTTAACTAAAAAATCTGTACCTTTTGATCTCAAAAAACCGATGAACTAAAAAAATGGACTATTCCTTAAAATTTCTTAGGGGGTTGTACGATGAACAGCCAAGAGCCAATCTCAATAGTTAAAACAAATTATCCAAGGCTCTAAATACCGTTTCCTCCGAAAGAATGACGATTCTGCGAGGTACAAACCCTATTAATGGGAGTGTACTGAGGAAATCCTGATACAGGTAATCATGACACAACAAAATATTCAGAATGAAAGTGAGTCGGATCGTGGCCTCCGCGATAGCGAAAATTCGGAATCAAACCAAGACGCTACAGATCGGGATCATCGGGTAGCGAATCCGTCCATCGAAGCACAAGACAGCTCTTTTAAAGAGTACTGCGCTGCTAATCCGAGTGCCTCTGAGTGTAAGGTTTATGACCTTTGAGCCATCTTGCACCTTACTTCCTATGACGGCCTGAAGTTGTAGGAGGCGGCACGAGTGCATTTTGCGGGGCATTCCTAATTGGGGATGCTTGCATTCTCACTTCAATTATGAGGCTCCGCCAATTTGAATATCGCGCACCCGCACCGGCACGCAGGCATGGGTCATCTGAGCTAGTTGCATGGGTTCACCCTTACCACAAATATTGGTGCCACATTGCTTCCATTCGGAAGCTGGCCCGATCGCATCAACGCTATTCCAAAAGTCGGTTGTCATGGCCTGGTAAGTGACATCCTTTAACATGCCCACCACTTTGCCTTTCTCCACCTTCCAGAAAGCATCCCCGCCAAATTGGAAGTTACGCCGCTGCTGGTCAATAGAAAAGCTGCCAACGCCATCAATTAAAATCCCGTCCTCAGTATCTGCAATCATCTCTTGGAGAGTGGCAGTGTGGCTACCCCCATCTAGCCCCGGTTCCAAGCCTAAATTCGGAATCCGTACCATTGGCAAACTCGACCAACTATCCGCATAGGCACTACCATTGCTGCTGGGGCGACCTAGTCGATAGGCGGTTTCCCGGTCAGTGAGGTAGTCAACTAAAAGACCATCCTTGACAATAGGCCAACTTTGTGCAGGCACACCTTCGTCGTCATAGCCCATCGTACCGCGTCCCCCCGGTTGAGTGCGATCAGCCCGGAAATTCACGCAAGGTGCTGCATACTGGAGCTTGCCTAATTTATCGGTAGTGGCGAAGCTGGTTCCCGCAAAGTTAGATTCGTAGCCGTATACCCGATCCAGCTCTGTGGGGTGTCCGACAGATTCGTGGATGGTGAGCCACAGATTGGTGGGTTTGAGGATCAGGGTGGTGCGAATACCAGAGGGGCCTTTGGGCGCGTATACTTTTTCAATCGCTTCTTCGGCAACTCGTTCAACCTGACTCAAAAGGTCTGCGGGATTGATATGCTCGTAACCAATGTTTAGGGGGGGACGTTCGTAGTTGCGCTCTTGAGCATCACCGTTTGCGATCGCCGTACACCCAAATCCTGGATAGCTGCGGTAGATGGTTTGCTGAATCAGGGAACCTTCTGTAGAGGCAAAGGTTTTATCCTCGCGGGTGAAACGCAAGAAAGAGTAAGCTTTTTTAATGCCGTGCTCGCTATAACGCAATAACTGTTCATTGAGGCGCAACAACAACTCAGCTTTTTCGGTAATCGGTACGCTAAACGGGTCAATCTCAATAGGAGTAATGTAAGTATCGCGGTAGGCTTTGACAGGAGCTAATTGCACCCGTGTTTGCTGAGAGAGGCGGCTACCTTTAGCAATTTCTACAGCTAAAGCGACAATTCGTTCTACTTCTGCTGGGGTTTTATAGGGACTAGCGGCGAATCCCCAAGCACCATCTAACAGAACCCGCACCCCAAAGCCAGAACTGACATTATCGGAAAGTTGACTGAGGGAGCGATCGCGTGCGAAAAGATTCTGACTGCGGTAGGTGCAAAAACGGACATCCCCGTACTCGCATCCAGCACGAGCGATCGCATCAATGGCTAATGTAGCAAGGTCAGTCGTGGTAATCGGTGCGGGAGCTTGTACCATAGGAAGTCTTTGGCGGAGTAATAACGTATTGTAACGACTTCACGGCTAGCTTTGCATCGTACATCCTGCAATTAAACGCCAAGATCCCCGACTTCTTCAAGAAGTCGGGGATCTGAACAGCCAGTATTCGCACCTTATTCATTGCTATGGGAATATTGAGTTTTTACATATTGTTTCACCACAGGTACGAGACTAAAAACCATTTGATTGTCCCCTATCTGTTTTTCAATCAATGAGCGTCGTTCTAGAGATTGAAGCGAACTGAATAACTCGGAGGGGGATAATGGTATTTCTTCTATCAATTTGGTAGTGGAAACAGACTCTACTTGGTTACTAAGGCAGGACATCACCTCTTTTTCTACAGCCGACAACCGCTGAAACTGCTGATTTAATATAGCTTTTAAATCCTCGCACAATAACAGGTTTTTATATTTTAAATACTCAGATGCTCTACCATTAAATAAGTCTTGAATCAGTGTAGCAACTATCTTTAACCATAAAGGGTTGCCTCGGTAGGCATTAATCAAGTCTTGCCATGAATCCTCTTCAACTAAACCTTTGTCTCTGAGGATATTCCTAATAGTGTTACCAGGCGACAGCGTTCCTCTACAATATCCTACTTTTTCCGCCCTATTTAGATAATTAAAGATTTGAAGAAGTTTCAGTAAATCCTACTTTTTCCGCCTAGAAAAAACAAAAATTGTACCCGATCATATTTATATACACTGATTTCAGCTATTGCGGAAGTTTCTACGGATATAAAAAAATGACAGGACAAATAGTATCGACAGCTCAAGCCAATTTAAAGATGGCTCTCTGGCAAGTAGATGCTGATTCAATGAGCAGCAGTGAGCTGTATGCATGGTTAGTTGACAGTGGCTTACCCCATGAGGTAACTATCAGACTCCATGAGCTTGCTAGCTATACAAAAAAATCTGGCAACAAAGTTCTAGCTGTCGGAAAAATCATTCTGCTCAAAATCATTGAGTTTATCAAGGCACATCCTAATTTAGCTATGGGTGTTGCTCTAGGCGCTGCTGTAGGACTCTTGGTGAATTCTGTACCAGTTCTAGGGTCAGTGTTAGCACCATTGGCAACAGTATTGGGGATAACTATTGGTGCGATCGCTGGACACAGACTGGATAAAGGCAAAGAAGTCAATGAAGGAATAATTGGAGTTGCCCAAGACATTATTGAAATTGCCAGGGATTTTTTCAAATTATTTATTGATATTTTCAATGCTATCTTCCGCAACGTTATTACTGCCTAAAGAAAAATTAAATCAACTTAAATCAGGAATTCTGATATGTTTGGAAATAAAACCCTAACTAAAGAGCAACTTCTTAAAGCACTTGAGGAACTGGAAAAAAATCCCCAGGATAGGCTAGGAATTTTAGCTGATATTGGAGTTGGTGTTGTAGGTGCTGCTGGTGCTGGCTATGCTGCTTCTGTTTTGGGAGCTAGTGCTATATTCTTTGGGCTGATTCCAGTTGCCGCTCCCGTAGCAGTAGTTGCTGGCGGTGCTGCCTTAGGTGGACTGGCTCTCGTAGGAATCAAGAAGATGCTGTTTGATGGCACTTATGACGAAGGAAAAAGAGATCAAATACGAATTCAAATAGAGGAAAACCTAAGGGATATTGAAGCTAAAGAAAAGGCATCTAATTTAGGGGAAAATGATAAGAACCAGTTTTACACTTTCTTGAAAGAACCAGTAAAGTTTGATCTAATCAGTCCAGAGGATGCTCAAGGTTTAATAAACGCTGTAGAAAGTGGCAAAATGTCATTAAAGGAAGCGTATCATTTAGTAGAAGATGTAATTAATTCAGCAAAACCCTAACTTCCTTCTGACTTCACGACTTGAAATGCTAGATATTGGCTATGCCGTTTGCTCCTAGTGATGCTGATATCTACTTCAGATGAGGTGAAGAAATACCAACTCTTCAGAGTAAAGCCCGAATGCTTCAGAAAGAACCCCAAAATACTCCTTGGTGGCAAATGCGGGTATTTTAGTAATCTTTTAGGTTTGAATGCGATCGCACTTCGTTTAGGTAGGTGCGATCGCATTTTTTGTGTCTGGATTAGTGCAGAGTGCTTCCTTCTGCGAATGCAGGTACGATTTGCGCCATTCAAATCTCAAATGAGAGAGGCATGAGGTGCGATTGCCTCTCCTACACCTCTGGCTCAACCCCTAACGCCCGTAACTGCTCCGCCAACCGCTCAGCCCGTTGTTGAGCTAACTCCTTCTCCTGCCGCTCTTGTTCGAGACGTTCCTCCGCCGTCAGCAGCAGATTCCCCCCTATATCCCACCAGCGCAGCCAAGGCCATTCCTGATTCTGATACTTACCCTGCCAAATGCCCAATTCTGTTCCTAGAGGTTCAATGGGATAATGACCTCGCTCATTCGCTGGCATGAGCTGATAGCGCCCGTTTACTAACTGATAAACCTCCACTCGTGCCTTTTTGACTTCATAGATGCCATAGTAAGGGATACGAATTGCTCGTTCGTAAACCCAAAACTTACCTTTCTTGGGAGTTTTGTCTCGTTCTTCCACACCCTCCCCAGAAACGAATTCCAAAGCAATTAGCGGCGCGACAAATTCCTTCCACAAGACATAGGAACGGCGAATTTCTCCATGGAGGTTAGGTGGCACATCCGGTACATAGAACCAATCCGGTGCCTCTGCTCCTCTTTCCGCTGGCTCTGGCGGTTCTGTCATGCGCCAGTAAATGCCGCAATCTCGACCAATGCAATACTGCCCATCTGGGTGGAGTTGCTGCAAAATTGGTGTAATACAGTCCGTGAGGAGGTCGCCTTCTGGGGGTTCGGAGAAAATTTTTGCCTGTGGCACGCTCCGCGAACACAAACTTACCATCCGAGTCGGGAAGCTGGGTATGATCTGGCAGGGAAGCAGGCAAACCCGCTGTGGGAGACAAATCGGTTGACGGGTCTAAAGATTGGGTGGTCTGGCTCATATCGCTTGAGGATGTCAGTATCCTGAAGGTTATACCCATGATTGCTCCAAAGCCGGAGCTGAGGTTATCTCAAGGTTAGCCCAAGGAGCGATCGCCCACTGTAGAGTACTTCGTCGTGCTTGCCGAATAGACGCAGTCCTTGGGGCGATAGGCTCAAAGCGTCTTGCCCAAAGGGCGATCGCAAATGGGAACAAGTCAGTCGTAATAATCGGTGCGGAGGCTTCTACTCTGGTAAGTCTTTTCTTTGCAAGGTGGATATTGTATCTTAACTACTTCACCTGTTTTCCTGCGTTATTGACAACTTTAGCGTAGTGCGGCAGGTTTCAGGTCTCCAGCACAAGAGCTACTTTCCTATGCTCAAGAGCGTCCTCAACAAAGACCTAAGGCTCAGGCGTCGCAGTAGCCAATATCTTTTTGGGCAGAGAGCTTCACTTGAATTGGTAAAAACTGAGACAATTACCAAAGGGTTCTCCAGCAAGATTTGAAATGTATTAGCTGAGATTGCCTATGAGTAACTTTGACGTTCTACAAGACTATCCACAGAAGCAAGATTTTGGCACAATTGATCCATTAACTTTCCTCTTATGACCTTTTCTAAAACTTGGGATTAATGAAACCAACTAATCAACCCATACGCTTGCAACTTAACCACTATCGCTCCTATATTGCGATATCCTATGATGACATAGAAGTGGGTTTTTGCACTCCTGAATTTGCCGACCGAATTGTTGAAACGTTTAATGAGTATGAGCGGCTACACGAAGATAATGAAACTTTAAACAAAGCCTTACAAATGGCTTGCAGGGACTTGGTCAAACAATCAGGTGGCAACGCTTATCATGTTACTCGGCGCATCAAACAATACATAGAAAAAGCTAAACGCCCTGAACATGGTACACGAGCCATTGCCTTCTTACTACGCGAAAGACAACGGGAACTTGACCTCAGCAACAGGGAATTTGTGCGCTTCTGCTATTCTTACAAACTGGCTCCTCAAGAACTGAAAGATATTTTTAGTGGCAAAGACATTACAGATAACCAACTCAAAGTTTTATCGCGAATTCTCGGAAAATCGGCTGAGGAGTTAACCGAAGTGCGAGATGGTTTTAGCGATAGTGAACTCAATCGCTTAGCCCGAATTCTGGGTACCTCGAATGAAGAATTATCGGATTTATTCAAAGGATAAACTATCCTAAACTCAATTAGGATATTTGACCCGATGAGGCTTTCACTTATTTTTGTGTGCTTCTAGACCGATTAGTAATTCCTGGCAGAATCACACCCACTTGATTGTTAAAAATCTCCATATCCTTTTGATCCTTTTCCTCAAAACTCAATTTGAAGTAATCGGGTACGTTAGGCCAGTCAGACGAATCATATTCGGGAAAATCACCAGGCTTCCGTTTGTTAATGAGTTGAGTGACACCCAGTAACTCGCCATCCGAACCCACAACTGGCATACAGAGTAGGCTACAAGTACGATAATGGGTTCTCTCGTCCGTTTGTCGAGCCATGTAAGAGTCAGGATGGTCATATAAGTCAAAGGCAATATTCACCGCCTGACCCGTTTGAGCAACCTTGCCCACAAAGCCTTCTCCCATCGGGACTCGTGTTTCCAGCCAAGAACCATCGCCTTGGCGGATAGTTGTCCACAATTCATTAGTTTGGTGATCCAACAACCAAAGGGAACTGCGATCGGCATTCGTAAGTTTTTTCGCAGCTTGCATCACTTTTTGAATCAAGTCTTCTGGATGGCCACTACTTTGGCTCACGAAGCTAATCGCTTGATAGAGCGGATCGATCGCTTGTCGTTGCTCCTGAATCGCTCTAATTTCTCGATGGAAAGATTGGAACGCTTGTAGGATTGGCAGTATCGAGGCCGTACACTGCTGTAGCTTCTCTGCATCCGCTTTTGTAAAGCCCCTAGTATCAATTCGTTCGGCTAACGGAATACTGGGGTCAAGAGATAGGAATTTGTTAAATGACCGAACAATGGCGATCACCTTTCCTCGTTGATCCAAAACAGGAAATAGTAACAAATTATGCAAGCTACTTATACTTTTCGAGGTGATGCCTCTATGGATTAAGACATCGTTCAACTTGCTAGGTTTACTACTGGCTTGTACAGCTTTTGAGTCAACAATTTTATTGGCGATCCCTAGATTCGCCGAAATCCGAATCTCTGAGGCATTACTCGCTTCTTCCTCAAAAATTAACGACCAAAATCCAGTTTCTTCGGCATCCAACATGAAAATCGTTGTATGCTCAGCTTCCAATAACTTGTTAATCGTCAGACTAATAAAACTCAGCAAATAGTAAAGTGCATTGTAGAGAGCTTCATCACTCTGGTCTAGTATCGAATTACTCAGTACAGCTAGAGCATTATAAATCGCTTTTTGCGGTTCAACTTGCGCTAGCTGCTTCAGGGTTTCATGGGTTCTCACAAATTGGAGTACCACTCCAACGCGCTCATTAAAGACTTGCATCGACTGTTGGTCGTTTTTGTCAAAGCTAGTCTTAAAGAAATCGGGAACTGTCGGCCATTCTTCTTTGTTATATTCACCGAAGTCACCGGGTTTGCGTTTGTTGACCAGTTGGGTGACACCCAGCAACTCGCCATCAGGACTCACAACGGGCATACACAGTAAGCTACAAGTGCGATAACGAGTTTGCTCGTCGATTTTTTTCGCATTCTCGGCGCTAGGGTGGTTGTATAAATCGAACGGAATAATCATGGGTTCGCGAGCTTGAGCCACTTGACCGGCGAAACCCACCCCAACCGGACACCGGACTTCCCCTTTACCCGGAAGTTCGGTCCACAAGTCACCCCGGTCATGATCAATCAACCACAGCGTACTGCGATCAGCATTCAGCAGTTTTTTCGCTGTATTCATCACCCGTTGCAGGATGGCTTTGGTATCCAAATTAATTTGGTCAAGAGAGCGGGTGGCTTCGATCAGGGCTGCCGTTGCCCGTAGCTTCTTGGTTACTCTATAACAAGACTGGCAGCTTTCTAAAATCCGGCGAATCGGAACCACACATTTCGCCAATCGTTCTAGGTCTAATTTTGTAAAGCCCTGTGGCTTAGTGGGCTGCTCACTGCTCTCCTGCGACTTCTCCGGCTGCAACTTGTTCAGCAGTTGAATAACAGCAACGACCTCTTTGTGTTCATCCAAGATCGGCAGGGCTAAAATATTTTGAGTTTTGTAATGGTATTTCTTGTCATATTCTTTGACTAAAGCGGCGCGTGGGTCTTCATAGACATTGTTAGCAATATGAATAACTTTCCTAGTCTGGGCGACTTGACCTGCAATCCCTTCCCCGACTCGCACCTGAATATCGAGAAATTCTCCCTCTTCATTCTCCGCCACTAGCGACCACAATTCTGTCTTGTCGTCATTGAGTAAATAGATTGTGGCTCGGTCTGCACCTAATAAACTTCCTACTTTTGCCGTAACTTCTCGTAATACTTGGTAGAGAGCCTGAGCTGAACCTTCATCCTCGGCTTCATTGTCGGCCTGAGACAAAATTTCTACCTGAGAAACTAGCAGTTTTCTTTCTAATTCAGCCAGAGTTCTCAAAAATTCTGTGTCAGTTGGTTCAACCTCAGATTTTTGATTTTTCAAGGCATGTTCAATCCAAGCCTCGCTAAATATGGCCTCATAAACCCGATTGTGAGGCTTTAACTTGCCTTGTTGCTTGACGACTAAACCCAATAGTCGCAATTCATTTTGTTCGGGTGTGTCATTGGCGACCACAACCTCTTGCCGCAAAATACGCTGATAGAGCTGCAAGAGCCTAACACTGCGCTGATTTCGTCTCAGGAGGCGATCGCGGATAGTTCGCAAATGATCGAGTTCCGGCAGGGTCTCCCATTTTTCAATGAGCTGTTGGCGCACCAAGCGGTCAAACCATTCCGCTTCCTCACCGACCGGAGGTGAATCCTCCGCTTCGACAATCAGTTGACATAGCTTTTGGGTGAGTAAGGGCTGTCCCCCCGTCCATTTCAACACCTCTGTTAGTAATTTTTTGTAATTTTGGGATTTTTCTTTTAATCCCTGAGCAATGAGTAATCCGCTCTTGATAACTTCGCTATGACGTAAGGATTCAGATGTATTTGTGATCATGGTGCAGCCTGATGGGAGAGTATTAAGTCTTAAACTTTCTTAAAATTTAGGAATTGGGAGCAGGTCACTAGCAGCTACAGATGAGTTTTGAGTGTTTCATAGATTTAGCTGTATTTTACGAGGAGTTTTGCGTTCCCCACGAGTTAATCTTGGGCACAACTTATAACTCGAAAGCGACATAGCTGTTGAACCACCGACGCTTCAGCTCAAATTCCGAGATAAAGCCTAAAGGGATTGGGCAAGCGGATGCTTCATCCCAAGTTATATTGGTTTAAATCACTCCCCATCTCGGCGTTGGGAGCATTCGTGTATTAGATGCATCTCCCTAGTGAGCAAATAGTATATCTAAATCAGAACGACAGGATCAGCTAAGCCTTGTTCTCTATTATCTTGTCTCAACGACAGTGATCGGTGAACAGTAACCTGTCTAATTTTGAATTTGCTCGACAAAGACAAATAAGGGCGTTAAGCCACGAGTTTATCGCCAATTGCCCAAAATTAGACGAACAGCGAACACTTTGCTCGGTCAGGTACTTCAATACCCAAAATTGGGTTGCTATGATTAGAGCTTATTTCAACTTACCAAATTGGCTCTCACCCAACTTTGGCAAGTATTCGTGGATTCTACGGGGTGTCATCATGCAAAACTCGAAAACCGTATCCAAACAGAAACATATTGTTCTAACTTCTCATCCAGGTCGTTTAGCGTCAAAGCCGTTAAGCGTGCACTGGGGAGAAAGTGACCCCAGCAAACGAGGCGCAATTATTGGCACATTGACCAACCCAGCTCACCGAAATGTGATCGGGACACACTCCGGTTCTTATTCGGTCTATCGGGCTTTAGCGGTCGCCAGTGGCGCTCTCCAAGCCAGCCACCGCGCCGATCTGACCAATACGTCTCCAGTGGTTGCGATCGGGCCTCATCCCAGTTGGGCTGATGCCAGCAAAATCGTCGCCCTCGATCCCTTTGGCGCGATGGTGGGTGAAGCTTACGCCGAGCTGTACCAGCAGGGATACGACATTCGACCGACGATCGCAATCACTCAGGCTCATATTAATATGCCAGAGTTACAGGATGCGATCGCCAAAGGCCGTTTGCTCATCGATAATCGAATTGTCAAAAGTGGTGGCAGTTTAGTCGTAACGAAGATCGCCATTGACCCTGTATGGTATCTGCCGGGATTGGCTAAGCGCCTCAAAGTTGGGGAAAGTGACTTACGTCGTGCCCTGTTTCAACAAACCGGTGGGATGTATCCGGAATTAGTCACCCGCCCCGATTTACAAGTCTTCTTACCACCGATTGGCGGCATCACGGTTTACCTGATTGGCGATGTAGCGGCGATTACCGACCCCAACCGTAAGCTAGCTGTGCGGGTACATGATGAATGCAACGGCTCAGATGTGTTTGGTTCCGATATTTGCACCTGCCGCCCTTATCTGGTGCATGGTTTGGAGGTCTGTGTTCAGACAGCACAAGAGGGCGGTGCTGGTATCTTAGTTTACTTCCGTAAGGAAGGTCGAGCCTTGGGTGAGGTCACGAAATTCCTAGTCTACAATGCCCGTAAGCGTCAAGAAGGAGGCGATCGCGCCGATGCCTACTTCAGTCGCACAGAGTGCGTTGCAGGCGTGCAGGATATGCGGTTTCAAGAACTGATGCCTGATGTGCTGCATTGGCTGGGCATCACGCAAATTGACCGCTTTGTCTCCATGAGCGATATGAAATACAACGCGATCGTCAATTCTGGCATTAAGATTATCAATCGCATTGCCATTCCAGACGAGTTGATTCCGGCTGATGCACAGGTGGAAATCGCTGCCAAGCAAGCGGCGGGTTACTACACAGAGGGACTTGCACCCGATGCGGTCACTCTGACTCAAATTAAAGGACGCAACTTAGTCAGTTAGGAGCTTCCCAATCAAAAAATATCCAACTACCCCTTGTGGAGTGAGCATCCTGTCCGGCTTTGACCTGTTGCAGGCCAGACGCCTGCTCCACAAGATCGGGTAACTTAGTTTTTGGGAATTCCATTAAACGGCTGACTTCATCCTTCATACTTTCTTTTGTTGCTCATGGGGTTCTATACCCCCTACCCAAAGGAAACAGTTTTGATTCATTATCAAAAGCTACCGGACTGCTCTGAGGAGCAGCTTTTGGCGATCGCTTACTTGAGGACGCCTGCTGCCATTCGAGAACGCTGCGATCGCCTCTTTCATTTGGCCTGTGCTGACCAGTTGCAATACTTTCGCTGTAATTTAACCCATCTCGACCGGGTAGCCCATTATGTCATTGAGGTCATGCGTAATGAGTACCCTGATTTAAATATTCCCTTTCATAGTCGTTGGCGACATTTTGAGGTTGGCAACGTCCTACGTCTGGCGGAATTAGAGCAACATTTAGCAGGACTCACCCCCCTGGAAAAGGCACAAACAAAATTTGACCTAGCTATTATCAGCGTCTTGCTGGATGCTGGAGCAGGTTCCGAGTGGCAATACGGCGAACAGGAAACAGGACAGGTGTTTCGTCGTTCTGAAGGCTTAGCCGTAGCCAGTTTCCGCATGTTCTGCCAAGGCGCATTTTCCAGTAACCCCAAATTTCCCCTGCAAGCGGATGCCCAAGGACTACAAAACTTCACGGCAACTCAACTCGCTCAGGGATTTCAGGTAAGTTCGACAAATCCCCTGCTGGGTTTAGAAGGTCGAGTTGAGCTGCTCCAGCGACTCGGTCAGTCGCTACACAGTTTACCTCAGTTGTTTGGCACAGAAAACCCACGTCCTGGAAATCTGGTCAATTACTTGCTTCAAGGGTTGAATGTTGGCAAGTTGAACGTTGAAGGTTCACAAAAACAGTTGAACGTCGGTGAGCTTAAAGTTGAAAATTCAACCCAAACAAACCTACCCTTCGGGAACGCCTTCGGCGAACAACCTTCAACCTCTTTACCTGCCAGTACCGTATTCAGTGCTGTATTAGAGGGATTGGGGAATATTTGGCCTGGACGACTGACTATTGCAGGTGTCAATTTAGGCGATGTTTGGATTCATCCTGCCCTCAAAGGAGACAATCCTAGCGCTCAATATGTACCGTTTCACAAACTCTCCCAGTGGTTAACCTACTCCTTGTTAGAACCCTTACAGGAACTCGGTATAGAGATTACTGGGTTAGACGAGATGACTGGCTTACCCGAATATCGGAATGGGGGTTTGTGCTTAGATTTAGGGTTACTAGAAGCCAAACAAGCTTCTGTTGTCCAAGAGCGTCACTTCCCAGAATCTGAGGTGATTGTTGAGTGGCGATCACTGACGGTGAGTCTATTAGATAGAATTGCCGACACCATCCGGCAACAACTGAATCTAACTGCTGCCCAATTACCCTTAGTGAAAGTTTTACAAGGAGGAACTTGGACGGCAGGACGGCGAATAGCTGCCCAGTTGAGGGAAGGCGGCGTTCCTCCTATTCAGATTGAGAGCGATGGCACAGTGTTTTAAAGATTTTCCCTTGTGCGTTGTTATTGAACAAGTAACCCCTAATATTTAACCCCTAACAAATGACCCCTCAAGTCACGGTAATTGACCACCCTTTTGTACAGCATAAATTGACGCTGATGCGTCAATTTGATACCAGTACCACTAAATTTCGCCAACTGATGAAAGAGGTTGGGATGTTATTAGCCTATGAGGTAACACGGGACTTACCTCTCAAATATGAACCCATCAAGACGCCCATTGCCCCGATGAATGCTCCCATGCTGGCGTCCGAAAAGAAAATGGTGGTTGTATCTATCATGCGGGCAGGGCAGGGGCTATTGGACGGAATTCTGGAACTGATGCCCTCAGCTCGTGTGGGTCATATTGGCTTGTATCGTGACCCCAGTACCTATGTTGCTATTGAGTATTATTTAAAACTCCCCCATGATGTCGATCATCGAGATATCTTGGTGGTTGACCCGATGCTAGCGACTGGCAATTCAGCGATCGCTGCCGTTGACCGCATCAAGGAATTAGGTCCGGTGTCGATTAAGTTTTTGTGCTTATTGGCGGCACCGGAGGGAATGAAGCACTTCCATGAGCATCATCCAGATGTGCCGATTTATACAGCGGCGGTTGATGAAAAGTTAGACGAGAATGGCTATATTGTGCCCGGTCTTGGGGATGCAGGCGATCGCTTGTATGGCACCAAATGACTTGTTAAGGGAAAGGGTGAGGGGTGACAACCTCCCCTCTCCACAACTGCCTCTTGACTGTCGTAATTTGGTCTTATCGAATGAACGCAGACTCCCTCTTGGTAGATGACTGAGGGAGTCTTTATTGACTTTTGGTGTAGTCGTAAGCTTCAGTACACCAAGGTGAACATGATTCTTATCCCATTGCTCCAAAAAAATTGGGTAAAAAAGATGAAACGGCAATAGAACAATTACTATTATTGTCGGTATTGTCCCGTACAGAATTCCGTATTTCAACGGAGGAATGTATGTAGAACCTCTTGATAGGTTGAGGTAACCACACCCAACCACACCAGGGGGATTCGTGTCAAATCAAGTCTCAGACGGCAGTTGCATTGCTTTTAAAACAGCGCTTGAACAGCAGTGCAAACAAAGTAGAGATTTACTAGCCTTATCCGATATTTCCGCAAAAGACAAAGTTTGGGACAAGCATAGAGCCAATGCGGACATAGTTTCTAATTACTACGCTGGTGCTCTTACAGGTTGCTTCAATCGCTATGCTCAGCGCGTTAGTACCTGTGCCGAGTGGCTGGAGTTTCGATTGGTACCAGAGCCATCAGAAGGTCTTCTCAAGTTAAAGCTATCAGATGCACGATTTTGTCGGGTTCGTCATTGTCCGGTTTGTCAGTGGCGGCGAAGTCTCATGTGGAAGGCAAAGGCTTATAAGATTCTCCCTCATGTGGTTGCCGACTATCCCAAGCACCGTTGGCTTTTTATCACATTAACTGTAAAAAATTGCCAAATTGAGGAGCTACGAGCAACGTTAGATGGGATAAACAGAGCTTTCAAGCGATTAACTGAGTTGAAGGCATGGCCTGCAAAAGGTTGGGTGAAGTCTGTGGAGGTGACTAAAGGTCGGGATGGGATATCGGCTCATCCTCATTTACATATTTTGGCAATGGTGGCACCTTCGTACTTCAGTCACGGCTATTTGTCCAAGGTGAAGTGGGTAGCTTTGTGGCAACAGTGCTTACGAATTGATTACGAGCCAATTCTTGATATTAGGGCGATCGCAAAACAGCATGACCCCAAAGTGATTATCCCGGAAATTCTCAAGTATCAAGTGAAGGAGCCGGATTTGGTAGCTAATCAGGAATGGTTTCTGGAGTTAACCCGCCAACTGCACAATACCAGAGCTGTTGCGATCGGGGGTGTGCTGAGAAAGTATATGCAGGAGTTGGAAGAGGAACCAGAAGACCTGATTGGCAAGGATGAAGAGACTGATGAGGTTGATGAAGGGAGTTTGTCTTTCAGGTGGCAGCGAGAGTTAAGGAAGTATTTAATCAAATAGGTCTATCGACGATTAGCAAAAGCCAGCGAGATACAGACTACAAAAAGATTAAAGGCCATTTTGCTCTGTAAATCAAAGACGGAGCAGACGGTAAGTCGTTGCCCGCAAAGAGGACTGAGAATGAGGAAATTTCAGAGAAAGTCGGTAATACTCTTTACAAGGAGCTTCAAACCAAAGCAGTATATTGCCGTTCTGGTAAGGTCTGTGATGAATGATATGAACAGATTTGTACCAAGTCCGAAAGGCAGGTAATTCTGTCCAAGCAGAAGGAACATAAATACGACCAGTCAATACACCGCGAACCAAATCGACGGAAAATTCGGGTTGATGGGAGTATGGATTAGAAAGCATGTAAGAACCTCACAGCAATTGAAATATCATTTTTCATTCTTCTAAGGCGTTAGCCCTGTTTTTGATGCGTCACGAGAGACTGGAAAGCTAGGCAAAACAAACCCCAACCGCTTAGGGTCGGGGAATGAAGCTCGTGTCCAAACTGGGAAATAACGAAGATGGTTAGTTGTAGAGAAAGACCTTGCTGTCAGGCTATTCCTTCAAAACAGCCAAGCTGATGACGATACCGTAGATCGATCGCCAACAGATACTTGTAAATTCAAAATGGGATAAATCAGAAACAGCAGGGGAACCCTCGGAGCGGGGAACGGGGGAAAAAGTCTGCTATCTTTGACTACAACTTGGTATCACAAACGAGAGTGCCACCCCCATAGGATAGAGTTTACCCCGACAACCCCCCAATTTTTGCCCAAATCCCCGTACCGCCTCAATCTTAGGGGAAGTGATAGGATAACAATGTACCCCCCAGGGGTGACAGTCGGTGGTCAGCAAATAGGAACTAAAGACTGTAAAAAGATTTCAAATCTAATAATTAACTCTGCCCTTTTGCCTAGAGTCTTGCCGCTCTAACCTCTACCCTGGAACTTAGTGAATAAACTCTCCTGATATGTTAAAAACCGTACTCGGCGACCCCAACGCCCGCAAACTAAAAAAATACCAGCCTTATGTTGTTGATGTTAACGTTCTGGAAGACGAGATCCAGGCGCTATCGGACGATCAACTCAAAGGCAAAACAGCAGAATTTCAACAGAAGCTAGCGAAAGCCAGGAGCGATCGCGAACGAGCCGAGGTGTTGGATGAGTTGTTACCAGAAGCCTTTGCTGTGGTAAGGGAAGCAGGGCGTCGAGTCTTAGGAATGCGCCATTTTGATGTGCAGCTCTTAGGAGGTATTGTCCTGCATAAAGGACAAATCGCTGAGATGAAAACGGGTGAAGGGAAAACCCTGGTTTCCACCTTACCGGCTTACCTGAATGCCCTGACTGGCAAGGGTGTCCACGTTGTTACGGTTAACGACTATCTAGCCCGTCGGGACGCGGAGTGGATGGGTCAGGTACACCGCTACTTAGGCTTGAGTGTCGGGCTAATTCAATCCGGCATGGGGCCAGCCGAGCGTCAGCGTAATTACGCCTGTGATATTACGTATGCCACAAACAGTGAGTTGGGCTTCGACTACCTGCGTGATAACATGGCAACGGTCATGGCAGATGTGGTACAACGCCCCTTCAACTACTGTGTCATCGACGAGGTAGACTCGGTACTGATTGATGAGGCACGGACGCCCCTGATTATTTCCGGGCAGGTGGAGCGACCGACGGAAAAGTACCTGAAGGCGGCACAAATTGCGCGAGCGCTCAAAAAAGAAGAACATTACGAAGTGGATGAGAAGGCGCGTAACGTTCTGTTAACGGATGAGGGGTTCGCAGAAGCGGAGAAACTCCTAGAAGTTCAGGATTTGTATAACCCAGAAGATCCCTGGGCGCACTATATCTTCAACGCGATTAAGGCCAAAGAATTGTTTCTCGCCGATGTGAACTACATTGTCCGCAACGGAGAAGTGGTGATTGTAGACGAGTTTACCGGGCGGGTGCTAGCCGGACGCCGTTGGAGTGATGGTTTACACCAAGCCATTGAGGCGAAAGAGAATGTAGATATTCAAAATGAAACCCAAACCCTCGCCACTATTACCTATCAAAACTTCTTCTTGCTGTATCCCAAGCTAGGGGGAATGACGGGTACGGCGAAGACGGAAGAATCCGAATTTGAAAAAATCTACAACCTGCAAGTTACGATTATTCCCACCAACAGACCTTCGGGACGTGACGACTTGTCAGATGTGGTTTACAAAACTGAGCCAGCCAAATGGCAGGCGATTGCTGAAGAATGTGCTCAGATGCATGAAGAGGGACGCCCAGTCTTGGTGGGAACCACCAGTGTCGAAAAATCCGAGCTGCTTTCAGGTTTGTTGAAACAACGGGCCGTCCCTCATGAATTGCTCAACGCCCGCCCTGAGAATGTGGAACGGGAGTCAGAGATTATCGCTCAGGCTGGTCGCAAAGGCGCTGTGACGATCGCCACGAACATGGCGGGACGAGGGACAGACATCATTTTGGGGGGTAACTCCGACTACATGGCGCGACTCAAGTTGCGGGAGTACTTCATGCCCAAGATTGTCATGCCCGAACAAGAGGATGCTTTGACTCCAGTGTCGGTACCGGGAGCGAGTGAGAGAGCGCGTCCTCAAGGCTTTGCCCCAGGCAAAAAGGTAAAAACTTGGAAAGTGAGTCCGCAGATTTTCCCCACGGAACTGTCAAAGGGAACAGAACAACTGCTCAAAGATGCTGTGAATTTTGCGGTGAAGAGGTACGGAGAGCGCAGCCTGCCAGAGCTAGAAGCCGACGAAAAGATAGCTGTGGCGGCAGAAAAGGCACCGACGGATGACCCGGTAATTCAACAGTTGCGGGAGGTTTATAAAGCGATTCGCAAAGAATATGAACAGCTTACGTCCCGTGAGCATGATGAGGTGGTCAAACTCGGCGGTTTGCATGTGATTGGTACAGAACGTCACGAATCACGGCGGATTGATAACCAGTTACGAGGACGTGCGGGACGGCAAGGCGACCCCGGTTCGACCAAGTTTTTCCTGAGTTTGGAAGACAATTTATTGCGGATTTTCGGGGGCGATCGCGTGGCGGGATTGATGAATGCCTTCCGTGTTGAGGAAGATATGCCCATCGAATCCAAGATGCTCACTCGTTCCCTAGAAGGGGCGCAGAAAAAAGTTGAAACCTTCTACTACGACACCCGGAAACAGGTGTTTGAGTACGATGAGGTGATGAATAACCAAAGACGAGCGATTTACGCTGAACGTCGCCGCGTGCTAGAAGGGCTAGACCTGAAAGAACAAGTGATTCAGTATGCTGAACGGACAATGGATGACATTGTCGAAGCCTACGTGAACCCCGACTTACCGCAAGAAGAGTGGCAACTTGATCAGTTGGTGTCGAAGGTGAAGGAATTTGTCTACTTACTACAAGACCTAGAGCCACAGCATCTAGAAGACATGACGGTCGCGGAAATCAAAACCTTCATGCACGAAGAAGTCCGTAAAGCTTATGACATCAAGGAATCCCAAGTGGATCAAATTCAGCCGGGATTAATGCGACAAGCAGAACGCTTCTTCATCTTGCAGCAAATCGACACCCTATGGCGGGAGCATTTACAGTCGATGGATGCTCTGCGAGAGTCCGTAGGTTTGCGCGGTTATGGGCAAAAAGACCCCTTGATTGAGTACAAGCAGGAAGGATATGAAACCTTCTTGGAGATGATGATTGACATCCGTCGCAATGTAGTGTACTCATTGTTCCAGTTCCAGCCCCAAGGTCAACCACAAGCTGTTTAAAGTTCCTTCGTCCTGGGCAAAGGGCTTTGTTGACAATCCCCCGGCTTGAAGTCGGGGGATTGTTGTCAGGGAAAATGATACCCATTGCGGGCTAACTACTCTCTTGGTGAAAACCAACCACTCCACGCCTAAAATTCACAGAGCGGATCATCATAGCAAATCCGGGTTGACTACCCCCTATTAGGCAACAAACCACAAAGGTACAGAGTTCACAAAGAATAGAACTAGAGGAGATCAACAGATAAAAGCGGATTGGGTATTAACCGTTTTCAGTGAGACTATTCAATCAGGGCTATTGAGTTGTCCACGCTCTACTCAAAGAGTCAGCGTCGGCTTATTGACTGCTCTGTATGGATTGTTCAAAGGCTAAACGCTGTTCAGCATTGTGCAAAAAGTATCCACCGATCATCGCGGCGACTAAGAGTTGACCCAGGTGTTCGCGACTCGTCGTAATCGTCACATCAAAGGCTTCTGAAGGTAAAGTTCCTAGCATTCCGATGATGTTGTTTTCTATTACTTTGGCGGCTTCTGAGGAAGGCTCTGAGAGTTGAGCGATCGCTTCAGGATGCAGCGATTGGATATATTGCCAAAGCCCAGCGCCACCCGTTGAGTCGCTATCGAAGAACTTTGGTATTTGATGTGGCAGATTGCTCATGGTACTCACCAAAAAGAGTAGACGTGTTGAGATTTCTACACCATAGCGACCCCTTGACTGCTTCATCCTCATCCCAGAGCAAGTATTTACTTCCACGCCTTTTGGAGGATGAGCAGACGTTGGTTTTTAGAAAGTGCTATCTTCAGGAGGTGCAGCGACAGGCAGTACAGGCATATCGCTGTCTGCGGTGCGCGTAGGTACGCCCAAATGCTTACGAGCACCCTCCTCTGCTAGCTGCCGATCATGTGCGCTCTCAAACTGACTTTCATCTAGCAGATATTGGCTCCGTGCCGCTTGATCCCGGCTGGGTGGAGCGCCATTTTTCCATCTGTATTATAATCCATGACTTCAAACGCAGGTAAAACTGCGCCTCTATTCCTGTGGTTTTAATCGTAGGTGTGCGGTGACGGTTATGCTTCTACTGTTAGGATGAGGTGTAATCAGCAGGTTTTTTGCGGCTGCAATAGATGACGAGTAACGTAAATAATCCGACTCCCGCCAGATATTTGAGAGGGTTGGGCACTACTAAACTGGGTGAGTAAAAGCCCTCAATCGTACCGGCAATAATCAGCATCGGCACAATGCCAAAGACTAACTGAGCCGCTTTGTAACCATAAAATTTTAGCGCCTCGACGCGGGTGTATTGACCCGGAAACAGCATTCCTCTGGCGATGAGTAAACCAGCGCCACCTGCTAAAAAAATCGCGGGTAATTCCAGGGAACCGTGAGGAAACACGAACGCCCAGAAGGGATAAGCTAAGTTATTTTGTCCAACTAATGTGGCGATCGCACCAATCAGCAGTCCGTTGAAAGCTAGGACAAAGACGGTAAAAGTTCCCGCCGTAATACCACCAGCAACAGCCTTAAAACTCACCGATATGTTGTTAATCATAATATTGCTGGATTCCACAGGTTCTTTGCCCAAAATAGAACCCATCCATAATTCGTGGCGATCGCGCACCTTCTCAATCAACGCTTCAGGAACAATGAGAGACATAAACATCGGATCTTGCCATGAAAACCACCAGGCAATGAGCGCTCCCAACAGAAAAATTGCTGTCGCCACAGCCGTATAGCCGAAGGTTTCTTGTACCATAGCAGGAAAGCCCCTGCGAACAAACTCCATCACCGCCTGCCATTCCTGACGGCGCGAACCTTGATAAATCTGGCTATAGCTGCGGGAAGTTAGTTGCTGCAAGTTTTGCACTAAAATATTGCCCACTTGATTAGTGCGCGCCCTAGCCAAATCCGCTGAAACCGAACGATATAAGCTAGCCAGTTCCCTAATTTCCGATGCTTTCAAGGACTTCAGTCCTTTTTTCTCCACTTGTCTCAAGAGAGCATCTAATCTCTGCCAGTTTGGTTCCCGCCGCGCAATCCAGCGCTTAATATTCATAAAATTTACCCGGAGCGTTTGCTAGTCGTAGCGTAAGAGATATCGATAAGATTTGCGCTTGCGCCGCAAGCTACTGGAGAAATCGTCACATGTCCAAAAATCCGAGCCTTCGCCAACCCATAGGGCCGCTCAGTGTGGGGAATGTCGTCAGTGCTGGCTTACGTATGTACCGCGATCATTTCAAGTCCTATTTTGGTCTATCGATTAAAGCTTTGTTGTGGGCTTTGATTCCAATTTATGGTTGGGCAAAAATTAATCAAATTCAGGCCATCATTTCACGGCAAGTCTACAAAGAGTTGGTGAATCAGCCAGAACCTATTAGTACAACCCGTAGTTATATCCAGCAGCGATTTTGGAGTTTTTGGGCTGCCCAAATCCTCATTGGGTTTATGAGTTTTGGAATTTATTTTATTTCATCACTTCTGTTAAGAGTCCTTGTTTTTGTACCGCCTATACTCCTGGGCAATATTTCTAATCTGAATTCAGTCTTAAGCCCCATCAGTTCCTTTCTTAATTTAGGGGTGTGGTTTGTTGCCCTACTTATTTATGTTTGGTTATATTCTCATTTTTTTATCTCCGAGTTACCTTTAGCCATCGAACATAATATGAATTCTACTAACTCGATAGGTCGGAGTTGGGAGTTAACCAAGGCATTTTTACTGCGAATTCAAATTATTATTATAGTAGCTAGCTTAATTACATTACCCATCGTCTTACTCATGCTTGTTCCTGTATTTTTTATCATGCCGCTTTTTGCTACCTCTTCCTCACCCGAGATGGTTCTGGCTTCTGTGTTCTTGATCGGGTTTTTGGGAATGATTTTAGCCATCGTGGGAGCTACGTTAATGATGCCATTTTGGCAAGCGATCAAAGCTATTATTTACTATGATATTCGCACTCGTCAGGAAGGTTTGGGTTTGCGGATACGCGATTTGGGTTTGCACTAGAGCCGCTTCACTCCAAGCCAAACATCCTTTCCTTTCCTTTGAATATCAGGCGTTCCTGCATACTTCAGGCTCAGAGTGGCTCTGCCATTCTTACATCCCATGAACCTTGCTCTATCTAGCGATAGCCCAAAGCCGTAGCTTGTGCCAGTTTGGTAAGCTTCGTGCTATCGAAGATTGAATATTCATAAATTTTCCTCAGAGATTCTTCCAGACATGGTTAAGATAGCCTTATTTCGCCTCACACAATCGGGGAAGTCTGGTCATGTCTATGAATCCGAGTTCTCGCCAACCGATTCAACCGCTCAGTGTTGGCAATGCAGTCAGTACAGGTTTACGTCTCTACCGTTCTCACTTAAAATCCTATTTCAGCGTCGCTGTGTTTGCCACGTTGTGGATAGTACTTCCCTTTTTGCTAATTATTCCCTTCGTCTTTTTGTTTGTTACTAAAACATTGGGTTTATCGGCCTTGTGGTTGATTATTCCCCTGTGGTTGGTCATTTTCCTGTATTGCTTGTCCCAGTATTTGACAAACTCTGCCTTGATTTCCCGCTTAGGGTTCGGTGAATTGATCGATAAACCAGAAACCGTTAATACGGGTCGTGGTCAACTCAATCGAAGAAACTGGTCTTTTTTATTTCAGGGGATTGTGGTAGGTATTCTATTATTGGCGTTCTATATAATTTGTGGAATTATTTCTGTAATTGTCGCGGGCATATTAGGGGTTGTATTAGGCTTGATAAATCCAGCATTTGGTACAATCGTGTCTGTGATTATTAGCGTTTTTATCGTACTACTTGGTCTGAGTTGGTTCTACTCCCGCGTATGGTTAGCGGAGGTAATATTAGCTGTTGAAGAGGGAAGTCAAGTTATTCCCAGCATTGGCAGAAGTTGGGAATTAACACAAACATCAGCCTTTCGCATTCAAGGCGTATTTTTAGTGACTTTTTTGGTGACACTCCCCATGGTGTTAATCACGGGCTATCTGCCTCAAATACCACTTTTCTATATGGAACAGGGTTCTGCAACTTACCGGACTTTGTATATCATTTCCCTAGTACTCAGTTTTGCCGGTGGGGCTGTGACCATGCCATTCTGGCAAGCCATCAAAGCTGTTGTTTACTATGACGTTCGCAGCCGTCGGGAAGGATTGGGGTTGCAGTTACGGGATTGGCAATCACCTTAGAGCAACTCAGCCAGAGCCTTTTGACGCTAGCATTGTCCTACTGCTAGCATACAAACCGTTTGCTTAGCGTTTTAAGTCGCATCGGGATAAGGCAGCTCTAGTTAACTATTTTTATTAGCTGACACACTCGGTGTGAAATGCGAAGCTTAAAGAATAATCAACTACCTTCCTCAAGCTTTGCTTAACTGTCATGCGATTTTTCAACCGAGTCACGCTCCAAACTCCAGAAAGCGTTGAACTAGAATTCACCCTAGCAGGAATCGGAAATCGAGCTTATGCCCTGTTAATCGATTATTTGGTTTGGGGCTTACTCTTATTGGGATTTTTCATTACTTGGGCAATATTTTCTAATCAAGTCTTAGAGGTTATCGGCAATTTAGTCGGAACGAACAGGCAACTAGAACTGTGGCTTTTGGCTATTCAATTATTAATTACTTTCTTTATTTATGTCGGTTACTTTGTTGTTTTTGAAACCCTATGGCAGGGACAAACACCCGGTAAACGCTTTGCCAAAATTCGTGTCATTGGCGATGATGGAAAACCAGTGAGGCTACAACAAGCTACACTGCGTTCATTGCTACGACCTGTTGATGATATCTTTTTTCTTGGTGTATTCTTCATCGTGTTAGGCAAGCGAGAAAAACGATTGGGAGATTTGGTTGCGGGAACTCTTGTGATTCAAGAAGAACAACCAGTTGCCTCTTCCAGCTTTCCCGTCTCTAAAGAGGCTGAAACCTTGGCAACCCAGCTCCTAATTGACGCTGATTTTTCCGGTATGTTACCCGAAGACTTTGCTGTGATTCGAGAATATTTACAGCGGCGAGCGGCGATGATTCCTGAGGCGAGAGCCGAATTGAGCCGACAACTCGCTCATCAAAGCAAAGATGTAATTGCCTTAGAAAAGGTGCCGAAAGGAGTCACGGCCAACCAATTTCTAGAGGCTGTTTATCTAGCTTATCAGCGACAATCTTCTAATTTGTAAGCGGTTTTACGGATGAAAGTAGCCGTCTAAGTGGGCGCATCTCTTGTTCCACCCTACAGCCTACCCTAGTAACTGATAAATGCGGATATCGGGTTCAGCCGCAATTAAACCCTGTAGTTGTGAAGCTGCTTGTGTAAGGTGTGGTGTAGCCAGATGAGTATTCAGCAATTCCTGACTTTCCCACTCCTCCACAAAGGTAAAATCGCTTGGGTCTTTTTGATTTTGCAAAAGCTCATAAACAATGCAACCGTCCTCCTGGCGTGTTGGCTCAATGAGTCCTAGCAAAATGGATTTAACTTCTTCTACTTTGTCGGGAAAGGCCACAACACGAGCTACTACTCTAACCCTAGTTTTAGACATAATTTCTCTACGTTATTTCATCAGAGTTTTATAGGGAAAGTTGATTAAGGACGTTCAAAATCCACCACTAGTTCAAGGCTTTGACCATCCTCCCACATTTCATCGATAAAATTTCGAGTTTCTTCGCTGATGGAGATTTGTGATTTCATAAACGCTTCATAGGCTTGCTCTAAACTATTAGCTCGAACATATTGATATAAATATACGTCTTGACCAGAGCGTTCGAGAAACAACGATTCGACCCGAATCCCTTCAGCATCGAGTAATTCTGCAACTTCTTCTTGACGCTCTTTCAGGGAGTGTACCCAGCGCACGGCTTCCTCAGCTTTATCCCTACGAAATTTAATTTTCAGACACTGAATCTCTGTCACTTTATATGGCTCCTATAACAGGCTTGAACGGAGGCTTGGAGGCGGGTTTTGATGTGGAAGCTCGTCCAGCCCAATTAACCTAGGTAAGGAAATTCAAGTGGACGTTCTGTAGCAGGTGTTTGGGAGAGACACGCCCAGACATAGCCATCTTGCTCTAAACAATGAAAACTTTTGATTCACAGATTCTCAGAAATTGCACAGTTTGCTGGTAGGGTAGGAACGTGACTCACCCTCTCATCAGCCCCATAGCGCTAGCTGTGATACGCACACTCTAGCTGATCTTGACAAATATTTCCTTTTGAAAGGGGGTGTATTACATTGAGAAGAGCGAGCTTCCAGTGTTGCCACTTTACCCGATTTTGTGCGAAATACAATGAGATGCATTTCCCTGAGGTGATGCCAAGTGGCTTTTTTCTGAGCTTTTGGGAATGGCAGGCCATGTACCTATCAGACAAATCTGAGATTTTTATGGGTTTATGAGTAAGATTTACGGACTTTCACCAAGATATTTAATGAAGATTTAAGAATTTTGACATCTCGGTCGGAAATGGAGGATCGCCCCTATTGTGGAAAGTGACCAAGCTAAATTCCGTACTTGAGATCCATTTTCTGCAATCTGGTTGATTTATGAGTATCCTCCCCAACTATCTCCGTTCCCTCGTGCTGACCGTCCTTCTGTGTTTTGTGGCTCCAATAGTAGTGGTGACTCTTTTATTCACCTCATTGGGGGTTATTAGCTGCGTTCCCGGCTTAGAAACTATCGGTCAAGCAGGCACCACCCAGTTATTGCAGTTTCTCGCCACCTTTGGCAGTGGGTGTCCCGTCCAAGGTGTCATGACGATTAGCTCCGCCTGTAGCGTTGTGGGAGCCTTATTTGATACTTATGCTTTCTATCGTTATCAGAGCCTAAACGACCATTAAGTGGATAGAACGATTAAAGGTACGGGAATTAAGGATTTATCTATCAAAATAGGAACATAGGATTTGGAGTTGGAATTTCAATAATTTAAAAGCCAAATCTCCCAATCCTAAATCATGGCAATGGGATTGCGTTCTACGCACGCTTTGCGAACGCACACCCAGTTAATTTAACCCTAGAGTGCCAGTATTGAAGATTTCGACGCTTTATATTGTGCTAAACATTACAATTCGGGTATTTTATCGCTGTTCCGCGCTAATTTTATCGATTACAGGATGTATTTTTAACTAACCTTTTAATAAAAGCGATCACGCAAATTTAGGGCACGATATTATCGTGCCCTAAATTTGTGGTCTAAGTTTGTGATTAATGGGTTAACGTTCAAACAAGTGCGGCCTTACCCTTGGCAGCAATGCCACTCTCATCTAAAACATTCAGTTCAATCAGCCGACGCTTGGAACTCTGTTTTAATTGCGGGGCAATCATACTATTGGTGAAAATAGCCATATGCTTGACTATTTCTTGCTGTCTTGCTTCCTCAATCTGCTGCTTTCTAGCCTTAGACATGGATATACTCTCCGGTTTGAGTGTTGGATATCTCCTGTTGTATTTGTTCCACCCTCATCTTTAAGTTATCAGGACGTTTGAACAAATTTCTGTACACAGAGAGATATGTATTGGTTCTGTATCGGTGGGACTGTATCCGTCTCGCATCCAATTCCGAGGTGAAGGGTTCCCTCCAGAAGACGTGGAAAAGCCAAGAAGAGATTTAATTAAACTACATTTGCTCAAAACAGATAAGAAAACCTACAGCCTGCATCAGTTGATTCGGCAAGTTTTCCAAAAGAAGCTGGATGAGTCAACCGAGACAGAGGAAGCGAAAACTGCTTTTGCAGCGATGCTGCAACACCAGAGTCAGAAGATTGAATTGTCTTAAAGTGAAATGAATAGCGCGATCGCACATTTTGCCGCACTCTCGAATTCGCTACCAAACCCACCCAGAACTTAAGTTCTGGGCTAATAGCTTAAGTCCACTTAAGTGGACTGAATAATTCATTTACACTAAGCATTTAGTCCTCTTTCAGAGGACTTTCGCTATGAACCAAGGACTTAAGTCCTTGGTGGGTGAGCAAGGTAGATGCAAGATGTCAGGCGATCGCACACCTCACCCCCTCTAGGGGATTGAGATCGCAGCTCGTTAAGATATTAAAGATACCACCAGCGACTGAAGACAAACTGTGGCTCAATCCGAAGCATCCAAACCAGAAACATCGCCCACCCTTTTACGCACCCCCCTCTATCCACTCGCTGTAGAACAAAAAGCCCGACTCACGGCCTTCTCCGGTTGGGAAATGCCTGTGCAGTTTAGCGGTATTACTGCCGAACATGAGGCGGTACGCACTTCGGCGGGGATGTTCGATATCTCGCATATGGGGAAATTTGCCTTTAAGGGTAGGCAAGTGCTGGAATATTTGCAGCCTTTCGTCCCTTCCGACCTAAAACGGTTGCAAGCCGGTGAAGCTCAGTATACGGCTTTGTTGAATCCCCAAGCTGGCATCATTGATGACATCATCGTTTATTACCAAGGTGAAAATGAAGCGGGTGAGCAACGAGGCATCATCATTGTTAACGCCGCAACCCGGACAAGAGACAAAGCATGGTTAGTCGCCAATCTTGAAGAGACTCCCGTGAGTTTAGAAGACCTCTCCAAACAAAAAGTCTTGATTGCTGTGCAGGGGCCGCAAGCTAATTCACATCTTCAGAAATTTGTCAAGGAAGACTTAACCCCCATCAAAGCCTTTGGACATATCGAAGGAACAGTCTTGGGTCAGCCTGCTTTTCTCGCTAGAACAGGCTACACCGGCGAGGATGGCTTTGAAGTGATGGTAGACCCAGAAGTTGGGGTAGAACTGTGGCGCAGCCTCCTGAGTGCCGGTGTCACGCCGTGTGGTTTAGGGGCGAGAGATACTCTACGCTTGGAAGCGGCGATGGCACTCTACGGGCAAGATATTACCGAAACCACTACTCCCTTAGAAGCTGGCTTAGGTTGGGTTGTTCACCTGGATACAAAAGGCGATTTTATCGGACGTTCGGTACTAGAGCAACAAAAAACAAATGGAGTCGAAAAACGCTTAGTCGGGATCGAGATGCAAGGGCGTCACATTGCGCGTCATGGTTACCCGGTCAAGCATGAAGGGCAAGTGGTGGGGGAAGTGACGAGTGGGACGCTATCACCCACAATAGGAAAAGCGATCGCACTGGCTTATGTTCCCACTTCCTTATCGAAGATGGGTCAACCACTCGAAGTCGAAATTCGGGGTAAAACCTATCCCGCCTTAGTCGTCAAAAAACCCTTCTATCGCTCCCAAAATCGTCCCTCCAGCAAATAGAGAAAACCCGTCTTAGTCGCTTCTCCAGTATTGCTCAATACAGTTCGCCAGGGTGAATCTGCTAATGGTTAGTTATGCATCAAAGGTGAGTGATGAATGAAAGAATTTTTGCTCTTGAAGCCTACGCCTGTTTCTCCGATGAAAAAGCAGTCGTCACTGAAGTGGTGATTACCGAAAACTCTAGTATTGCCGTTTGGGCTGTGCGTCCGGGACAAGAGGTTGAAGCTCATTATCATCCCAATGGGCAAGATACATGGTTTATGCTGCGAGGCACACTCACTTACTACTTAGGCAGCAGTCAACGCAAAACGTTGAGTGCGGGTCAATTTGCGATTGCAGACCAAAATCAAGTTCACGGTGCGGTTAATGAAGGGACACAAGACTCTGTCTTTGTTTCTATTTACTCTGCACCTAAGATTGGTTATGCCAAAGCTTCAGCTTAAATGACTCTCTTTTAACTAAGCCAGGTTACCCCTAACCCGACTTAGTTCTACTTTAAATCAGCCGATGGAATTTGCCATTGAGACTTAGCTGCTTCGACCCTTGTTGAGCCTCAGTGTTAGAAGTAGTCTTGAGTTGACGAGCCTCTTGTTTGGCAGCCGTTTCCGCGATCGAGATAAAGCTTTGAACTAATTGCATATCTTTCAACCTCAACTCTTTATACTCCGACGATAGAAAATTCTCATCCGGAAAAAAACGCCACTATGCAACTCCCTCAAGTGACAGTCACTCTTGAGCCGATCTGAGTCAATTTTTAGGGGTTGCCGCCGTCTGAGGATGGACAGTTGCTCAACTGGCTTCCATCATGACCCCAAGAATAATCCTGAAAAAGCTTTCTCTAAATTCTGGAGTGTCGGGAGTGCCTGTTTTTGTAGTTGACGGCTACGGGGGGATAGAAGTTCCTGATGAGTCGCCCAGTCACGTTAAAGTTGATGCAGAGTTTGGTTTAACACTCCCTATGGCTAAAGTAGTGTTTCGCTTTAACGCAGAACTCAACGACTTTTTGCCACCTAGCCAGCGACAGGTCAGCTTTACCCATGTTTTTAAAGAGCGATGCTCGATTAAGGACATAATCGAAGCCTTGGGTGTTCCCCATACGGAAGTGGACTGTATCTTGGTCAACACCGAAGCGGTGGACTTCTCCTATATTGTTCAAGATAGCGATTGCATTGATGTCCACCCGATTTCTACTGCCAAGAACATCACGCCTGTCGTCTCCCTCCGACCTCCACTGCCCAGTATCCTGCGCTTCGTTCTAGATGTCCATTTAGGGAAATTAGCCTCCTCCCTGCGCTTACTGGGCTTCGACACGTTATACCGCAACGACTACGATGACGAAGAATTAGCTGAAATTTCTGCCTCCCAACAACGGGTGCTGTTCACTCGTGACAAAGGTTTATTGATGCGAAGTCGAGTAACCTATGGATACTATGTTAGGGCGACTAACCCAGAGCAACAGATCATCGAGGTAGTACGACGCTTCGACTTGTTTGGGAAAATCCTACCGTTTCAAAGATGTATACGCTGCAATGGGTTGTTAGAACCTGTATCAAAAGAATCGATCCTCGACCAACTCCCCCACCAAACCCGCTTAGAGATTGATGAATTTCATCGCTGCGGAGCATGTAGCCAAATTTATTGGAGAGGTTCGCACTACGAACGGATGCAACAATTTATTGAGGGAGTGCTTGACGCACAAGAGTCTGCTTAATTAAGAAGGCTGGAGCGGATAAAATAAGCCATCGTTGGGATCGTACTCCCACGGTATACCCTGCGGGTCACGCGCCTCTGACCAAAACGGAAAATTCACGCGATCCTTCTGACGACTGATAGCACTTGGGGAGTAAGGATATCCGGTTTTGGGATTAATCAAGCGTTGAGCTAAATCCGAGGGATGGAGTGGCTCAATCAGCAGTTCGGATGACCTCTTTTTCGGGGCAGGTAATCGACCGGATGCCCGGAGAATCTGAAAATACTTGTCTAAGCGCTGCTCAAATTTATCGAAACGCCCACGCGCTTGGAGCAGTTCTGCTTGCATCTGTTGGTGAACGGCCTCGTCAACGAGTCTGTCTACGGCTTCCAGGCGTTCGTTAATCGTTTCATCGATAAAGATTTTGACAGACTTGACTTGTTCTCTTAACTCATTGACTTGAGTTAAGAGACTTGTGAGTTTGTCCGATGGAATGTCTTGGGTTCCTAATAGCTGCCGGATGACTCGTTGAGCAGTCAGACTCGCGTTCTCCTCGGAGCTAGCATACTGCATCAGCAGAGCGACCTCTTCATCTTTGAGACGGAATGAGATTAACTGAGTGCCCATCTGTGTGCGACCACTTGTAGATTGCTGTAGTTTTTTCTTAGTCTAAACTCCAGTTCTGAGCACTCACCTGAAATTTTAGTTACAACAACGGCATAGAGCGCTGGTTTCAATTCTAACCACGCACAAGAGCGATCGCTCTTGTGCTGCCCCAAAGGGGAAATCGCGTAAGAGCATTGCCCAAAAGGCAATTGTCGAGAATGAGTGCGATAGGATATCTCGCCAGACAGATGAGGATGTTAGCAGAAAGTGCATATCCTCCTCAGTCTCCAGAGATACATCACTGTATGTGCCTTCACAAGCAGGTTTCAAAACCCATGATTAAAGTTACTCAAGCTCCAACATGACAATGGAGGATTTGAAATTACCGAAAGTATTCAAAACAATATGCAAATACCACAACGGCTTAATCTTAGTCACAGGGCCAACGGGTTCTGGAAAATCGACAACGTTGGCAGCAATGGTTGATTACCTTAATGAGATGCCAAAGCATATTATTACCATTGAAGACCCCATTGAGTTTGTGCATGAAAGTCGCAAGGCAGTGATTGATCAGCGGGAAGTGGGTCTTCACACGCTGAAATTTGATACAGCGCTTAAAGCATCTTTACGGGAAGACCCGGATGTGATATTAATTGGGGAAATGCGCGACAAGGAAACGGTTAATACCGCCCTGAAAGCAGCGCAAACTGGGCACTTAGTTTTTGGTACGTTGCATACCAATAGTGCCGTCAAAACAATAGAACGAATTCTCAATCTTTATAACCCAGATGAGCAGGCTCCGATGCGAATCCAGGTAGCTGAATCTTTAGTTGGTGTCATTGCTCAAACTTTGGTGCGAACCACGGATGAGAAACGTGCTGCTGCTCATGAAATTATGATCAATACTGAGGCGCTCAAAGACTACATTAAACGCGGTGAAGTCGATGAAATTGAGGCGCTCATTCCCAAATGTGCGATCGATGGTATGTGTACCATGAATCAGTCACTCTATCAGCTTTACAGACATGGTCGCATTACTGAGCAGACAGCGCTTGACGCATCACCGAACCGTGCTGAAATGACTAAAATGCTTAAACAGGTAACAACGTGAAGAAGGCACAGGGCAGGAAGCAAATGGCTCCAGAAAACTCATGCAAATGGCACATCCTTACCCCATCCGTTGTTAAAGTTTCCTGCCCTTAAGCAAATACGTGAGCATATCTCCCTTACCTTTGACAGGAACGACTCCCCGTTCCTCAAAGATAAACTTTTCCTTGCATCGATGGTAAGTGGTAGCTGTAACCTGAATACAACCAGGCAATCCGTGGGATTCCATGCGGCTGGCTGTATTTACCGTGTCTCCCCACAAGTCATAAATAAACTTTTTAATCCCAATCACTCCCGCAACAACGGGACCGGTATTGATGCCAATGCGAAGCTGAACGGGTACACTCAACTGGATGGCTTGGTGAGCAATTTCCCGTTGCATATCGAGCGCCATCTGAGCCACTGCCTCGGCGTGATCCAGGCGAATCATGGGTAAACCCCCGGCTAACATGTAAGCATCCCCGATCGTTTTAATCTTCTCTAAACCGTGTTGCTCTGCTAGCTGGTCAAAAGTAGAAAAGATTTCATTGAGCAAATTGACCAATTTTTCTGGCGAAGTGTGAGCCGATATAGGGGTAAAGCCAACAATGTCGGCAAACAGAACGGTTGCCTCATCGAAGCGTTCAGCTAAAGAACCCGGATTTTGCTTAAGCTGGTCTGCGATCGCCTTGGGTAAAATATTGAGCAATAACTGCTCTGACTTTTCTTGTTCTATCCTGAGTGCCTCTTCTGTAAGCTTGCGCTTTGTAATATCTTCAACAATCCCTTCGTAGTAAAGCAGCTTCCCTTTTTCATCGCGCACCACACGAGCGTTTTCACTAATCCAGATGATGCTGCCATCGGAGCGATACACCTGAGATTCAAAATCAGAAACCTCTTTATGGTGATCTAAAGCCGCAAGAAACTCGGCTCTCCGGTTGGGGTTGACATAAAGTTGTCGTCCAATATTCGTAAGTCGGGCGATGAGTTCTTCCGGGGATTTGTAGCCATACATTCGGGCCAGTGCTGGATTAGCACTCAGGTAGCAGCCATCGGCTGTCGTCTGGAAAATGCCCTCAATCGCGTTCTCAAAGATACTGCGATATTTCTCTTCAGCTTCTCGCAAGGCTGACTCGGCTCGTTTGCGTTCCGTAATATTCCGCGCTACAAAAATTACCTGATCCGTCATGAAGGGTGAAGCCGTCGCAAACAACCATTCTCGTTTGCCGTTAATGGGCAGACTATACTCGACTCGGATTGTAGCTTGAGTAAATAAAGCCCGTTGGATGCCATCGAAAACCAAATCCGCCGCTTGCCTGGGCAGCACCTCATGGACAGTTTTACCAATCCGTTGAGCCGTTGGTTTGTAAACCAAGGCTGGATTCCATTGAATGAACTTTAAATAGCGCCCTTGGGCATCGAAGACCATCACTGTATCACTCATGGCTTCTAAGAGGGCACGGAGTTCAGCCTCTGAGGCTTGGATTTGGCTGTAGAGTTGGGATTGGGTCATGGCGATCGCCAAGGAATCGGTGACACACTGTAACAGTTCCCGCTCTGCGTCATTCCAAAACGAACGGGTAGCCGGGGTGCAAATCAGATAGCCTAGGGTGACACTATCTTGTCGGACGGGTTGAACTAAATAGCTGTGTGGTTCTAATTGTAAGGGTGAGGTATTGAGGCAAGGCGTTGCTCGCTTGCAGAACATCAGTTCACCCTGTTGTAGGCGAGATTCAAACTCCGTCAATGTTGACCCATCAAATGGTGTCAGTTGCGCTATTGTGCCTGGTTTGCAGTATTCCCGCCGAATCTTCAAAGTTTGCTGTTGGGAGTCCACCGTAACGTAAATGACTCGTTCTAGTTGCAACAGAGTGCCTAATTCCTCCACCGTGGTTTGCAAAATTTGGTCGAGGTCGAGAGACGCACGAATCCGCTCAGTCAGTCGATTTAGGAGGGCTTCTCGTTCAGCCAGAGCACGAGTTTGCTCTAAAGAGAAGACTTGCCATAACGCTGTAATAGTAGCAATGGCTAAGAGTCCCCCCAAGACTGACGCTAATAGATTGAGTGCCCGTAACTTGGATTCTATAATCTCGTGCGGAATCACCAATGCGATCGACCAGTCAGCTTGGTGTAGGGGGAAGTAGGCAACATAGACCCATTTTCCCTCCATTTTTACCCGCGAAATCCCGCTATGCTTATATACCATCTGGCGGGCGACTTTTGCCAAGTCAGGGTCTTTTGCCTGTAGAAAACTGGGTGTTGGTTGATCGAGATTGCCCTCTAAACTCTTATTAGGATGGACAATTGGCATTCCTTCAGAACTAAGAGCAAAGGCATAACTCCCAGAGCCATATTTCAGATTCTCCACCACGCGAGTCACTCGCTCTAAACGAATATTGGCATTGATTAGCCCAATGGGCTGTTTGGCAGTGGCATTTGACCGGATGGGGGCAACAATCGGAATGACAACGTGCCTAAGGCTGCGAGAAATGACGGGATCGCCCACATATACTTGCCCAGCCATTCCCTTTTGAAAGTATTTGCGGTCTTTTACATTCACTGTTGCTCGACCCACTTTGGTGGTGTAAAACGAACCATCAGGGTTGACGAGGGAAAAATTGTAGAAGTCCAAGGCATGTTCTACTTCGGATTTTAAATAGGGTTGTACCACCGACCAATTTTTTGTCTGTGCCGTGGGAGTATTGGCGATCGCTTCTACCCTAACCTTCTGGATGGCTAGCCATTCATCGATTTCATCACTCCTTCGCTGAACCTTCAACAGAGCATTTTGCTTTAAATTGTCTAGAATCAGTCCACGCACAACAGAGTAGCTGATTAGGGCAGTTGCGCTCACCACAACAGTTGTTGTGCTGATCACGAGCAGCATAACGAATTTGCGAGGTTGCCATTGTTGCCGAACGCCAAGCCTTCCTAAACGAGTCAACTCCTGCCACTTTGACATCGTCAAGCTCCTTCTGGGCTAAGATTTTGTTGAGCATCAAAGATGTCACACCCGACTTATTTCCTGCACCTATTTGACGGCAATTCTGATATGTGTTAAACCTTTCAACACTCATGCCGTAGCTAAAAGCAAGCCGGACTATATAAAGTCTCTTCTTACTAAAGTAATCGGTTTAAGCGATATAGGGTGAGCAGGGGTTAGGGCTGAGGATGCGACTGTCCAACCAATTGAGCAAATTTCCGCAAGGCTGCTGCATATTGATCACCCGCCACCCACATCAAATCATTGTGACTGGCTTCATCGACCCACAATGAGAATTTAGGTTCATTCGCCGCCGCCAACAGTTTTTGTCCATGCTGGAAGGGAATAATTTCGTCGGCTTTTCCATGCATAATCAGTACCGGACATTTCACTTTTTTGATTTTGTTGAGGTTAGAGAATTTATCAAAAGGCAGGAGGGGAAACGGGATCACCACTCGAAACGCTGAGGTAAAGCTGCTTTCCATAATTAACCCTGCCAATGGTTGGCGTGACGCTAAATCAACCGCTGAGCCACCTCCGACGGAACGTCCAAATGCAATAATCTTTTGTGCGGGTACGCCCAGTTGCTGAATCAAATAATTGTAGACGGTTTCAATATCTCGATAGGCATGGCGTTCTGAGGGCTTACCCTCGCTGGTACCATACCCCCGATAATCGTAAGCAAACACACTAAACCCTATTTTTTGCAGGGATTGCAACACAGGCTGGATATCTCCTAAGTCTTCAGCATTCCCGTGAATATACACAATGGTGTATTGAGATGCCGGATTCGGAAGATAAACTGCTGAAAGCTGGATCTGATCGTGAGTCGTCACCTTGAGAATGTCGCTGGTGTCGGAATAGCTGGAGGGTTGAGGCAAAAAGATCTTGCCGTCGGCAAAGAAAAAGACATAAAGGCAAAAAAACGTGTAAATGAAGATGAGGGAGCGTATCAGTCGTTTGAAGGTAAATTCACCCCATAGCAATCGTTGGAGGGTTTGTTTATCCATAGGTAGGCAGGACGATAGATCACAAGTAAGCGGTCAGTATAACCGGAAGCTTAACCAGGGGGTTGGGGTACTTGCCTCTCGACGGACTAGTTTATGGGGGAAATCTGCAAGCTTTAGCGTATTGCCAATAACGGCTTGGGTTTGTCACAATCCGTTAGCTTAGTTTTGAACTCCCACGGGTGAGAAGTTGTAAACTTAGCTCTGCTGTTCTGCTGTGTAGTGAGGATGTGAGATGACATTGGAATATCCTGAAGATTTGAAATATTTAGAGACTCACGAGTATGTCAGGCTCGATGGGGAAATTGCCACCCTTGGCATTAGTGCTTTTGCCGTTGACCAGTTGGGGGATATCGTGTTTCTGGAACTTCCAGAAATCGGTGATGCGTTAGAAAAAGGCGAAAGCTTTGGCAGTATTGAATCAGTGAAGGCGGTTGAGGATTTGAATGCTCCGATCTCCGGAACGGTGATTGAGCGCAACGAAGCGATGATTGAGTCTCCTGAATTGATCGCAGAAGACCCTTATGGTGAAGGTTGGTTAGTCAAGCTACGCATCAATGATGCGGATGAATTAATCGATTCGTTGTCCGTGAATGAGTATCGCGAACAGGTAGAAGGAGAAGAATAGGACGCTCTATCTGCCAATTCAGCGTATAGGTTCAGGCAACAGGGAAGGAGGAGAGGTTCCCGACTTGGAGTGAGCCACCAAGGCCGATGGGACAAACATCAGTACCGACTATCCCTGCCGCCTTAAGGCTTGGATACCATGTGTTTAACCATAAGCTGTCCCGTAGATCAACTTATGGGTAAAGTCGCAGAATATCCAAGTTTTGCAGAACTAGTTATTATGCGGATGGCGAGACTCGAACTCGCAAGGCAAAGCCACACGCCCCTCAAACGTGCGCGTATACCAATTCCGCCACATCCGCGTATTGCTGATTATAGCAAAAAGAAAGAAATTTTACTGAAAATATTTTTTTCCTGATTAGTACACCACTAAAGGAGTTAAAGAACATCAATGTAGGCGTTCGGCTGACCTCCCGCTTGGGGATGGATGAATGCTTCGTGAAAAAAAGTGAATATCCCAGCGTCAGGGTCTACGGGTAAACGACCTGACTCACTCATGAGGCTTCGCAACCCTAGCCACAACACAACTTTTCACAAAAAGTACAAATAGGGTGCGCGATCGCCTCTATCCTATCTGATACGGGTATAGCAGCGCTGTTCTATGCATTTTTCAAAAATTTTGATTGCCAATCGTGGGGAGATTGCCCTGCGGATTCTCCGAACCTGTGAAGAAATGGGGATTGCCACTGTTGCCGTCCACTCCACCATTGACCGACACGCCCTTCATGTCCAACTCGCCGATGAAGCCGTTTGCATTGGTGATTCCCCCAGTAGCAAAAGTTATCTCAATATTCCCAACATTATTGCCGCCGCCCTGACACGTAACGCCACGGCGATTCATCCCGGTTATGGCTTTTTGGCAGAAAATGCTCGCTTTGCCGAAATTTGTGCCGATCATCAAATTTCCTTCATTGGCCCCACCCCAGACGCCATTCGAGCCATGGGCGATAAATCCACCGCCAAAGAAACGATGATTCGTGCGGGTGTTCCCACCGTGCCAGGAAGTGAGGGACTTCTGATGAGCGAACGAGAAGCCCATGCGATCGCCCAGAAAATTGGCCTGCCCGTGATGATCAAAGCCACGGCGGGAGGAGGGGGACGGGGAATGCGCCTCGTTAGGGAAGAGTGCGACTTAACCAAACTCTTCCTTGCCGCCCAGGGAGAAGCTGAAGCCGCCTTTGGCAATCCCGGCGTCTATCTCGAAAAATTTGTCGAACGTCCCCGCCACATCGAATTTCAAATCTTAGCTGACAGCTACGGTAACGTAATCCATCTCGGTGAGCGCGACTGCTCCATCCAACGGCGACATCAAAAACTCTTAGAAGAAGCGCCCAGTCCAGCCCTCACCCCGGAACTGCGGGAAAAGATGGGGATGGCAGCCGTCATGGCGGCAAAGTCGATCAACTATGTGGGTGCGGGTACCGTCGAGTTTCTCTTAGATGCCTCAGGTGCCTTCTACTTCATGGAAATGAACACCCGCATCCAAGTTGAGCATCCCGTTACCGAGATGATCACTGGTTTAGACTTGATTGCCGAACAAATTCGCATCGCCCAAGGCGAGAGATTACAACTGACCCAAGACCAAGTTGTTCTCAAAGGTCATGCCATTGAATGTCGGATTAATGCCGAAGACCCCGATCATAACTTCCGTCCCCAACCCGGACGCATTAGCGGTTACCTGCCACCGGGAGGCCCTGGCGTTCGCATGGATTCCCACGTTTACACCGATTACGAAATCCCGCCCTACTACGACTCGTTAATTGGCAAGTTAATTGTTTGGGGACCCAACCGTGAGGCAGCCATTCGACGGATGAAACGAGCGCTGCGGGAGTGTGCGGTTACGGGAGTGCCAACCACGATTGGTTTCCATCAAAAAATCTTAGAAACACCCGCATTTCTTAAAGGGGAAGTTTATACCAATTTTGTCGAGCAAATGATGAACGCTGCCAAGGGTTAAGGGTTAGGGGTAGCCACGGGGAAAGAATGAAGGACGAAGTATAAAGTATTGCCACTGCATCTGGGGCGACGCCTTGCTGTGCGGGGAATGGGCATGGTGCGCTCACGCTAACATCCTTTATACTTCTATACTTCAAACTTTTTAATGCATCATCAGTAGTCCTTGCTGACCCAGCAGAATTTCCCTAAGTAAACTTAAAATTCCTACCCATATAATGGGCGTAATGTCAACCCCCCCAATGGGAGGTACCATTTTACGCATGGGTACCAAGAAAGGCTCCGTGGGCCAAGCGACTAAATTAAACGGAAAGCGATTCAGGTCGAGCTGAGGATACCAGGTGAGAATAATCCGAAAGATAAACAAAAAGATCATCAGTCCCAGTAAGAGACCCAGTATCCAAGGAGCCAGCGTAGAAACAGTCATGAGTTGTTCAATCCCAAGGTCAAGTCTTCACCCAAACGCAGGCTTACAAACGTTTTGAAGCCATTTATTTTAATTTTACTCGGTATAACTACATGAATGTTAACGAGGTTTTAAGCGATCTAGAGATTGATAGGGCGAGTTCAGCCGAGCGGGTTTGGGCAGGATTGAGTCACCTAAACACAGGTCTTATATAAGCCTTTTTCAGCTACCCAGGCACAATTACTTCCTAGATACAGGCCAACATCCTTGTCATACTCGTGCCGCATTTGACTTCTCAAGCGGCAAACAGACTATTAGAATTAATATGAAGAATATCAAAAAGGGTTGAAATTCTATGACGCCTTCGTTAGCAAACTTTTTGTGGAGTCTCGTTTTGGGTGCTGTGATTGTTGTGATTCCTATAACAATTGGCCTAGTCTTTATCAGCCAGAGGGATAAAATCCAGCGTTCCTAAGCAGGAGCCGTCCGTTCTAAAAAATTTGACTGAAGGGCAGGGCAGCAAAAGACTTCGCTGCCCTATTTTGCTCTACTCAATTCTTGTCTGCGGCCTAAGGATTTAGCGCCCACTGTGGCAAAAAGTGAGGGAAGCTTGAGCAAATATCACATTCGCCCACAACAGAGCAAGCTAAACTCAAAAGTCTAGCTAAACTAGGAGCTTAGGTTTTATTTAGGTCTTATTGAAAAGAACAAGACTTCTAATCATAAAATGCGTTAACCCTACGATTCATCCCCTGTGTGGAAGTACATGGGATAGATTGCTAGCTTGGTGTAAGGATAACTCGCTACCATAGGACTGACTTAGGAGAGCAGCAATGGTAAATTTTGGGCTGAATTCAGCCAGCATTTTGGGGATTTTTCTGGCCGTTGCAGGAGCAGCGCTCTACTTCATGCGTTCGGTACGTCCAGAGCTATCACGAGACCAGGATATATTTTTTGCGGCAGTGGGACTCTTGTGCGGCTTTATTCTCTTATTCCAGGGATGGCGACTCGATCCAATTCTGCAATTTGGTCAGTTTCTCTTGACCGGTACAACCATCTTTTTCGCCTATGAAGCGATTCGTTTACGGGGCGTTGCGACAAAAGTGGTGAAGGAGAGAACGCCCATTGTGGATGATGATCGACCCGTGAGTAAAGCCTATCGATATGAGCCGGAGACGGACTACTACGATCAACTCGAACCGGAGGAAGAGCGATATGTGAAGCGTCGTCTGAGAGGAACGGAAACGGAAGATTCTTATGGGGGTCGAACCGAAGAAGCCCGTCGTGTAAAAACTCGGACGGACTCGGAAAAAATGGGGCCTACAGATCGTTCGCGCTCACGTCGTCCTCGTCCTAGTGACCGTCCTTCAGAACCCCCTGTAGAGAGATGGGATGCCCAATTAGATTCGAGAGAAAGTAGTGACTGGGAAGACTCGTCGTCTCGCTCACGTCGTCCTCGTTCCACGAACCGCCCGGAAAACCGGGACTCGGAGACGGGTGCTAAACCGAGGAGGCGTCGTCCTCCCCAAGACCGGGGATCGGGTTCACCCTCTAGAGAGGTAGAATCCTCAGCCAAAGGCGAATATGTCGATTATCAACCCATAGATTCTTCCTCAGAAGAAAGCGATAATTCGGGTTCAGGGCGTTTCGACTATTAAGCAGATGAGAAGCTTAGCGACTGGACTCACCCTCCGCCAGTGGCTGAGTTGGGGTATGGGGTTCAGCGTTGCGGGTATAGTGGCAGCCTGTAGCCCAACCAACAGCTACCAGGAACCTGCTGTTCTCAACAGCCGTTATACAAATGAGCAACCCGCGTTGAGCGGGAATGGTCAATTTGTGGCGTTTGTTTCTAACCGGGATGGCGATCGCAAAATTGTAATGTACGACTTGCAAAAACGTTTGTTCGTGGATTTGCCGCGCCTGAATCGACCGGATGCGATCGCAGAAAATCCCAGTCTGAGCCGTACTGGTCGCTATATGGCCTACATTGCTAGCGACCAAGGCCGCCCAGAAATTGAACTGTATGACCGAGCAACCAAACGCATAGAAACCCTCACAATTGGCTATCGTGGCTGGGTGCGAAATCCGAGTATTAGCCCTGATGGTCGCTATGTCGTATTTGAAACCAGTCGTCGGGGTCAGTGGGATGTTGAAGTCTTGGATCGGGGGCCAAATATTGAATTAGATATCGCCGAGGGCAGCCGCTCATCCCGACGATAAAGGTTAAAACCTGAAGGATGTATGATTTGTGATCCAAGCCGGAGTTTCAGATGCACCCTTCATACCACCCAGAAGGCGTTCAGTCTTTTCATACTTCACACTTCATACGTTTTTGGTGAATCGTTATTTTTGGCTATCCGTAACCGCCCTGACGAGCTTGTTAACCAGTTGCACAAGTGCCTCGCGTCTGTTAGATTTTCCGTTCGATCCCGGAGGGCGTAGTTTAAATAGTTTGGCCTCAGAATTAAATCCCCAAGTGTCAGGGCGATACATCGTTTGTGTCTCGGATCGACGCGGCAGTCCGGATGTTTATCTCTACGATGCGAATACCCAAAGTTTAATCGAACTACCCGGACTCAATGCCCTGGATGCGATCGCCTCTCACCCTAGTGTGACTGAAGACGGCAATACCATTGTGTTTGCTGCCATTCGTCAGGGACGTTCCGGAATCTACATTTATAACCGAGCTACACTTCAGTTACGGAATCTTACAGAAAATCTTCGAGCCGAAGTGCGTAATCCAACGATCAGTGCTGACGGCAGTACCATTGCTTTTGAATCGAGCCAGAATGGTCGCTGGGAAATTATGGTGTATGACCGTTCTGGGAAACCCCTGAATTTGCCAACACCCACTCTATAGGTTGATTGATCATCCCACGGGTTTGTGCTAAAGGTTCATTGCTCACTGAACGAAGAGTTCTAATACTCAATCAAGTTGGCTACCTCTTTTTTGGAACAAACCACTCCAGACATAGAGATCGTACACAAAAAAACCAGAAAAATTAAAAGAGCACAGGGGTTATAGATCGGGCTTTGGGGTGAATTCTAGCGATTACCAATTAGGGTTTGAGAAACTAACCTTGGACTCCTAGTGTCTTCTTCTCACAAGAAGCTGGGAGAGATCAACGAATTAACTCACGATTCGCTCATCTCTTCCCGGCTCAATATGCTACAAAAGTTCCACAAGGTTCACCCACATCCACCCATGAGTACCCGACGCCTGCGTATCGCCACACCAGGAATGATTGCTGCCGCAGCGGCTATCGGTGCTACGACCCTAACTGTAATCGCTCCTGTTGACTTCCTCAGTCTATCCTTACAGTCAAACCGTGCCTTTGCTCAAGATGTTGACGAGCAAATCAATATTCGAGTGTATCAAAGGGCAAGCCCAGCCGTCGTTTCCATCGATACCGATGACGGTGCAGGAAGTGGCAGTATTATTAGCCCAGATGGGTTAGTTTTAACCAATGCCCACGTTGTGGACAATGCACCTACTGTCGAGGTGACGTTAACCGACGGTCGAAAGTTTTTAGCTGATGTTGTTGGTTTTGGCGCGAATGGTCTTGACCTGGCTGTTGTGAAAATTCGAGGAGCGAACAATTTACCAACGATTACCTTGGCTGGTAGCGCCGTACAAGTGGGTCAGAGGGCATTTGCGATTGGTAATCCCTTTGGTCGATTTCAGGGAACCTTCACGACGGGGATTGTTAGTCGTATCGATCAAGAACGTGGCTTGATTCAAACCGATGCCGCCATTAATCCCGGTAATTCTGGAGGACCCCTTCTGAATAGCCAGGGTGAATTGATAGGTGTGAATACGGCAATTTTTACTGATAGTCGTAGGGGTGGCAATATTGGGATTGGTTTTGCGATCGCTCTTGAGAGAGTACAACCTTTCCTAGCGGCGGTGCGCTCCGGAAGTGCTCCCCGGACAACTCAACGCCAAGGGCCAGACCCTGGTAGGAATGCTCCTCAACCCCTAGCTCTTAATGGCTCTGTGACTACAGGCTCTCTGGGGCGGGGCAGCAGTGTGTTGCCCGTGGATAATAGCTTCTTTGACCTCTATACCTTTGAAGGGAATGCTGGTCAGCGTATCCAACTTGACATGGCCAGCGAAGAAATCGACTCTTATTTAATTTTGATTGATCCCAATGGGAATGAGGTGGCTCAAGACGATGATAGTGGGGGTGGGTCGAATGCTCGCATCGTCGCCACCTTACCCGTTGATGGTACCTACCTCTTGATGGCAAACTCTTTTGAGGCAGGACAAGCGGGGGCTTATCAATTACGCGCTCAGGGGGCGACTGTCTGGAGTCCCAATGCCGCTAGTCAGGAACGTTTCGTCTTACGGCAACAAGGTATTCTTGGCCCTGGTTCGTTTGTGTTGCCTTCAGATGGCAGTTTGTTCAAAGTCCACACCTTTGAAGGCCGTGCGGGTCAGTCAGTGACAATTAACTTAGCGAGTCCAGATTTTAAAACGTATTTGGCACTGCTTGATCCCAGGGGTGAGTCCATTGGCGAAAATGATCAGGTCAACCAGAACGATAATAATTCCAGGCTGACAGTTACCTTGCCCCAGACTGGCATTTATCGGGTGATTGTTAATGCTTATGACAAGAGGGGGAGCGGTCGCTACCTTTTGACAATCAGGTAGGTGGGAAGGCTGGAGGTTGAAGGTTGAACGTTGAAGGTTCTCTCCGAGTCTTCTAACCTTCAACCTGTTAACGTGCTCTCTTCGAAGCTCTCTTCGAAGCTCTTGAGCGTCACCTTCAACCCTCCCAATAACTTTTAACGTGTTAAGCGAGTAATATTCAACCCTCAATCAAGCAGACCTAACCAAGTCAGTAGACCTTGACCTGTGAGCAATTCCAGTATCAATAAACCGACAAAGGCAATCATGGCAAACCGACCATTGATTTGCTCAGCGTAGGGTGTCCAACCAAAAGCGGGTTCAGGTTGGTTCAAAGATTCTTTTGAAGATTCGGGAGTAGGGGTTATTTCAGAAGTCATGATTTGGATGCCGCTTCCTCCTTAGATGTTTCTGCCTCAAAATTCTGTACCGATTCAATCAGGGATCGCACTTGTTCTGTTCCCTCGGAGCGATCGAACCCTAAGGGGAATTTCCTGCGTGCGATCATCCGTACTCCCAAGGGTCCTAAACTCAGTAAACCCTGAATATCTCGGAACGAATTGCCAACGACTTGAATGCCAAACATCCGCTCATCGACCCAACCTCCTCGTTTCACTAAATCTATTAGTGTCTTACGGTGACGGATCTGGCGGCTAGCTTGGTCGTCTTTACGTTCTAGGATTTCCTGTTTAATTTTACCGATTTGATCCATCGGAGCCACCTCCATCGGGCAAACCGCATTACACATTAAACAGCGGGTGCAACCCCACACCCCTTTAGTTCCTTCGTTGTATTTTTCCAGGCGACTTTCTTTTTGGGCGTCGCGAGAATCTGCCACCATTCGCTGTGCTTTAGCTAAGGCATGAGGCCCAACAAAATCTGAGTTAACTTCGCGGGCATTGCATTCCGAATAACAGGCACCACATAGGATACAGTTGCCCATCTGATCTAAGCGCGATCGCTCTTCAGGGGTCTGCAAAAACTCTCGTTCAGGAATTGCCCTAGCTCCCGTGCTGACGTAGGGATCAACGGCTTCCAAGTTATCCCAGAAGCTACGCATATCTACGACTAAATCCTTAACCACCGGCATATTACCCATGGGAGCAATCGTAATTTCCGGTATCTCAGATGAGCCGTTTGTTGGTAACCTCTTTAGTTCAGCGCCTACATTTTCTTTACAAGCCAAAGCCGAGCGACCATTGATTCGCATACTGCAACTGCCACAAATTGTATTGCGACAATTCTTGCGAAAAGCAAGGCTTCCATCTTGTTCCCACTTGATACGATTCAGACAATCGAGAATCGTATTTCCTTCCTCCACATCCAAGGTATAAGTCTGGAATTCTGGGGAGGAGTTTTGGGTCTGTCGAAGTATTTTAAAACAAACTTGCATATTGACAAGCTCTAGATGCTCGAAAAAGCTACAGAACAACTCGGCTGTTCACGAGCCATGACAACACGACTCGCAATTATCCGATCTGTCCATCCTTATAATAGCTGGAGATTTTTCGAGCGCTGTCTACAGTTTATGGCATAAGTGGCAACCTCTCATACTAAAATGCTTCTATTTTGATCGAACGACCCTAAAAATTGCCCTAGAGAGAATTTTACTCATAGAAGCGTTAATGAGTTGTAGAAAAATCTGCAATTGCTAAAATGCATGAAGATTAGAAGAAATGATCGAAAAACACTTGTCAATGGAGAGAGATTTAACGATATATTTTTTATAGAGCTTTCATAGCTTGACTGGGAAATGACCAATACCATCCTGAAATTTGAAGGATATCTTGCAAAAGTATGACAGAAACCCAAACTGCTCCACTTACAGGGAAAGCCTTGCTTCAAAAAGTAAAAGAGCTTTCTCACTTGCCCCGGCGAGAAACAGCAAAACGCTGTGGCTATTACACCGTAACTAAAAACGACCAAACCCGCGTCAATTTAACAGATTTTTATGATGCGGTGCTTGCGGCTAAGGGTGTTCCTCTTGATCCAGAGGGAACAAAAGATGGTCGTGGTCGGGAGCCGACCTATCGGGTGAGCGTCCATAAAAACGGTCAAATTGTGATTGGTGCCACCTATACTCAGGCAATGGGATTAAAGCCGGGTGATGAGTTTGAAATTAAACTGGGCTACAAGCATATCCATCTAAAACAGGTGGATGGTGATACAAGCCGGGTTGATGATCAAGAACTGGCAACCGCCGATGTGTAATGGGTAACCCTTAAGGATGGGTTGTGGATTTATCCATCCTTGTGTACGCTTTCGATCTGTAGCTCCTCACAATTTGCCGATCTCGCCAATGGCTATATTTGAGCAGGCAGCTAATCACGGGTTGATGTCTCTGGTAACATCATCAGCTCTGGTAAAAGTAGCGGCTTTTTTCATCGCTTGGGTCGCTTTGTGGCTGCCTTTGGCAATTCCTATCGCTACACTCCTAAAATGGCATCCTCTTAAGCCTTTGGCAGCAGAGCAAAAGCTGCCATTACTCGCTGCACTTTACCTAATTGCCCCCCCTCTTTTATGGGGGGCCTGTTGGGTAGAGGGGGTGTCTTTTTCTAATTATGGCTTGGACTGGAAATTAGCTGTTTTAAGTTCACTAGGGAAAGGATTAGGCTTAGCGATTCTAAGCTTAATCATTGTTTTTATGGGGCAGTGGTTACTCGGTTGGATCGAGTGGCATCACCAAAATTGGCAGCGCTTAGGAAAGGTTTTACTACCAATACTGTTTTTGGGATTGTGGATTGGGGTTACAGAAGAGTTAGTCTTTCGTGGCTTGTTACTCAATGAACTACAACAGGATTACTCCATCTGGGTAGCCGCTGCAATTTCTAGCGTAATTTTTGCCTTATTACACCTAATTTGGGAACAGCAAAATACATTGCCTCAACTACCGGGACTGTGGTTTATGGGAATGGTATTAGTACTAGCTCGTTCGGTAGATGGCGGTAGTTTAGGCTTAGCATGGGGGCTTCATGCTGGGTGGATTTGGGGCTTAACATGCCTGGATTCTGCTGAATTAATTTCTTACACAGGTAAAGGCCCAATCTGGATGACCGGTTTGGGGGAAAACCCCTTAGCTGGGGTCGCTGGTTTTCTTTGTTTACTGGGAGTAGGTACCTTACTATTATTTCTCTTGCCTGACGCCTCATGGAATTTTAGATTTTGGATGAGAAATCTCAGCTTGTTAAGCCTAATGTGACGGTTTTTCATGATACAACTATTTCGCCTATTATTCTTCGCTTTTTAGCGTCATGACGACCCATGACTGTCTCCCCGACTGAGCTGAACCTCTTATGGGAAAATCTCATATTCTTGGTACTTGTCACATCTTTTCTCTTATGGGTGGGTTGGGTGTGGCGGGAATCAAAGCCTTTCAGTCTTCCTCAACCCCTTCCAAGTTGGTTTAAGGCTTGGTTGTTAATTGTATTGACGGTAGGGGTGTTGCTTCCCCTGATTGCTTTGGCTTGGTGGGGCTTTGGGTTGGGGAAAACAGGGGTAATGGTTGTGTTCGCACCCTACTTTCTCATGCTAGGATTTCAGATTTTATCCGAAACTGTAACGATTAATCGCTTTCAATCTTGCGTGTGGGTGATGATTCCTTGTTTATACCTGCCTTACCGAATCTGGCAGTTACACAGTGGACTCACACTTTTAAGTAGTGAGAGCGAATTGATGTGGGTACGATATTTGTTGCGGTTAGAGATTGGGCTTTGGATTTTCAACTACGGCGTACACCTGTCACAGTTACCTCGGCTTTTGCGTTGGGATGTACAGGTGGGTGATAAGGAGTAGAGAAGTAAGCTGGAAACTGAGTAGGCGATCGCATTTCCTTGGTAGTCTGTGCAATAGCCAGCGCCCTCTCTAATACATCAGGATTGTATTTTAGTACTCATGTCACAATTGAGAAATTTCGCGAACAGTTGAGAGATTCTCCCGACGCTTTATCTGCGTTTGATGTCATTGAGGAGTGCGAGGGGGATTTATATAACGGTGTAAGCTGCCCAGTCGTAAAAAGTTATTGCCTCAACTAGTTAACACTCCTGCCTTTATTCAAATTAGGTCGATACATCCGCCAAATCTTGATAGTGTTGTCACCACTCCCACTCACCAGAGTTTGTCCATCCGGCGTTATGGCGAGGGAGAAAACCCAGTCAAAATGCCCCGTGAGGGTAGTTTTCAACTCACCCGTTTGCAGATTCCAAATCTTGATAGTGTTGTCACGACTCCCACTCACCAGAGTTCGTCCATCCGGCGTTATGGCTAGGGAACTAACCACGTAGGAATACCCGGTGAGGGTAGTTTTCAACTCACCCGTTTGCAGATTCCAAATCTTGATAGTTGTGTCACCACTCCCACTTACCAGAGTTTGTCCATCTGGCGTTATGGCTAGGGATTCAACTCCGTTGGAATGCCCGGTGAGGGTAGTTTTCAACTCACCCGTTTGCAGATTCCAAATCTTGATAGTGTTGTCACCACTCCCACTCACCAGAGTCCGTCCATCCGGACTAATGGCTAGGGATTCAACTCCGTTGGAATGCCCGGTGAGGGTAGTTTTCAACTCACCCGTTTGCAGATTCCACATCTTGATAGTGCTGTCACGACTCCCACTCACCAGAGTCTGTCCATCCGGCGTTATGGCTAGGGATTCAACCCCATAGGAATGCCCGGTGAGGGTAGTTTTCAACTCACCCGTTTGCAGATTCCACATCTTGATAGTTTTGTCCCGGCTCCCACTCACCAGAGTTTGTCCATCCGGACTAATGGCTAGGCAATTAACGTCGCTGGAATGCCCGGTGAGGGTAGTTTTCAACTCACCCGTTTGCAGATTCCAAATGTTGATAATCTGGCCCCAACCCCCACTCACCAGAGTCTGTCCATCCGGCGTTATGGCTAGGGAACCAACCCAGTTGGGATGCCCAGCGAGGGTTTTGTCTAGCGCCAGGTTCTCATAAGCGAGAGCTTTGGTTGGGTTAGTAGTCGGCTGACTGGAGTCAGGGGAAACACCAATTTTACGAGGGTGAGATTGCCAATACCCATATCCTCCCAACCCCAACAACAGGATAACGCCACCTACTAGCAATGGTTTTTTGACGTTGGCTTGCTGTTTCGTTGAAGCTACAGGCGCTGGTGAGGGTTGACGAGGTGAAACCACTGTGGGAGCTACGGCAGGCGGTGGTGGCGAGGGTTGACGAGGTGAAACCACTGTGGGAGCTACGGGAAGCGGTGGCTGAGGATTCAAGTCTTGTAAAACTTCCTCGGCTGACGGATAACGCTGCTGGTAGTCTTCTTGCAGCAGCTTATCCAGAATACGCCCTAACTCTTGACTCACAGGTTGCCCCAAATGCTGCCGCCAGTTGTTAATCCAGCCGTATCCTTGTTTCTTCCAAAGTTCCCAAGGTTCAATGCCAGTCAGAAGATGAAAGCAAGTTGCACCCAGACTGTATAAGTCACTCGCCGGATACGCCTCACGATCCTCCATCTGTTCCGGCGGCGCATACCCAAACGTGCCGATTTTTGTTCCGGGTTTAGCCGTAACGGTTGCACTCAACTGCTTAGACGCACCAAAATCAATTAACACCCACTGCCCTCCCCTTGCCCCCCCTTGGTAAAGGGAAGATTGAGAGGAATTTGCCCTGCTTTGTAAGGGGAGTTGGGGGGATCGACGAATAATATTGTCTGGCTTGATATCTCGGTGAATCACATTCTGCTGATGGACAGCTTTGAGGATGCCCAACACATCGAGTAACAATTCCCGAATCTTTTGTTCGCTGAATGCTCTCTGCTGTTGTAATTCATCCCGTAAATTTTGCCCCTCGATATACTCCTGCACCAGATACAAGCAATTATCTTGCTCAAAGTAAGCCAACAGTGTCGGAATCTGTGGATGTTGCCCCAGTTGTTGCAGTCGCCTTGCCTCTTGCTCAAATAGTTCCGTTGCCTTCTGGAGTACCCAACTGCCCTGGACATTTGGTGCAAATTGCTTGATGACACCTAGCTCATTAAACTTATCTACATCTTCAGCGAGATAGGTGGTACTAAATCCCCCGCTCCCCAGTCGCCGGAGCGGGCGATAGTGTCCTAGCAGCAGCAGTGGGGTTCCGCAGTTAGAGCAAAACTTTGTGCCATTAGGAGAGGGAGGATTTTGGCAAGCAGGATTGAGGCAGCAGATCATAATCTGAGTGATGCACAAATTGAGGGAAGACTTACTTATAAAGTTCCTGACAATCCAGACAAAGTAACAGTGACTTGGAGGAAGCGTTTTCGTTCATATTCCTTTATCCAGGTAAACGGTTTCACTCATTGGCGATCGCACTTCTAGCTCGATTATGACTCAACCCAAAAAATAGGCGATCGCGAAATACCCGTATTATTGCTCAACCCCAAAAATGAGCGATCGCACTTCTATGCCAACTACCTAAAAACTCAACTACACTTTCCCCTCTGCCCACCTATGACACCATAAAGAAAGTAATCGCTTGTGTGCGAGGCTGCATAGTATGCTCAACCCCACCATTGCCATTCCCCAAACCTTCAAAGTAACTCATGAGCAGTTCCAGCAAATTGCCGCCGTTAACCCTGACTTAAGGCTCGAAAGAACGGCTACAGGAGAATTAATCGTCATGCCCCCGACTGGAAGCGAAACAGGCAAACATAATCAAGACTTATCAGGACAACTCTGGCTATGGAACCGCCAAACTAAGCTAGGGGCAGTATTTGACTCTTCTACCGGATTTCATCTACCCAATGGTGCTGACCGCTCTCCGGATGCCTCCTGGGTTAAATTAGAACGATGGCAAGCTCTCACACCCAAAGAACGAGAAGGGTTTGCTCCCCTATGTCCAGATTTTGTTGTAGAACTTCGTTCCCAGTCTGACAACATGGAACCCTTGCGGGACAAAATGCGGGAATACATGGCAAATGGAGCCAGTTTAGGCTGGTTAATTGACAGAAAGAATCGGAAAGTTGAGATATATAGACTTGGTCTGGATGTGGAAATATTAGATAATCCCACCACCTTATCAGGGGAAGATGTGTTACCGGGATTTGTCTTAGATTTGACCGAAGTTTGGCAGTGATATCATTTCTGCTTAATAACGCATAATATAAAATCCATAGCTGCGCTTTAGCGCGAAAGCTCAACTACGAACCAACAAAAACCAACAAAAATTTTATCACCGGACATGATATCACTCTTCAAGTGGACGAGTTGCTGTCAGAATTGTCACCGGGTTAAGCGGATTAAAACGAGTCAACTCTCCCACCGGTACTGATCGCGATATCTGTACTTGTAATAATCGATACTGCCAGTGACGAGAGTTGAACCAGTCGAGAGCGGTGTTGAGATGTTCCAAGGTGGCTAAAGCGAGTACCACAATGCCGCCGGGAACCAACCGGACGTTACAGGTATCGAGAATGGCAGTTAAGTTGCCGCCACTACCGCCAATAAAAACGCGCTGGGGTGCTGGAAGATGCTGAAAAATCCCCGGTGCATTGCCGTGAATTGAGGTAACATTTTTCACCTGGAGGCGTTGGCAGTTCTGTTCAATTAAAGTACTTCCGATCGCCGTTTTCTCAATCGCATATATCTGAGATGTCCCCGACAAGCGAGCCATCTCAATCGAAACCGAACCCGTACCTGCACCAATATCCCAGATGGTTAACCCTGGTTTTAGTGCCATTTCTCCCAAAATGAGCAGCCGTACTTCACGCTTCGTGATCAAACCGGGGCGATCGCTAAAACTCAGAAATATCTCGTCCGGTAATCCCATCACCGGCAGGGAGTTTACATCGAGGAGTTGTTCCCCTGGCTCTGACTTACGCAGTAATACAACCACATTGAGCGGTGCGAACGTCTTGTGTGATAAATCATCCACCGATAGACACTGAACCCGCTCATCACTACCTTCCAGGTTTTCACACACCCAGAACTCGTAGCGGTTGGATAAATCTAAAGCCACTAACAAACGCGCGATCGCATTAGGCGTATTTGTCCCATCAGTCAGTATGGCAATTTTGTCAACCCCCTGCTGTAGCGCCACCGTCAACGGCTCCATCGAACGTCCGTGAATACTAATGGCACGGGCATCCTGCCAAGGCACTTTAATTCGATTGAAGGCGAGTTGAACTGAACTGGTATGGGGATGAAACGTGAGTTGCTCTCGTGGCAGTTCTTCTAATAACAGTCGTCCTAAGCCAAAAAAAAGTGGATCTCCCGTCGCGAGGATGACAATACAACTGTTGGTGTCAGCTACCGCTAGTTGGGCGCGTATCTCTCGAATCGTCTGGATAAAATCTCCCAGTACCAGGCGTGAAGCGGGGTGGCTGGGGAAATAGCTTAAAAGGCGATCGCTCCCCACTAATAAAGTTGCCTGTTCCACAACCTGCCGCACGGTATCCGTCAATCCCGCTGCCCCATCCAAACCAATACCAACAACGTGTACTTCTGTCATGTTGGATTTTGGCTTTCAGATTTTGGATTCCTATCCAGTCGCGATTTGTCGCACATCACATCTCATCTTTCTGTTCCCAAGCCAAAACCATTAAAGCATTAAGGATGGCAGCCGCAACGGGTGAACCGCCTTTACGTCCCTCAACACGAATCTGAGGCACTGATGTTTGTGCTAAAGCTTCCTTGGATTCGATAACCGAGATGAAGCCAACGGGTACACCAATTACTAAAGCCGGTTGAATCGGTGAACTGGGAAGCTGAGCACACAAGGCGAGGAGGGCAGTAGGGGCATTGCCAATCACATAAATCGCGCCTGGATATTGCTCAAAGCATTGGATTAATCCGGTTTCTGTGCGAGTCTTTCCCGGTAGTGCTTCTGATACCTGTTCCACGGCGGCAATCAGGGGGTTGCCAAAGGTTTTCGCTATCATTCCGGCGACGCCCTGTTTCACCATGCCGACATCGGTGATAATCGGTGTTTGCTGTGGGATAGCCTGGATGGCAGATGCGATCGCACCCTCACTAAATTGAATCAATTGGGCAAATTCAAAATCAGCCGTACTGTGAATAATTCGCCTGACAATGGCATACTCAGCAGGGTTAAAGTTGTGTTTGCCAATTTCTCGGTCAATGACGGCAAAACTTTGCTCCATTATCGGATGGATGGGCAAGTTCATAAATAACTATCCTTAGGGTGTTGCAGATAGTCATTAACAATCGCCATAGCCATCATTGAGTAATCATATGTCGTCTTTTTTGTCACGAAATTGTTGCTTTTTGCTGAGTTGCAAAGACTTAGTTCTTGGGCTGCCCGTACATCAAAAGCAGCCCAAAAACTTTTAGCGAAGGTGTAGTAACTGTCGTTCAACAGTCCTCTGTTTGTATTGGTTCCTGGCTCCAACCCAACGGCAATAGAGCGGCTTAAGAGCTACGGTTTCGTGAAAAACCGATCCTTGAGTGATATGCGTCGTGGTGGGAGCACAGTAGCCAATCAGCGCATCACGCTCTATGGCATGGCGAATTTTACACTCGGATGAAACAATAAGTCATTGAAAAATTGCAACTTTGAAAGATACATCTCATCGATTGTGAATAAATCCCTAATATCTGACGGCTGGCAACTTTAGAACTCTAAAATCGGCCAGTCAGGTTTACGATAGTAGCGCACCATATCGTCAAATTTCCGCAATTCTACCCGCCGAGCACACAGGGGTGCTGATTGCTCTTCAAGCGCTTCCTGACTTAATTTTGATAGCTTATCAGCCAGGCGATCACGATCTAATTCTGGTGAGATTTCACCAAAATATCCCAGAGTAATGTGAGCAGTAAAGTGATATTGCTGCTCAATGCCTAAGGCAATGAGACCTGAATTTTGATAGATAGAACGGCGAAAATCCAACATTCGTTTGTAAGAGTCTTCGTCCTGGGGTGCCAAACATACGGCGATAGCACGAGGGCGAACCATTATTCCTAAAAGCTGCCAACAAATCGGGGTACCGCTACTGAGTAACTTCTGATACTGTTGAAAACTTTCCTCGATGCGAACCTGTAGTTGCTCCTCAAACTTGGGATTTTCACTCTCCCGATGGCGGAAGGCACTATCCCAAATTAAATCCGCCAGAGTTAAATGAAAGCTCTCAGGAGGTACCAGTACGATTAAACCCGGGTCTAGTTCCTGCAACAGCTTTTTTTGCAGCACTTGTAAGGGAGTATAGAATGCAGAACTCTCCGACTCTTCCTCCCAGGGAGGAGTAACCACTGAGTACCCTGGAAAAGGTACCGCCTGTCTGCTGCCGTCTGGGAGAGGCTTAAACTTGGGTGACTCCTGAATATGTTGCAACTGGGACTTATACGTTACTGGCAGCGTCAGCCGTGCCACCCGATTTAAATATGTTTGAAAAGTCTCGTCCAATCTCGATCCCCTCGCTAACCTTGGGTGTTTACTATGCCAATTTACCTCTACTGGGGAGAAGATGACTTTACCCTGACACAAGCTGTAAACCAACTGCGTGAGTCAGTCCTCGACCCCAACTGGGCTAGTTTTAACTATGACAAAATTCCCCCCGATCAACCAGATGCTATTATCCAAGGGCTAAATCAAGCGATGACTCCGCCTTTTGGCATGGGTAAGCGTCTAGTCTGGTTAGTAGAGACAACCGTGTGCCAGCAATGTTCAGAAAATTTGCTGGCAGAACTAGAGCGTACTCTACCTTTGATTCCAGAAGAGTCTATTTTGTTACTGACAACGCACAATCGACCTGATGGGCGTCTTAAATCAACTAAACTGCTGCAAAAGTATAGCGTAATCCAGGAGTTTTCTCTCATCCCCCCTTGGAAAACAGAAGAACTGGTGCAGCGCGTACACTCCTGTTCTAAAGACGTTGGCGTTCAACTGACCCCCGATGCTGCCACACTCTTAGCCGAGTCAGTGGGTAACGACACTCGACAGCTATTCAACGAACTGACAAAATTGCAACTTTATGTCGGCGATTTAGGCCAACCTTTAGATGAAAAAACCGTTGCTAGCTTAGTGACAGCCAATACACAAAACAGCTTGCAACTCGCCACAGCGCTGCTTCACGGAGATGGGGCTAAAGCGTTAGGATTGGTGACTGACTTGATCAATAGAAACGAACCCGCGTTGAAGATTGTCGCTACCTTAATCGGGCAGTTTCGGACTTGGCTATGGGTACGGTTGATGATGAGTGAGGGGGAACGCGACCAAAAAGCGATCGCGACGGCGGCTGAGGTGGGGAACCCTAAACGCATTTATTTTCTCACAAAAGAAGTTCAGTCCCTTTCCCTAAATCAACTGACTTCAACGTTGCGGGTGCTACTGGAGTTAGAGTTCGAGCTTAAAAGAGGTGGCGAACCATTGGCAACCCTGCAAACGAAGGTAATAGAACTTTGCCTAGTTTGTCAAAATTAGTAAAAAGGGATTGGACATGAAGTTATTTGGTAAAATTCATATTTTATTGGCATTTCACAGACCCATGCTTTCCCCATTATCACCACTCCCGACTCCATTTACTTAAATTTCATGGATTTTGAGGAACTTCTGCCCTATAAAATAGTTCAAAAAAAACTAGCCACCCGTGGTATTCGTTCCTTCGTTTCTTTGGTCGCACGCGATCGTCATGATGACTTCTTACTCTTCTCGACCTTCCTTAACTCTAGTTTTCTCCCAGTCCCTACTGATAGGAACTCTCACGACTATTAGCTTGCTTTCGGGACTCACACCTGGGCTGTCTAGAGACTTCCATACCGTTGTCTTTAGTTCTTCAGCCCACGCTCAAGCAGTTAATGATGATGAATTGACAAGATACGTTCGTGCTTCCTTAAAAATTGAAGCTCTGCGCCTAGCCACTTACGACGAGATTAAAAGAGCTAACAATGGGACAGTTCCTGAAATTCGTTCTTGTTCATTACAAGGACTTTCCAGCAATGTCGCTTCTATTTGGAAGCGTTTCTGTACTCAAGCTGAAGATTTAATCGAAAAACAGGGTATCTCGAATGGTCGCTACAACGCGATTACTAAGATGCGGCAAGAAGATCCAGCTTTAGAAAGACGGGTTCTGATGCACAGAGATCAGCAACTCAAGCGTTCTTAGTCTCTCACGGTGGCAATCTTAGAGATGATATCGCCAGATAGAATGTTGCTTTCAGGATTGACCTGCGTCCTGTACCATCTTTAAATGTGTGAACAACCCCTTCACTCAATTGTGCCAACCGTATTCAAGCCAAATTCAGAAGGGTAATAAAGTGGAGCAGAAAGCGACTTCTCTCAAGTCCCTCGGTTTATCTCTGGGGTTTTCCCCTATCTCCCTATCCCCCATCCTCACTAAAGCGGCTATTGGGTGGTTCGCTGGAATCACAGCGATTTTGACTGGATGTGGTTCTAATCCAGCTTCTGAGTCTCCAACGCCTACTCCCATGGTGACATCAGCGAGTTCAGAGGACATAGAAAATTATGCCAGAGCCATTCTCGCGATCGAGCCAATTCGTCAGGTAGCCTATGAAGAAATTCAGAAAATGACGAATAACGAGACGATTCCTGATGTTACCTGCACTAAACCAGAATCCCTCGCTGCTCTCTCGAAAAATATTCAAGGGATTGCTGTCAACTACTGCGAACGCTCCAAAAAATTTATTGACGAAACGGAGGGCTTGACAATGGATAAATTTAATGCAATTACGTCAAGCGCCCAATCCAATCCGGAATTACAACAACGCATTCAAACTGAGTTAATTCGCCTCCAAGACAACTAATTCAAGTGCTATTGTGAATTTCCTGCTAATGCTGACTTTTACACAACGTCTGAGTGCTGATGTAGACATCCCTGTCAGCTTTATCCTCGCGCTTACGGCTGAGGAACGGACTCGAACGCGCCACCGTTTTGAAGCGCCTGAGGGTCAAGTTATCTATTTGCGCTTACCGCGAGGCACTGTCCTCCAGAACGGGGATTTACTGAAAGCTGAGGGGGGTGATGTTGTGGTGCGGATTGTCGCTAAGCCAGAACCTGTGATCACAGTGACATCCCAGACGCAGGTGGATTTACTCAGAGCGTCCTATCATTTGGGTAATCGCCATGTGCCTTTAGAAGTTGCTCCTTGCTATTTACGCTTGTCTCCTGACCCGGTTTTGCAGGCAATGCTGGAACAGCTAGGCGTGGAAGTTAAGGAGGAAGTTCTACCCTTTCAACCTGAAAGCGGAGCTTACGGGCATCATCAGGCTTAAGGAATTGAAAATTAGGGATTGGGGATGGGAGATGAGACTAATAGCTAATAGATTAATAACCTTCAATATTTAGCACTTAGCCATGAATCATCACCAATCTCCCAGTTCTCTATTGAATCTGTTGCAACTGGCTAGCCCAGCCCTACCGGTGGGTGCTTATAGTTATTCGGATGGTTTGGAAACCTTGCTTGAAGCGGGTGTGGTCAATACCCAGAGAAGCTTGTGGCAATGGCTAGAGCAAGAACTGCGGTATGGAGCGATTCGCTTAGAAACAGCGGTGATGATCCGAGCCTATCAGAGCGTTCTGAGTGGGAATGTTGAGGCGTTGGGCTACTGGAATGCTTGGCTGACGGCGACCAAGGAAACGACCGAGTTGCGATCGCAAAGTTGGCAGATGGGTAACTCTCTGATGCGGCTGCTTCTAGATTTGTCGCCTCCACTTCCCACATCCGCTACCCTATCTCTACAGGATTTGGCCTCGGCGGCGGGTACACCGTGTAATTATGCGATCGCGTTTGGTCTTGCTGCTGCCTACTCGCAAATTGACCTCACAGCCTCTGTATTAGGTTATTTACATAGCTGGGCTTCTAATCTGATTAATGCTGGGGTCAAACTCATCCCCTTGGGGCAAACGGCAGGTCAACAGCTCTTGTTTGAACTGAACACAGACTTAATTCGATGCACTCAAGAGGTTTTAGCCTTAGAGGATGAACAATTAAGTAGTTGTGGCTGGGGATTGGCGCTTGCGAGTATGGCACATGAAACCCAGTACACGCGCTTATTTCGGAGCTAGCGGAGAATCAAGTCGAGCGACTGTTGCGGTGTTAAGGATGAATTACGTAAATCTACGGATATTCATACGCCTATAGCAGGACTCCCCTGGCGATCGCTAGCTCTAAGTTAACGCGACTTGATTGCCGATTCTTGATATGATGGGTTTGAGGAGAAGACCGAAAGCTCAATCTGAGTAGACCCATCTCCCTCACCGATCAGTTGCTCTAGCCAATTTCTCAAGGGATTAAGTTGAGCGAACCCGTTAAATCGGCAACTGCTAATTACGCATTTTGGCAGAGAAAAATGATTCCTCTTTACGTAGATCTATCGAATGGGATATGATCTATACTCAGAACTCTGTATAAATCCCCAAAATCTATCTAAGTATATTTACCGACTAAACAAAGAACAAGCGGGAACAGGGTTCATGCACCCAGGGTGTTAGTAGGGGTGTTTTTTATCCGTCAAGTTTAGTGAAAGCACACTTGATCGACTCTCAGGGCTAACCAAATCTATCAATCTACCACGGCTGCAACCTAGCTTACTTTCTAATGCAGTCATTGCAACAGGCTTGATGAAAAGCTGGCTTCAGGGGTTTTTTATCTTTTCTCATCAAGGTTGCTATTGTGCCGTCCTAAGAGTTTAGGTTTTCTACCAAACAGGGTTTCCCCTGACGATTGGGTCTAGGTATTGTGCGGCCCAAAGCGAGATAACTCATATAGTCATTCTCGATTCCCTGAAATACACAAAGGCCATAGCCATTTAGCAGGTACACCATTCAGGTGTATTACACCCAACTGGAATCCACTATATCATGCCAGATTATTACCTGCAACCTATTACTCTGTTTGCGTCTTCCGTCTCCAGATGGAGCTTCAGCCATAACGTGGCGAACATTAGGGTTGGCGCAGCCTGCACGCCGCCCATAACCTTGCCCTGTCCAGAGGTTTGGGAAGTCTTCAATGCGGCATCAGCAAAACCACTTGTATTACGACCAGCCAACCGAAGAAGAAATAGTCCCTGCATGATGTTGTGGACTCCATCTATAACGTTCCAGTTTTGCTGATGGCGTATTACAGGGTTTTATCTGGGGAAACAGGATATGGAGTCAGTAAATCAGCCCCCAATGGACTAACAACTCACTAGGTATGACTTAAACTCCACCGTCCGCTCTTAGGTCAGGAATCCCTTTACCCTTACAGTCGAGGTCTTTGCCACAATGCTTATTCCATCATCTATCAGTTCGCTGAAGCCCCTGATGACAACGAACTATGAAGTCGTTAGCATCGCTGAACTGTCAGAGCAAATACAGGCTTATAGCCAAGAGCGATTTACAGGTTGGTTGGATTTAAAGCTTGAAAATAGCCAAGACCAGCAATGGAGACTGTATTTCTGCCTAGGAAGTTTAATTTGGGGTACGAGTACAGTGCATCCAATTCGCCGTTGGTATCGGCAGTTGTCTCGCCACTGCCCAGGACTAATGGCGGGTAAAGAGTCAAATCCGAGGCAGTGGTCGGACTACGACGCCTTAGCCGACATGGTCAAACAAGGCAAAATTCAACCGGATCAACTCCAAGCGGTCGTGGAAGACCAAATAATGGAGATCCTGTTCGACATCATCCAATGGGGAGAACAACTCCGCTATCGTTCTGGAGGAGAACTTCTTTATCGCAGATGTTTGGGAGACACCCTTAAAGATGCAAAAATAGTCATGATTCCCGCCGTTCAGGCTTGGCGGTACGCCCTGAAATTATGGGAAGCTTGGCAGCGAGCTGGTTTAGAAGATGTTTCACCAAACCTAGCTCCTGTCATCTTGAAGCCTGAAAAATTGCGAGAACAAACCTCCCTGATTGTTTACCGCAACCTCAGCACTCTGGCCGATGGCAATCAAACCTTCCGAGATTTATCCGTCAAGATGAACCGGAACTTGTTAGCTTTGATTCAACCCATCTTGCCTTGCGTTCGTCAAGGCTTGATTGGATTGAGAAAAGTAGAGGACTTCAGCTATTCCCTGAAGAGAGTTACATCCACGACCTCTAAGCCTCAAGAGATGGCAAAGGCTGTCAACCCGGAACAACCTGCAAACCTGGAACGTCAATCCCCTAGCCCCTTAGTGGCCTGTATTGATGACAGCCGGATTGATAGCCTAGCCATGCATAAAATTCTCACTGAGGCTGGCTATCGCTGTATTAATATACACGACCCCGTGCAAGCTTTGCCGATATTACTCGAAAAAAAACCTGACCTGATCTTCTTAGATTTGGTCATGCCCGTTGCTAACGGGTATGAAATTTGTTCCCAAATTCGTCGTATTTCGGCTCTCAAAGAAACACCCGTAATTATTCTCACCAGCAATGACGGAATTGTAGACCGTGTGAGGGCCAAAATGGTGGGTTCCTCAGGCTTTTTAGCCAAGCCCATCAATGCAGAAAAAATGCTGAATATGCTACGGATGCATCTACAAAAATCAATGCAGCCATCAACACCTGTCCCATCCATGAAAGACAACAACGAAGACCCTATGTCTACTCAATTGATAGACAAAAGTTATCCCCAACTTTTGTGAAGGATTTCAGTCCCCCAGGACAAGATGCTGCTACGCCAAAAAGAGTGATCGCTCTCTTGGGACGCCAACCGAACACCAACAGGGAATAGCAAGACAAGCTACGTTGACTCTACTCACCCCTTAACGTCCAAAGACTTTTGATCAATCCGGGCTGAAGCTCGTTACCCACAATAGGTTCAGTCTAACTCCTGTGCTAACGCACAAGCAGCACAGTGCAAGAACCACACACATAAAAACAGGAATAGAGACAACGCAAACAGGATTTCGCTTCTACCAAGGCTGTCCTAATAGAAAGCGGCATACCACGAATCCCGCTTTCCTCTCATCGCAACTTGACAAATATGACAGAGTTTTCTCGCAGGATTTTGAAATGACTACAGTCCTTTTAGTTGAAGATAGCTTGACAGAAACAGAGGTGCTGACCCAATACCTCAGGCAGGCCGGTTTAACAGTGGTCAGTGTCAAAAGTGGTGAGGAGGCTCAGATCAAACTCCAGTTGCAGAAACCGGATTTAGTGATTCTCGATGTCATCTTACCAGGGCAAAGCGGCTTTGAACTGTGCCGAGAACTCAAAGCGAATGCCAAGACCCAAAAAATTCCTGTCGTGATTTGCTCCACCAAAGGCAGCAAAGCAGACAAACTTTGGGGTTCAATGCTCGGAGCAGATGCCTATATTCCCAAGCCCGTGAATCAGCAAGAACTAATGCAAACTATCCGGCAATTAACGACCGTTTAGGCATGAGTGCCAAACAGGGGTTAAAAGAAAGCCGATTGATGCTCTCTAAATCTACCCCTACGGGGAACGCGGCGCGAACAACCTTCAACTTTTAACCGACCCTCATGGGGAACGCGACGCGAACAACCTTCAGCTCCCCAAGGTTTGACTGATGAAATCAACCAGGATTTAGAAATGTTCACCTCCATGTTTGGCGGCTCAACCGCAACAAGTCTTGACCCTCTAACCTTAGAGCCACTGCCTCCAGAAACCCGCCAGCGGCTGCTTCGCTTTCCCTTGAGTCCGCAAGAGAGTGCGCTGCTGCCCTTAGAGCAAATTGCAGAAATTCTCAGATTGAACGTGACGGAAATTCTGCCCGTTCCAGAAATGCCCAGTTGCGTTTTGGGAATTTGCAATTGGCGCGGAGAAATGCTCTGGCTAATAGACCTCAACCATCTGGTTGGCAATCCCCCCGTGTCCTGGGCGTCAGGAGCATCTCCTGTCGCCATGGTGGTTCAGGTCAAGAACCAATCTGTGGGTTTGGTGGTGCAGCAAGTCAACGACATCGAATTACACGACTTGCAGCAACTTCAGCCAGCAGCCATTGGCTTATTTCCGTCCAGACTTCTGCCTTTCATCTTAGGGGCTTTGCCTGGAGACAACGGCACTGTCTTGGATGTCACAGCGATTACGAGGAGTCCCCTGTGGAAGATACACCAAAGAGGAGTTTCCTGAGAACTTTACACTTAGCCTCTCTCTCAACAGCGCGATGGCTGAGGCAACTCAGGAGGAATGTTAGCTCAAAACCTCTAGCCCCTGAGGAGCAGTTAGAAAGCTTACCACGGCTTCCCCCTGCACTAACCCCTGATCATGAGTTAGAAAGCTTATCCCGGCTTCCACCTGCACTAGCCCCTGATCATGAGTTAGAAAGCTTATCCCGGCTTCCCCCGGCATTACCCCCGATTAATTGGTATCCAGAGCGGTATCTCAGCCAAAGTCCGACACTCGTGCCTGTTTCCTCAAATGGTAATTTCTCTGTGCCTTTGCCATTGAGAACCGCTCTTGTGCGTGACTTACTCTGTACCTCAATGGCGACATCCTCTGAGAATCAGTTTTTGCTACCTGGAGGGCAGCCGTATCACGGAACGGGAAACACGGCGATAGAAACCACTCCAGACGATCCAGGAATGCCCTACCCGTCCTGTTCCGATTTAACAGGACATCAAGACGAGGAAAGTACGGAAGGGGAGGAATCCCCACCCAGCCATTCCGAAGCTGACGATCCATCTTTGCCCTCGCCTCACCCCGTCAGCGCACCCTTATGTCTTCCTGAGGTGAGTGGATCGGACAGTGACACCTCATCCCCTTTTCATCCCGACACCGTTCTACCTGAGAACACCGATCTTCCCGACGCATTTACTCAACCCGATCTCGAAACAACTAAAACTTTAACCATGCACACAATTGACCCATCGGAACATATCCTCAGCCCTGAACCCCAGCACAAACTCTCCCAGAGTCATGTCAATGGCGATTGGGCTTCTATCGGAGCCAAGGGTAACCTCACCCTCGACATGGAGGAATACTTAAAGCGCGAACGGCAGTGGTTATTAAATCTTGCCGAACGGATGCGCCAAGCTTCAACTTTTGAGACGATTAACACCCTGCTCGAAATTACGATTACAGAGGTTCGCGACCATTTAAAAGTAGACCGGGTTCTGATTTATCGTTTCCAGAGCGAAACCCACGGAGTCGTGATGGCTGAATCGCTGTTGACTGGGTATACCCCTAGTTCAGGAGCATTTCTGCCAGCTCTGATCTTTGGTGGTAACAATCAGAAAGAGTTCTACCAGCAACAAGCGGTTACTCTGAGTCCTCGCGACTCATCTACGACGACTCCTTACCAAATCCAACTGCTCAAACGCTACCAAGTTGAAGCCAGCCTGAGTTTGCCCATCATTATAGATAAGCGAGTGTGGGGCTTACTGGTTGTGCAACAATGCTCGACTTCAAGGCCTTGGCAGGAAGCTGAAATTAACCTGCTTTATCAGATTGTCACTGAACTAACGCTTCACCTTCAGCTCGGAGAAGTTCGCAGTCAAAAGCAAAGAAAGATTGAGCTGGAAAAAGCCATCGGTAAAGTCTCGGCGAAAATCCTAAAAAACATTCTCCGCTCTTCGGATGTTGCCACCGTTTTTAGCAACGCGACGAAAGAAATTCGGCAGCAACTTCAGTGCGATCGCGTAGCTGTCTATCGCTTCCTTCCGGACTGGAGTGGTGACTTTGTCGCAGAGTCAGTCGGACAAGACTGGGTGCCATTGGTCGGGCCTAATATCCAACAAATCTGGGCTGATACCTATTTGCAAGAGACGCAGGGCGGTCGGTATCGCAATGAAGAAACCACTGCCGTCGATAACATTTACACGGCGGGTGTCACCCAGTGTCACATTGAGTTGTTGGAGCAATTTGAGGCGAAAGCTTATCTAATCGCGCCCATTTTTGAGGGAGAAAAGCTGTGGGGGTTGCTCGCGGCCTTCCAGAACTCTGGAGCGCGTCACTGGGAAGACGTGGAGATCAGTATGTTAGCGCTGATTGGCAGGCAGTTTGGTGTCGCGATACAGCAGGCAGAATACTTGGAAAAACTTCAGACTCGAACAGGGCAACTCTCTAAAATAGCCGAGCAAGAGCGCTCCGCAGCTCGTGTCATTGATAAAATTCGCCAAACCACCGATATTGAGACGATTTTCAAGACGACTACCCTAGAAGTGCGTAAATTCCTCAACGTGGAGCGAGTCACCATCTACAAATTCCGCGAGGACTATTTTGGTGACTTTGTCACGGAATCCGAATCTGGGGGTTGGCCAAAACTGGTGGGCAGTGGTTGGGAAGACCCCTATTTAAGCGAACACCAAGGCGGTCGCTTCCGCAACAACGAGCCGTTAGTGGTGGATGATGTCTACAACGGTGGCTTAACCGATTGCCATGTGGAAGCTTTAGAAGAATTTGGCGTCAAATCTTGCCTGGTGGTTGCCATTTTCCAAGGCTCAAAGCTCTGGGGCTTGCTTTCCGCCTTTCAAAACAGTGGGACTCGCCATTGGCAAGAGAGCGAAGTCAAGCTGATGATGCAGATTGCTGACCACCTAGGGGTGGCTATCCAACAAGCCGAATACCTCAAACAAGTCAAAGCCCAAACTGAGCGGCAGGCGAAAGAAGCACAACGGGAGCAAGCCTTAGCCAAAGTCATTGACAAGATTCGCCAAACCTTAGACATTGAGGCCATTTTCACCACCACCACCCAGGAAGCTCGCAAACTGCTCAACGTGGAGCGAGTCACCATCTACAAGTTCCGCGAGGACTATTTTGGTGACTTTGTCACGGAATCCGAGTCTGGGGGTTGGCCTAAACTGGTGGGCAGTGGTTGGGAAGACCCCTATTTAAGCGAACACCAAGGCGGTCGCTTCCGCAACAACGAAGCGTTAGTGGTGGATGATGTCTACAACGGTGGCTTAACCGATTGCCATGTGGAAGCTTTAGAAGAATTTGGTGTCAAATCTTGCCTGGTAGTTGCCATCTTCCAAGGCACAAAACTCTGGGGCTTGCTTTCCGCCTTTCAAAACAGTGGGACTCGCCATTGGGAAGAAAGCGAAGTCAATTTGATGATGCAAATTTCTGCCCAATTGGGGGTGGCTCTCCAACAAGCCGAATACCTCAAACAAGTTCACACTCAAAATGAGCAACTCGCCAAAGAAGCCCAGCGGGAGCGAGCTCTCGCCCGGGTGATTGACAAGGTTCGCCAGACCTTAGATATCAGCACCATTTTCAAGACAGCGGCGCACGAAATGCGGATGCTACTGGGCGTTGATCGAGTCACCATCTACAAGTTCCGTGACGACTATTTCGGTGACTTTATCTTTGAATCCGAATCTGGGGGTTGGCCTAAACTGGTGGGCAGTGGTTGGGAAGACACCTATATCAAAGAACATCAAGGAGGTCGGTTCCGTAACAATGAAGCCTTAGTGGTGGATGATGTCTACCATGGCGGTTTAAGTGATTGCCATGTGGAAGTCTTAGAAGAATTTGGCATCAAATCCTGCCTCGTCGTGTCGATCTTCCAAGGGCAAAAGCTGTGGGGATTGTTCTCCGCGTTTCAACACACCGGTGCTCGGCATTGGGAAGAGAGTGAAACCAAGTTGCTGATGCAAGTGAGTACCCAACTAGGCGTCGCGCTGCAACAAGCGGAATACCTGACGCAGTTGGAGGAGCAATCCAGCCAGATTGCTAAAACGGCACAGATGGAGCAAGCCACCAACAAAATTGTCACCAAGATCCGCCAGTCCTTTGATTTGGATCAGATTTTCCGGATCACCTGTACAGAAATGCGCCAGCTCCTGAAAGCTGACCGCGTTGGTATATTTCGCTTTGACCCTGACTCCGGTTTTAATACTGGGGCACTCGTGTCCGAAGATGTAGCGGCCGGTTTCACGCCAGCGATGTCTGTCAAAATTGAAGACCACTGCTTTGGTGAAAAGCACGCGGAGAATTATCGCAAGGGTCGGACTTGGGCGGTTACCGATATTTACAAGGCCAACCTCGCTGATTGTTACATTACCACCCTCTCCCAGTTGCAAGTACGGGCGAATCTGGTGGTGCCACTGATGCAAGAAACCGAATTGTGGGGGTTACTCTGCATTCACCAATGCAGTGAGCCGCGTACTTGGCACAAACATGAAATTCAGTTTGCCAAACAAGTCGCCTATCAATGTGGGGTAGCTCTGGAGCAAGTTCAGTACTTGAATAAGTTGCAGGAGCAATCCACCCAGTTGGCCACCATGGCTGAAACCCAAAAAATGGTGGCGAAAATCCTCACCAAGCTCAGTCATGCTCAGGACATAGACTCTATCTATCGCACCACCAACCGAGAAGTGCGGCAACTGATCAAGTGCGATCGCGTCGCCGTCTATCAGTTCTATCCGGACTGGAGTGGTCGGTTTGTCGCTGAGTCGGTAGCCAAAGGCTGGGTGCAACTGGTGGGACCGGAAGATATCCAAACCGTCTGGCCCGATACCTATTTACAAGAAACTCAAGGCGGTCGATATCGCAACCGTGAAACCTTCGTGGTGGATGATGTCTACACGATTGGTCACTCTGAGTGTCACCTGGAAATCTTGGAGCAATTTGAAGTCAAAGCTTATGTGCTTGCGCCGATTTTCGTCGCGGACAAGCTGTGGGGTATCCTAGGCGCTTACCAAAACACAGGACCCCGTCAATGGAATAATGCCGAAGTCACGGCTCTGACTCAAGTCGGTCAGGGGGTCGGTACCGCCTTACAACGGGTGAATTACCTGGAACAACTAGAGCAGCAGTCTAATAAATACGCCAAACTCGCGGAGCGAGAAGCCAACTTTATCAACCTGCTCTACAAAACGGGACAGCGCATTGCTGAACATTTGCAGCAAGGAACCCTCAACCCGATTACCCTGTTGCGTGCGACCAGCCAGGAACTACGATTATTGCTCAAAGCGGATCGGGTGGCAGTCTATCGCTTCAATCCCAATTGGAGTGGAGAATTTGTGATTGAAGATGTCGGTGGCTCCTACATGAGGCTCGTAGGCACTGACATGGCGCAGGTGACTGATTCGCTGTTGAAGGAAACCAAGGGCGGCATTTATCGTAAAAATGAAGTGAGCGTGGTCAACGACATCACCAACAGCAATAGTTTGACCTTTGAGCAGCAGGCACTGGAGCAGTGGGGGGTCAAATCGTATGCGATCGCTCCTCTATTTAATGGCGATCAGCTCTGGGGCTTACTCGCGGTTTACCAAAACGCGGAACTCCGGACTTGGGAGGAAGGTGAGGTTAAGCTCCTCGTACAAATGGCCACACAGCTCGGTATTGCCCTGCAACAGGCCGAATCCCTCGACCAAATCCAGCACCAGTCTCAGCAGCTCGCGGAAGCGGCGCAGCGGGAAAAAGCCGACAAAGAAGCATTGCAGCAGGAAGTGTTGCAGTTACTCTCCGCCGTGCGACCCGCTTTGGAGGGGAATCTCACCGTCCGAGCTCCTGTGACCGAAAGTGAAGTGGGTACGGTAGCAGATGCCTACAACAATACCCTGCAAAGCCTGCGTGCCATTGTCCAACAGGTGCAAGACTCCTCTCGGAAGGTTGCTCACACCTCTCAAGAGAGTGATGTGGCACTCACCAGCCTCACGGAGCAAGCGCAGCAACAATTCCAGGCGCTAGAACAAGCCCTAGAGCAAATCCAGACGATGGTTGAATTTACCCAAGGCGTGGGGAATAGCGCACAACAGGTAGAAGCCTCTGTCCAACAGGCCAACCAAATCGTCCGGACTGGGGATGAAGCCATGAACCGCACCGTGGATGGGATTTTGGCCATCCGGGAGACTGTGGCGGAAACCAGTAAGCGGATTAAGCGCTTGAGTGAATCGTCCCAGAAGGTTTCCCGTGTGGTCAACCTGATTAGTAACTTTACGACTCAAACCCAACTCTTGGCTCTCAATGCTTCGATTGAAGCCACCCGCGCTGGGGAGTATGGACGTGGTTTTGTGGTGGTTGCCGATGAGGTGCGAACTCTGGCGCGTCAGTCGGCTGAGGCGGCGACGGAAATCGAGCAGCTCGTTCAGGAGATTCAGAAGGGCACCGCTGAGGTTTCTACGGTGATGGAAACTGGTATCCAACAGGTGGCTCAAGGGACAAATCTGGTCACAGATGCCCGTCACAATCTCAATGCGATCATTGAAGCCACCAGTCGCATTAGCCAACTGGTGGAGGGTATTACCAATGCCACGCAGCTACAGACTCAAGAGTTTCAATCGGTTACTAAAACCATGACCGAAGTAGCCGGGATCGCAAACAAAACCTCGGAGGATTCCAAAGACATTTCCACCTCCTTTAAGGAGCTTCTAGCCATGGCTCAAAACCTTCAGCGCCACGCTGACCAGTTCAAGGTCAATTAATGGTTAATCGGTAATGGGTAATGGGTAATGGCACACCAAACAATTACCCATTCCCTTTCCTACTTTACTCTGTGCTCTTTTCGCCGCAACGCTTTCACACTTCATACTTCAAATGACTAATGACCCAAGCATTCGCGAACAAAGCTACCGATACTTTCTTCAAGAAGCACCAGAACTCTTGCAAGTTTTAGAACAAGACTTGCTCACTCTCCGAGAAGACTACAGCATCAATAAGGTTCATAACCTGATGCGAACCACCCACACGCTGAAAGGGGCGGCGGCTAGTGTTGGGTTAGAAACCATCAAAACGGTTGCCCACTCGTTGGAGGATATTTTTAAAGCCCTCTTCAACCCCGATTTGTCGATTGATCCAGATATTGAAGCCTTACTGTTTGAAGGTTATGAGTGCCTCCGCCTTCCCCTTAATGCTGAACTGACGGGCGGGAATATCAATCACGCGGAGATTCTTGATCGCACCGCTGCTATTTTTGCCCAACTGCAAGAGAAGTTAGGCGACTGTTTTGCTGCGGAATCCCACATTCCTAGTTCCGTAGAATTGGGCTTTGATGTCACCCAGTCCATTTTTGAAGTGGGGGTGAATCAACGCCTAGAGGAGATTGCCGCTGTCATTGCTAGTGCTGAGCCAGCCGCTATCGCCACCCTGTTGCGAACACAAAGCGAAGTGTTCCAAGGGCTGGCTGAATCCCTCAATTTACCGGGATTTGGCGCGATTGCCCAAGCGGCGACTAGGGCTTTAGATGAGCATCCCGATCAAGTGATACTGATCGCTCAAACGGCGTTGGCAGATTTCCAAACCGGACAAGAAGCAGTGCTCAATGGCGATCGCACCCAAGGTGGTCAACCCTCTGCACTCCTGCAACAACTAAGTGGACTCCAACCCTCTACGCAGACAGAAATTGAAGCGTTAGAAGCACCGGGTGAAGAGTTAACGCTCACGAGTGATTGGACTGAGTCAGTATCGGACTTGGTTGATTACCCCGGTGTAGAAGTAGAGGTATATAGTGAGACATCTCTAGCGAGTAACCTAGAACCCCCAGATTTCTCGGAATTTGAGAGTTTTAGCCTCTTCGACACTGTACCCGAAGTGCCGTTGGAGGTAGAGGAGAGCGATACTTTCCAGACTCCAACATGGACTTCTCAACCCGAAGTGCATTCCCACAGCAGTGCGTATGATTCAGAGTTGAACTTGGATGAATCTCCACAGGAAGAATCCGCCAACTTGCTTTTAGAATCCATCTGGGGGGAGACAGGGGAAACAGACACCGAGCGAGAGCAGGAAATACACCCAGAAGCAGATGAGGTCACCGCCTCATCCCCTCATCGTCTCCCCTCACCCTCGACCTCTGCCACACCACCCCATTCCATATCTCGCACAGTACGGGTCAATGTCGAGCATTTAGAACACCTCAATTATGCGATCGGGGAATTACTGACCAACCAAAATCGCCAAACCCTCGAAAACGAGCAACTGAAAGCTTCCGTTCGCACTCTCCTCGCTCGTCTACAGCAACATCAGCAACAGCTCAATGAGTTACAGGATTGGTCTGACCGTCAGTTTGTTGATGTAGAACAACGGCAGATGGGGAAACGGGTACAGCGTGAGCGATGGACTGTTGCAGGGGGAGCTGTTGGTGTCGCTAACGCCACGCCTGGAAGACCGGCTTGGACGAGCGAACGCCCCGCGCCCCTCGCCCTATCCAACTCAGATGACCGTTTCGATTCCCTGGAATTAGACCGCTATAGCGAAGCCCAACTCCTGGTGCAATCGATTCTGGAAGATGCTGTGCAATTAGGAGAAGCCACCGAGGCGATTGACTTATTCACGAAGCAGTCTCAGCAGACTCTGGAAAAACAACGTCGGCTGTTATCCGGTACTCGTGATGCCTTGATGGAAGCGCGGATGTTGCCCTTGACAGAAATCTTTGGTCGCTTTCCGCGTGTGCTACGGCAATTGGAAGTCTCCCACAACAAGCGAGTTGAACTAGAACTTCAGGGGACGGAAGTCTTGGTGGATAAACTCGTGGCTCAGAAGCTTTATGATCCCTTGCTGCATTTGGTGCGGAATGCTTTTGATCACGGCATTGAATCCCCCAACCTGCGGCAAAAACGCGGCAAGCCCCAAAAAGGTCAGATTGCCATCAGTGCTTCCCATCGAGGCAGGCATTTGGTGATTGAAGTCCGGGATGATGGTCAAGGGTTGGATTTTGATAAGATTCGTCAACGAGCCGTAGAACTACTTTTCTCTCCGGAACGGGTGAGTGCGCTGAATGAGGCTCAGCTAACCGATTTACTCTTTGAGCCTGGATTTTCTACGGCTTCTCAGGTCAACGACCTTTCCGGCAGAGGCGTGGGTTTAGATGTCGTGCGTGCCCAGTTGGATTCCCTCCAGGGTTCAGTTGGGGTTGAATCGGAGGCGGGCAAGGGTACCACCTTTACCCTGCAAATTCCCTTGAACCTGACCATTGCCAAGTTGCTCATCTGTCAATCTGGCGACCACATCTATTCCTTGTTCACGGATGCGATCGTTTCTATTGTGATTCCTCAAGCCAATCAGCTTCGAGCTTGGGAAGGGGGCAAAGTCCTGCGCTGGAATCAAGGGGTTGATGGGTTTAGTAAAGCCGCTGTTTCCGAGTTACAAGGAGCTTCTGGCAACGCACCAACGTCTGAGCGACTGATTCCAATACACTCATTGGCGAAAGTTCTGGATTATTTCTCGTCTCCATCCCCCTTGGCTTTTCAGCCAAAACCTTCCTTTGTCTCTCAAGAACAAACACGACCGGTGATTCTCCTGCGCTGCGTGAAGCAAGGCTATCCCGTCGGGGAAGATACGCTGATGGCATTGGAAGTAGACCAATTAATTGGGGAACAAGAATTAGTGATCCGTCCGTTGGGAGGCATGATGGTGCCACCGAGTTATGTCTATGGCGGCAGTGTTCTCGCGGATGGTCGGCTAACGCTGGTACTGGATGCTGCGGCATTGAGCCAGTATGTATTAGATCAGCAAATCGGTAGCAGTACGGAAGAACATTTTGCAACTTCGACCGCTCATCTGTTGTCCGGCAGTCCCCAACAACGGCTCTTACCCCCCCAGAATCGTGCAGCTTTACCAGCACCCCCTGCGGAAGTTAGGGCAAAACAAAACAATATGGTTCTCCTCGTAGATGACTCCATTACCCTACGCCAAACGTTGACCCTGACCCTACAAAAGGCTGGCTATCAGGTGCTGCAAGCCAAGGATGGTTACGAAGCGCTCGAACAACTTCGCGCTCACACAGGTGTTGAGTTGGTGATTTGCGATATCGAGATGCCTCGTATGAATGGGTTTGAGTTTCTCAAACACCGTCAGCAAGACTCGGCTTTGGGCACAATTCCTGTCATAATTTTGACTTCTCGCAGTGGTGAAAAGCACCGTTTAATTGCTACGGAATTGGGAGCAACATCCTATATTACTAAGCCTTTTCTGGAACATCAGTTGTTAGGAACGGTGAATAATGTCATGGAAACAAAAAGCTGAATCCCCTCTGAACAAAGATGCAAAACGACCCAACAGTAGACAAGTTTATTGTTTTTAGAATTGCGGATTGTCTCCTAGCCCTGCCGATGAACAATGTGCTGAAGGTTATCAACTCTCCTTCTGTTAATAGTGGCGGGCTCAAAGCGATGGGCTTAGTTCAACTAGGTCGCCATACCATTAGGGTTTTGGATTTATATCACGAATTAAGCCCAAAGCAGCCATTGCCGTCACCTGGAAACCAACCTTTTTTAGTGATTACTCGTAGTCCTCAGGGAGAATTGTTTGGAATCTCGGTCGATGAACCCCCGAATTTGATGGAATTACCCAGAGAAAGCCTGCGAAGTGTTCCTCAGTCCGAGCGTCAGTCGGGTGTGAGCAAGCTGATTAGCCATGCCGCTGTTATATCCCAAAAACAAGCTACAACAACAATTTTTCTGCTGGATTTGAAGCGAGCTGGAGAATAGGGCTTTTAAAGCTCTCCAGTTCGTTCAATCACGTCTTATCTCAAGAGTATGGTTATGCCAGCCCAAAAATCTTTTCCCCTTCTTTCGAGGGGCAGCCTTATTGCGGAAAAAAGCTCTTTTTTTCAACAATTTGCAGCAACATCAATTTAGCGGTCAACTGGTGTTGGCTGATGGCAGTGGAAAACAAGGGAGCTTTTATCTCTATCTGGGGGACATCCAATATGCCACAGGGGGAATTCATCCAGTAAGGCGGTGGCAAAGAAACTTGGCAGAAAACTGCCCTCAGCTTTCAGTACAAAAAAGTGAACTTTCTGGTATAGACGCAGAGTCACTGACACTGTGTTGGGAATATCAGTTGTTGTGTTTATGGGTAGCGCACCAAAAAATTACGTACACACAAGCCGCAAAAATTATTCGCTCAGTCATCTTGGAGGTTTTGTTAGAAATAGGACAACTACCGGATTTGACCTATCAAATTAATTCAGAGCGCTTACTATCGACACAATTTGAACTTGTTCCGATCAATTCAGAGTACATTATTACAGAATTTCAAGGGTTTTGGAACCTCTGGAAAATAGCGAAATGGCTGGTTGTTATCCCCATAAAACACCCATCATTAAGCAACCCAAGTCCCTCTCGGAACAAACATCAGCTCAGGTTTATCAAACTCTATCTAACCTGCTCAAAGTGTTCAATTTATTTTTACACGGTTCCTAAGTTACGAAAATTACCTTGGGGAAGAAGGTCGAGGCTTTGCGGTGGTTGCCGATGAAGTGCGATCGCACTTCATCGGCAATCCGCCGATGCCACACGGGAAATTGAAAAGCTCGTGGCAGACATTCAAGGAGAAACCAATGAGGTGGTTTCCGCCATGGAAGAAGGTACTGAGCAGGTGGTCATGGGCACCCAACTGGTTGAAGAAACCCGCCAAAGCCTGAACAAAATTACAGCCGCCAGTGCTGAAATCACTCATTTAGTAGAAGCGATCGCTCAGGCTACCATTATGCAAGCCCAAGCCTCCAAGTCAGTCACCCAAAGCATGGCCAACGTAGCCGCAATTGCCGAAAAAATCTCTCAGGAAGCCAGCGTTGTATCGTCTTCCTTCGAGCAACTGCAATCCTGAGAACTACGAAGTCGCCGGAGAATTACGAGCACAAGCCGAAGTCTTTAACGGGTTTGCCATGCTACTGGATCTGCCAGGATTTGGTGCGATCGCCGAAACGGATCAACGCGCCCTGAACGCTCACCCCGAACAAGCTCTAGAAATTAATTACCCAACTGGCACTAGCGGATTTTTAGGCCGGACGCGAAGCCGTACTCCGGGAAGATGACACCAAAGGCGGAAGCCCCTCCGCCGCTTTATTAGCATTAGCCACAGAACAACCGCAAGCAGACTTAGACGCCAGCATTTCCCTACTCGAAGAGGTTTTCGGTAGCCCAGTTGACTGTTCCAATTCCGATCTTGACAACAGCCTCCCGGTTGCGGAAACGTTTCAAAGCCTAGGTGAGCCGAGTCAGCCAACGGGCTATCCGACGTTAGCAGTAACTTTAATCAGCCCCATAACAGAGGGGGTTAACCCGACCACTATTTCCTCACCAGATGGCAGTCACTCAGTAAGCAAGGAGAAAAACTGATACTGTAAGTCTAAAATCTAAAATCCCAAATCAGTATGAGTGCTTTTCGCGTCGGAATTGCTGGCCCTGTGGGTTCAGGGAAAACGGCTCTACTCGATGTGCTGTGTAAGGCGCTGCGGACATCCCATCAAATCGCCGTTGTCACCAATGATATTTACACTCAGGAAGATGCTCAGTTTTTGGTGCGAAGTCAGGCATTAGAGCGCGATCGCATCCTTGGTGTAGAAACTGGCGGTTGTCCCCATACCGCCATCCGTGAGGATGCCTCCATGAATCTAGCCGCCATTGAACAACTAGAACAGCGCTTCACGAATTTAGACTTGGTGTTCTTAGAAAGTGGCGGCGATAACTTAGCGGCAACGTTCAGTCCAGAACTGGTGGATTTAACCCTCTACGTGATTGATGTCGCAGCGGGAGACAAAATTCCCCGCAAAGGTGGCCCAGGAATTACCAAGTCAGACTTGCTTGTGATTAACAAAATTGACCTGGCTCCGATGGTTGGTGCAGACTTGGGCGTCATGGAACGCGATACCCAAAAGATGCGCGGCAACAAACCCTTTGTTTTTACCAATTTGAAGACCCAAGAAGGACTCCCAGCCGTGATTGACTTTGTTAAGTTGCACATGGGCTAGCTAACCACAAAACACCTAACCTTTCACGGGATGTATAAAACCTCTCTCCCACAAAGAGAGAGGCTTTAATTCTTACTGTCCTTCCAGCTCAAAACATTATTCCGTTTCTCTCTCCACCCCCCTCAATCCCCCCGATGCGGGGGGAGGAGTCAGGCAGAAATTTTATTGATGGAGAGGTGGGAACCGAAGCGAACGGAGATCTTATGTGAGGATGAGGAGTTGGGGGTTAGGTTATTTAGAGCGCTCTTGCTTTTGTGCTTTATCCTCGTCTAAAGCATTAGCACTTTTCTTGGCTGTTTCTGGATACACCGACCCAAATTGTTTGATGGCTTGTGCTGACTCTTCCGCAATATTCTGAAGTCGTTCACCAGGAGCGTCTTCCGTTTCGCGAGCTTCTTCATACCACTCATTGGTGGTTGTGGGTCTTACGGACTCGCCTTCCTTAGCTAAGGCTTTGTTATTGCCCAAAGCAGCAAGATTTGTTGTCAGCACTAAAAAACCGACGATCACCACAGCCAAAAAACGCTGAGTCTGAAGTCCCTGAAGCCAAGAATTGATGTGAACGAACGCACTAGAAATCAAATTTTTCATGCTAATACTCCATGAGTCGATTAAAGATGTTTTCACAGTTTAGGGATATGACTGGCTCACTCTAAATTCAGCTCATCCTAGGAAAACTGAACTTGCTTTTACCTACAATTCACGCTAAATGAGTTATAGGTTAGTGATAAAATCGGCTGAAAAAGATACCGATTTTCCGGCCAGTTAACCTTTGTAAACCTAAATCTAAGATTAACAGCCAAAAAATAATTCCTCCTCTAACAGAAGTGAGAGCTAATTTATCTGTAAATTATCTGGGATTGAGGGAATCAAAAGGCGATCGATGGTCTTGGATAATCCTGACAGGGTAAGCTTTCGCCGTGTTTTGATTTATCTCGATCAGGCCAGTTGGAGCGGTCTGGCAGCGGTGTAGAGACTCATCCTTATGGAATATTTTTGAGGGTTTTGAAATCTCCAACTTTGAGCAGATCCTTTTCCCAAGTCATCTTAATGGTCACTTCGCTTAACCTTATCAGCGTAAAGTTAAAATTGTGAATTGTTTCGCTGTTCGCCGGAGCGAACAGAATGTCTTTCACTCGTTCATTTCGATGAAACCCCCATTCTCCTAAGAGGCGCGTGTGTTTTCAGGTCTTTCCCAAGCCAGCTCTCGTCAAAGAAAAATTGTTAACGTAGTTCTCCGGCACGGTTGGGGTTATATGCGAGTACTTCTGTTGGGAGGGAAAGCACAAGAACCTTCACTGCCACCTCCTAAGGTGCTGTGCAATATTTTGGTGGAACTCGGCCCTGTCTACGTGAAGCTTGGACAACTGCTCAGTACGCGACCTGATTTGTTACCTCCGCCCTATATTGAAGCTTTAACATCCCTGCAAGCGGAAGTTCCGCCCGTGGATTGGCAGGCCGTAGAAGCCGTTATCCGCAAGCAACTGCAAAAACCCATAGAAGAAACCTTTGCCATCATTCATCGCCAGCCTGTTGCCGCTGGCTCAATTGCCCAAACCCATCGCGCCACGCTGATTGATCGACGAGAGGTGGCCTTAAAAATTCAACGACCGGGCATTGACCGAGTGGTCGAGCAGGATATTCGGTTGCTTCGCGGCTTGGCACGGTTAGTCAATCGTACTGAGGTGGGACGGTATTACAATCTGCTCTCTATCGTTGAGGAATTCGCTAGCGCACTGCGGGCGGAACTCAATTTTACGCAAGAAGCCAGTTCCACTGACCTACTGAGGCGCAATCTCTCCAAGAGTTATTGGTTCGATCCCCAACAGTTAGTGCTTCCAGAAATTTACTGGGACTTAACCAGTGAAAAGTTACTCGTCATGGAGTGGCTTTATGGAGTTCCCCTGTTAGCCGGTGATTTTAAGGGGACAAACTATGGTGGAGATGGCAAAGCTGAACGCCGAGCCATTGCCGATTTAATTGTCAGAGCTTATTTTCAACAATTTTATATTGATGGCATCTTTCATGCCGACCCTCACCCCGGAAATTTGTTTTATTTGGATTCAGGGCGTATTGCTTTGATTGATTTTGGCATGATGGGGCGTTTAGACCCTCGCACGCAACAAATTTTGATCGAGCTCATTTTAGCGATCGCCAACTTAGATGGCAAGCGGTGTAGCCAATTAACTTTAGAGTTGGCAGAGTCTACTCAACCCGTAAATCTTTCTCACTTGGAAAATGATTTTGATCGATTGCTGCGACGCTACTACAACCTAAACCTAGCGGCAATTAACTTTAGCCAATTGATCTACCAAGTCTTACAAATTGCCCAGAAACACAAAATTCGTGTTCCGAGCAACATGGGCTTGTATGCTAAAACTCTCGCCAATCTGGAAGGGGTAGCTCGTCAACTCAACCCCGATTTTAATTTGGTCGAGCAGGTTAAACCCCTGATGGCAGATTTATTCCGGCAACGATTAATCGGACATGCTCCCTTACAAGACTTGTTAAGGGCAGCCCTCGACATCAAAACCTTATCCCTCGAGGCTCCTCGCCAATTGGAGATGTTATTAGATCGGGTGACTTCGGAAACATTGCAATGGAACGTTGCCGTGCGCGGGTTAGAACCGTTTCGCCGCACCCTCGATGCTGTGGGTAATCGACTCACGTTCGGGATTGTGACCGCCGCTATCCTGATTGGTGCTGCTATGATTTTTGCCCAAGCTCCTAGTAATCCAATTTTTTATTGGGTTAGTGGGATTCTGTTTGTAGCCGCTAGCCTAATCGGCTTGTGGTTAATTATTAGTATGATTAGAAGCGGACGAGTGAAGTAATTAGAATTAAAGAAAGCATCAAATCGTTCCGGCACCTATTTAGATGGGAACCCCCAAACAGTTAGAGAAACAATGCATCGATGATAGCGCTGCTTATACCCCCTCATAGGGAGCCTTGAATTGAGCGTACATGTTATATATGTATTTCAGGCAGTTCAAACGGAAAGGGTTCAGCTCGGTGGCAGTCGTGGAACAAGCAGAGATGGCGGCGTTGATTCGGGAAACTCGACAGTTGCTGCGTCTTGCACAAACCGAGTTTGCCGCCAAGCTAGGGGTATCATTTCATAGTGTCAATTGTTGGAAAAACGGACGAACCCGGCCGATTTCCTTAACACTAAAGCAGATTGAAACACTGTTGCATCCGATGGGAGAACAGGGTGAAGATCTGTTGACAAAATACTTTAGCAATCAGGACTAACAGCGATGTCATCTGAAGGAGAAGGCATAGCTGCCAAAAGCATTTTTATTGAAGGTGGCGAAATCGGAACCCTGATGCGATCGCTCGATTGGTCGCAGACTCCCTTAGGTGATGTAGCTCATTGGCCCCAGAGCTTGCGGAGTGCCATTAGCATTTTGCTGCCTTCTAAAGCCCAGATTTGCCTCTTCTGGGGACCGGAATTAGTCACGGTTTATAACGATGCCTATCGCCCTGCCCTTGCTTCAAAGCATCCCTGGGCACTCGGTCGCCCTGCCCATGAAGTATGGAACGAAGTCTGGGATGTGATAGAACTCTTGCTGAAGGGAGTTGTGGCGACTGGAGAAGCCTTTTGGGCAAAAGATTATTTATTTTTCCTCAATCGGTATGGTTACATTGAGGAGACTTACTTTGATGTTTCCTATGACCCCGTGCGAGACGAGAGCGGGGAAGTGGGTGGAGTCTTTTGCATTGTTAGTGAAACAACAGGACGGGTACTGGGCGATCGCCGCTTACAAACCTTGAGCTTACTGGCAAGCAAAATGGCTCAAGTCAAGACCGTAGAAGCAGTCTGCTTGGCTGCCATGCAAGCCTTAGCTACCAATTCTCATGACATTCCGTTTGCCCTGCTGTATCGAGTCGATGCAGATGGCAGACAAGCATCCTTAGTTGGAACGGCTGGAATCGATCCAGAAACATTTGCAACTCCAGCCCAAGTGGACTTGACTCAAGAGCGTGAGGGATGGGGACTCAGACGAGTTTATGAGACCGGGGAAGCAGCCATTGTCGATGATTTAGCGGCTCGATTTGAAGCTTTACCGGGAGGAGCTTGGGATAAACCTCCCTCTGCGGCCTGGGTTGTGCCGTTGGCTCAGGCTGGACAAAACCAGGTCGTTAAAGTGCTGGTCTTGGGCATCAACCCACACCGCGCTTTTGAGCAGGAGTACCGCAAGTTCTTTGAGTTAGTGGTTGGTAACGTGACGACCGCGATCGCCAATGCCCGTGCTTATGAAGAAGAACGCCGTCGCGTGGAGGCACTAGCAGAACTCGATCGCGCCAAAACGACCTTCTTCCAAAACGTCAGCCATGAATTTCGCACGCCCCTGACACTGATGCTGTCGCCTCTGGAAGAGACGTTAACTGAATTAAAGGGGATTATCCCGGAAAAAGCGAGATCGCAATTAGAGATGGTGCAGCGCAATGGGACACGCCTGCTGAAGCTCGTCAATACGTTGCTCGATTTCTCGCGCATTGAAGCCGGACGCACTCAAGCCAGTTATGAGCCAATCGATTTAGCCGCCTATACCGCAGAACTGACCAGTATTTTCCGGTCTGCCGTTGAGCAAGCAGGACTACAATTAACCGTGGATTGTCCTCCCCTGCCAGAACCCGTGTACGTTGATCGCGAAATGTGGGAGAAGGTTGTGTTAAATCTCCTCTCAAATGCATTTAAGTTCACCTTTGAGGGAGAGATTGCAGTTTCTTTGCGCCCGGTTGGCAACATGGTGTCATTGGTGGTGCGCGACACGGGGACTGGCATTCCGGCAGACGATCTTCCCCGCTTATTTGAGCGGTTTCATCGAGTTGAAGGTGCCAAAGGACGCACCTTTGAGGGAACGGGCATTGGATTATCCCTAGTGCAAGAATTAGTCCATCTGCATCGTGGGACAATCGCTGTTGAGACCTCGTTAGGTCAAGGCAGTACCTTTACTGTCCAATTGCCAACTGGAACGACTCATGTACCCCTCGATCGCCTCAACGCCGACCAAAGCAGTGTTTCTACCGCTTCTGGAGCAATATCTTATGTTGAGGAAGCTTTAGGGTGGCTCCCTCATGAGAATGCAGAATTGAGCGTGCGGGACAGAGAAAATGAGCAATCCTCAACGCGTTGGGCGCGGATTCTGCTGGTGGATGACAACGCCGATATGCGGGATTATTTGCGCCACATTCTCAGCCAGTACTACACAGTGGACGTGGCTGAGGATGGTGAAACGGCTCTCGCTGCCGCCTACAACAACGCACCCGATTTAATCCTCACTGATGTAATGATGCCAGGAATGGATGGCTTTGAGTTGTTGCGGCAGTTACGGGCTGATTTAAGAACGCGGGAAATTCCAATTTTGCTACTGTCTGCCCGTGCCGGAGAAGAATCGGCAGTCGAAGGATTGGAGGCTGGGGCAGATGATTACTTGGTGAAGCCATTCAGCCGCCGCGAATTGCTGGCGCGGGTTGCCGCTAAATTAGAATTGGGACGATCGCGCCAAGCTGCCAGTGAGCAACGCTTTCGTTTTCTGGCTGAATCCATTCCCCAAATGGTGTGGACGGCTGATGCAATCGGTCTGGTGGATTATTACAGCCCCCGTTGGTTTGACTACACCGGGTTGAAGCTAGAGCAAATCCAGGGATTGGGCTGGCAAGACCTCATCCATCCAGAGGAGCGAGAACACAGTATCCAGGTGTGGACTCAAGCTGTGCAAATGGGCACGAACTACGAGGTTGAACATCGCTTGAGACAGGCCGATGGAACCTATCGTTGGCACCTTACCCGTGCCCTACCGATGCTCAATGAAACCAGCCAAGTTATGCACTGGTATGGCACCTGCACAGATATTACCAATCGCAAACAAACAGAGGAAGCCTTGCGCCGATCTGAGGAACGCTATCGGACTCTGTTTGAATCCATTGAGGAAGGCTTTTGCGTGATCGAAATGCTGTTTGATGAAAACGACACGCCGAACGATTACCGCTTTTTAAAAATTAGTCCGTCGTTTGAGAAACAAACGGGACTTACAGACGCACAAGGCAAAAGGATACGCGAGCTAGCTCCAAATCATGAAAAGCATTGGTTTGAGATTTACGGCAAAGTGGCCCTAACGGGCGAACCCATTCGCTTCGAGGCTCGTGCTGAATCTTTACACCGTTGGTTCGACGTTTATGCGTTCCGCACCGGGCAGCCGGAAGACCGCAAAGTCGCCATCCTTTTCAAGGATATTAGCGATCGCAAAGAAGCTGAAGCGGCTCTGCGAGAAAGTGAAGAGCTAAAGCAACGAATTTTAGACAGCTCTCAAGACTGCATCAAAGTGTTAACACTAGACGGGCGGCTCCAGTACATAAATAAACAGGGGACTCATCTGTTTGAAGTGGATGATCCTTCCTCTTTACTCAATGCTACCTGGGTTAGTTTTTGGCAGGGTGAAGACCACCAGAAGGCAAAGGCAGCGATTGCCGCCGCGTCATCGGGCAATGTTGGTTCATTTCGAGGCTATTGCCCCACGGCAAAAGGCAAGCCGAAATGGTGGGATGTTATCGTCACACCCATTCGAGATGCCTCAGGGCAAGTGGTTCAACTCTTGTCAATCTCGCGAGATATCACGACGCAAAAGCAAGCGGAAGCTGAACGTGAACAACTGCTTAGCCGTGAACAAGCGGCTCGTGAACAAGCTGAGACAGCGAATCGGATTAAAGATGAGTTTTTGGCCGTGCTATCCCATGAATTGCGATCGCCGCTTAACCCGATCTTGGGTTGGACCAGTTTGCTGCGTAACGGTAGGTTGGATGCGGCAAAAACGGCTTATGCGGTGGAAACGATTGATCGCAACGCTAGGCTACAGGTGCAACTAATTGAGGATTTACTTGATGTTTCTCGCATTCTCAGTGGCAAACTTAGTTTGAATATTGTGCCTGTCGATCTCGGTATCGTGATTAGAGCCGCCTTAGAGAACGTTCGTGTAGCAGCAGTTGCCAAGTCATTGCAAATTCAGACGACAATCTCACCTACGGTAAGAAAGATTAAGGGTGATGCTGGGCGGTTGCAGCAGGTGCTATGGAACCTGTTAGCGAATGCCGTCAAATTCACGCCGGAAGGGGGTGAGATTACGGTTGCCTTAACTCAAGTAGGAACTCATGCCCAAATTCAAGTGACTGACACGGGAAAAGGCATTAATCCTGAGTTTCTGCCCTATGTCTTTGAACATTTCCGGCAAGAGGATGGAGCAACAACCCGTAAATTTGGTGGATTGGGGTTGGGGTTGGCGATTGTGCGTCATTTGGTCGAACTACACGGGGGCACGGTTCAAGTTGAGAGTCTAGGTGTTGGACAGGGGGCAACATTCACCGTCAAGTTGCCGTTGCTGAAAAATGAAAATCCCAGGATGAGGGATGAACCGATTCTTGCACCACTTACATCTCCTACCTTACCACTCTCAAATGTTCAGGTGCTTGTGGTTGACGATGAGGTAGACACCCGCGAGTTAATCGTGTTTGTTTTGGAGCAGGCTGGGACGATCGTCACCGCTGTGTCGTCGGCTTTCGCCGCATTGGAAGTTTTAGCTCAGTTTAAACCCGATGTGCTCGTCAGTGATATTGGAATGCCAGAGATGGATGGCTATATGCTGATGCAACACATTCAGGCATTGTCACAAGGTAAGCAAGTTCCAGCCGTTGCCGTCACGGCCTATGCTGGGGAGAGCGATCGGCAGCAGGCCCTGGCAGCCGGATTTCAACGGCATATTTCTAAACCGATCGAGCCAGAGATGCTTGTGCAAACGATTGTCAGCTTAATTGCAAAGGGTCGCATTGCTGAGGAAGCAGAATCAGAATAAGTGAAGCTTTCACAAAACTCAATCCGACAAAAATCTCCTCTTCACCGCTACCGAGATGGCGGGCATTAGAATTTTAACTGCATAATTATTTGACTTCATCCCAACCATAAACCAGTAGACCCAATTACAAGGAGTTAAACCTTTGTAGCTAGTCTAGAGCGTTCAATAGATGTCTTGCATAAGTGGCACAGCTAACAGAGATAAGTACTACTGCTACGTCACAACACTTGAATGAGAGCAACATGTCAGATCGAGTTGCTCCGGTTACCGCCATGCCATTGGAATGCTTTTATACCTTACCCGACAGCCTAGAAGAACATCGCATTATGTGGCGAATTGAGCCACGGTTGCGCGATGGCATTAACAGGTTGCGTCAAAAAATAGACCCTGAAGCAGAACTTGATGAAAAAATACTAGAAGCCAGAATAGCTCGCTATTTATTTGAAACGTTACAGCAGCATCCACATGAACTCGTGCGAACCCATTGGATTGCTTTTCTAGAAAGACGTTGTGAAAAAGTCGCTACCCGACTGGCTCATTTCAACCCTAGTTACTTTCGCGATTTAGTCCTCATAGGAGCTGAAGTCGCGAGTCATCCCGTAAAATTTTTTGAGAATTTTGACCCTCGACGTTCTCACTTTGAATATTGGTATCCCACCTTAAAGCGATTTTCTGATGCTAAAATCAAGTATCTAATAATTCCCAAATTTCGAGAGCTAACAGGGATAGATACGCTGGGTCGAACCAACTTAGGTTTAGCTGCCCGCTCGACGCGAAAACAAGTTAAAGAAGCTTTGCATCATTTAGGTTACGGACAAGCAGAATTATCGAAATATCTTCTAGCTTGGCAGTGCTTCCAAGAAATCAGAAATTCCCTCAAATTGGGAGTTAATCAATTTCAAGCAGAACATTTTCAGGATATTGCCAAGCGGTATTGCGAATTTAGAGAGCAATTGGCGTTACCTGAAGGTCATAATCCAGATATTAATGGAGAGGGTATTAAAACTTGGCTGGAAACTATTGGAATAGCAATCCGAAAACTTTTAAACCCACCTATTGATTCTCTCGATACATTTTCACCTTCAACAACCAATGAAAATATATCTTTACTAGAAAATATCCCTGCTCAACCCAGAGGAGATGAGGAAATGAATCAAACGGTTGTTGCTTTTAGGGAGTTTATCGCTCATTTGCTGGAAGGATTGCCAGAATATCAAGAAAAGCAATTGCTTTTTCTCAGGTATGGCTTAGAACTCAAACAAAGTCAAATTGGTCAGGAATTTAGGGGTCAAGCGCAATACCAAATCAGTCGTCTGCTTCAGCGGTTAAATAATCGGATCTTGACTCAAATTGGGAATTGGGTAAAACAACATTTGGGGCTTGAACCCAGTTCCGAATGCCTGAATGAGATTGAAGCGGTGTTATATCAATACTATTCTGACCAAATTGATGTTTTTTTTGAAAAAACAATTCAGCTTTTTGGAACCCAAAGTCGGGAGATATTAAAACTATTTTACATTCTCAAATTGAAGCCTTCAGGGATTGGAAGGAAGATTCATAAATCTGAGGCGGAAGTAAAGGAGTTGTTAGAGGTGATGAGGCAATGGCTAGGCAGCAGTATAACTGAAAAAATCCAAGCTGGAATTCAACTTGAGTTGCCATCTCAAGGTGCAGCTAAAAAGAGAATTACTGCCTTCACCGAAACCCGGTTAGAAACTATTCTGCAACTTTATTTACACTAATCAAAATACAGAACCATGAAATTAACTCTTCAAACCTTAAGCAGCTTTTATTCCGAGCATCTCTGGTTAGAGTTTTCGGATAGGGATTTGGAGCAAGCTAAATCAGCTTCTCAAGGTTACTCGAATGAAACAGGTCGCAATTATGCCTATCTCAATTCCCTGTGTTTGAATACCTTTTTGAATTGGCTAAAAAACAATTTAAGCTTAGAAGTTTCTCTGAGTGTATTTCCCAATGAGCAAATTTTGCCAAAGCTTTGGGAATTCGTTAGTGGATGTGGGATTAATTGGGGTAGTAAGCGGCTGGTACTTATTCCTAGTGATGCTATTGATTTGGCTGATTTCGCTGTTCCTCAAGAATGGGTCGATATTCCCAACTGGGCAGCAGATTATTATTTACCAATCCGAGTAAATTTAGAGGAGCAATATATTCATATTTGGGGTTTTGTTTCCCGGAACACTTTAAAAGATAAAGCCGATTATGACCCAATTTATCGTCTCTATTATCTGGAGCGAGATTGGGTTGTTCCAAACTTAGACATAATGGAACTTGCGTCTAATCTTTGTCTGGATGAAAAAGGCGAAGTAACAGCGTTGCCAAAATTATCAGAGACGGAAGTAGACAATTTGATAGAGGAGCTGAGCCAACCTTCACCTTATTCTCCTCGCCTAAAGGCAACGTTTGAAAAATGGGGGGCATTATTAAATGAGAGTCATTGGTTACAGAAGTTATATGAACGACGGGTGCAGTCAGTTTCACCCACAATATCGGCTCTCACTCGATGGTTAGATGGTGTTGTGGAAGCCGGGTGGCAAACCTTTGAAGAGTTATTTAATGCTAAAACGTTAGCACCAGCATTTCGAGTGAGACGCGTCAGAGGAATTGAACTAGAAACACCAGAAAAAGCTAGACGAGCGGTGAAACAATTGTATGACAGTCAAAGTGAAGTATCTTTTCCTCCTAATATTGAAGATCGAGATGCCTTAGTTCATCTGTTACAAAATACTCCCGATGAAAGCCTTCGGTGGAAAGCGGCTGAATATTTATGGGCAATTGCTCCAAATTATCCAGGTTCTGCTATCAGAAGGGTAATGGATTTAGGCGTTCAACTCATGGGGCACCCTATCGCTTTGATGGTTGCAGTTTTACGTAAATTGGATGGTAAAGTTGCCGTATTGCTGCGAGCTTATCCCATGCACAATCGCACTAAATTACCGCCAGGTTTACAATTAATTGGGCTAGATGAAAATGGCGCTTTTGTTCCCGGTTTGGAAGCTGTCGCAAGAAGCGAACCGCAAGATGATTATATTTCTTTGTACTTCAGTGCTAATGTTGGCGAGCGCTTCAGTGTGCGTCTGGCTTTAGAAGAAACTAGTATTTGCGAACAATTTGTAGTTTAACTACGAATAAGATAGGTTAATTTGAGATAATTTAACCTACCTGTATGGGCTATTTGGGAGTGCGTGAGCGCTGAATTAAACTTAGTCGTTGAAAATAGATGGATAACTTTTGGATTCAGGTTAAGAGTGACTTTTTTTTATGGGCTTTTTCCAGTATTATATGGCTTAATAAATCCACCTAAAGGAAGCTCGATATGAGCAAGCGAGTCATCTTCAGAATTGACCAAGGTGATTTTGAACAAGGTTTTTCTGTCACCTTAATGATTAAGGAGAATGGGGAGGTTTGCGCTCCCGAAGTCAGGGGTAAGCTTGCGCCAGCAACACAAATTATTGACCGCTATAATGACTGGCAACAAGCTTACTACTCTTGGGGAAAAAGCCACCGCTGGTGGAGACGGAGGTTAGAGGTTCCAGAGCAAATAAATACAAACTATTCGAGTGCTGACAGCGAGGGTAATCCTAACAGTTATGATCACCAGTTTGAAAGGGAACTCAATGAGTGGCTAGATCGTTCTGATTTAGGGGAGTTAAGAGAGGAACTACTACATACAGTTAACAAAAACGATTGTGTAAGTTTCATTGTCCAAACGGATAACAAAGAATTACAGAGGCTACCCTGGGAGCTATGGCGTTTACTTAAAGATCGTTATCATCACCCGGAAGTAGCTATAAGCAGCAGAAGCGCACCCAAAAAAGGAGCTTTCAGAAGTTCAGTTAAAATTCTAGTGATTCTGGGTAGCGATGAAAAAATTGATATTCAAACCGACTGGAATATTCTTAGAGAAAAACTGCCAAATGACGAATTAGTATTGCTGGAAAAACCCAGCGCCGATGAATTTAGAGAAATTCTCATCAATCAAGCTTGGGATATTATCTTTTTTGCCGGACACAGTTCGACTCAAGCCGATGGAAATGATGCAAAAATTTGGCTTAATGACCAAGAATATTTATCACCTAAAAGCCTAAAAAATTCCCTCAAAAAAGCCGTTGAAAATGGCTTAAAACTGGCAATTTTTAACTCCTGCGATGGATTGGGGTTAGCACGACAATTGGAGACTTTGCAAATTCCCCATATCATCGTCATGCGGGAACCCGTTCACGATGAAGTTGCACAAAAATTTCTCAAGGGTTTTCTCACAAGCTTTGCTGAAGGTGCTTCTTTACATGAAGCCGTGCGCGAAGCTCGCGACCAATTAAGATTAATCGAAAGTCGTTCTCCTAATGCCTCTTGGTTACCTGTAATTTTTCAAAATCCTGAAGAACCTCCGCTATTTTATCCCGTAGAAGAGTCAGCACCGGAATTAGGAGAAAAACCGCTAGAAAGTTCGCAAAAGAGAGTAAAACTTAAGAAACTCGCCTGGTGTGGAATGGGTGCGATCGCACTCTGCACTCTTACTTTGGGAATCTATAAACTCATCGAGCTGCGTAACGATTCGACCCTAGCGTCAGGAATTAGCTTGGGAGAAGAAATTCTAAGCGAAAAAAATACCACTCCAGAAAAACAAGCTGGCGTTAAAGCCTTTGCCGATGGAAACTATTCCAAGGCAGTGGCAAATTTTCAATCCTCTCTCCAGAAAAAACCTAACGATCCAGAAGCATTCATTTACTTAAATAATGCTATAGCGGCTAATAGCAAAGAAACCATTAAAATTGCCGTCAGCGTACCGATTGGTATCAACCAACCCATTGCAGAAGAAATTTTGCGAGGTGTCGCGGCAGTTCAAGAGGAGATTAATCGCGACTTCGGGATTCATGGCAAGCCATTACAGGTGGTCATCGCTAATGATAATAATGACAGTACGTCCGCGCAAAAAGTTGCTCGTAAGTTGGTCAAAGATACTGCTATTTTTGCAGTTGTAGGACATAATTCGAGTAATGCTTCTACTGCGGCAGCTCCGCTCTATAAAGATGGCAAATTAGTCATGATTTCCCCAACAAGCTTTGCTAACCAGTTGAAAGAACAGTCGTATGTTTTTCGCATGGTTCCCCAAATTACTTTTTTTGCCGCGCAATTATCTCAAGGTCTAGGCAAAGCAATTCCTAACCCCAAAGTTGCCATTTGTGTAGATAATGTATCACCGGATCAGGAATCCTTTAGAAACGAATTTAAGTACGTTGTTTCAGCTTATCAAGGACAGCATATCGATCTAGGATGTAACCTTGCCGACCCAAATTTTAATCCGATTACTGTGGTCGAGACAATGAGAAAGAACAATGTGAATAGTTTGATGGTGGCACCCTATGTTAATAACCTGCCCAAGGCAATGGAACTCTTCAAGGCGGTTCGAGAAAGTCAGTTACCAATCAAGCTGTTTGGCAGCCCTACTTTGTATAACGATAAAACTATTGAGTGGGGAGGCGAAGCAGTAGAAGGCTTGACATTATCCGTTCCTTACTTTCCTGATGAGAAAGAAAAGAATTCGTTTCGGGAACTCTGGAAGACAGAACTAAACACCTGGCGATCACCAATGGCTAAGGATACAACAAGAGCGATCGCAACGGGTTTACAACAACTTTTACAACAAAAACATCCCACTCGTCAGGATTTAGACAATATACTGAGAAATTCCAATTTTAAAGTGAAGGGTGTCACGGGGGAATTTAAGTTTCACAGCAACACAGGCGAACGCGAATTTCTGTTTCACAAAGAACGTTCTGACGCTTTAATCCGAATTCGAGACGGTAAAGTTGTAAAAATTGAATAGCTAGATCGAGCAGAACTGCATATTTCTCTCACTCTATCCCAATACCTTATTGGATGGGTTAGAAGTGAGAGCAACTATGTTAGGAGAAAAGCAGGTATTACACCAGCGCTATCACATTCAAGGCCAGTTGGGACACAACGCTGGACGACATACCCTACTCGCTCAAGATTTACATACCCAAGAACTCGTTGTCCTCAAAATTCTCAGTTTTAACAGTGACTTTCGTTGGGAAGATTTGAAACTGTTTGAACGAGAAGCCGAAACCCTCAAATCTCTATCCTATCCAGCGATTCCCCACTATCTTGATTATTTTGAAGTGGACTTGCCCGATTGTCGGGGATTCGTACTTGTGCAATCTTATCTTGATGCCACCTCATTGCAGGAATGGATTAAGCGAGGGCGAACATTTAGCGAGGATGAAGTTAAACAAATTGCTAAGGCATTAATCAATGTATTGAGCTACTTGCACGAGCGCAATCCTCCGGTGATTCATCGGGATATCAAGCCCAGCAATATTTTACTAAAAGGCGATCGCTCTGCCCATCAGGTTGGAGATTTATACTTAGTTGATTTTGGTTCTGTGCAAACGGCTGTCCGAGAAATCGGGACGATGACGATTGTTGGAACCTATGGCTATATGCCACCCGAACAATTTAGTGGACGTGCCTTTCAAGCTTCCGATTTGTATAGTTTGGGAGCCACGTTAATCTACTTGGTAACAGGGACGCATCCGGCTGATTTGCTGCAAGAGGATTTGCTTCTTGAATTTGAACCCGTGACGCATCTTTCTCCAAGCTTTGTGCAATGGATCAAGCTTTTGACGCATCCCAACCGCAAGCAACGGTTTAGTTCAGCTACTGTTGCCTTGAAAGCATTGGAGCAGCCTTTTGTTCAATCCCAACCGATTGAGTCATCCGCTACATCAACTCCTTTAACGCTGCAAAAACCTGTTGACAGTAAAATTTCTTTTCGCAAGGATGCAGAAACTCTAGAGATATATCTACCCCCGGAAAATTGTGGTGGTGCGGTAGGTTGTACATTTCTCGTTTACTGGGTTTTGATTTTTATGGGGTTATCCTGTGTGTGTAGCGGTAACGTTTTCATAATCTTGATCGGCTTGCTTTTCTTGTGGAGCGGGATTTCCGGGCAAAGGGAAGCTTTTTTTACAGCCAAAGCAGACAGGCGCATCTATATTGATGGAACGTCGATGACTGTAACTGAAACAGCATTTGGAATACGGCGACGGGTTTTTCAGGCCAGTCGCAATAACCTCTATAAATTAACTTACGTTAAGCGACTCTATCGTCCACATAGTGAAGGGGGCATTGAAGAGGTACCGCCAGTGTTAAGAATTTGGGCGAAACACTTTGCCAATTACGATGCCCTTTACCGAGACATCAGCTATCACATCGGGCAATCGGTGAGTGCGGACAGCAAAACCCGCTTTTATGGTCGTCTAACAACGCCAGAACTCGATTGGTTGGCACAAGAATTAAGTAACTGGTTGGGTTTACCCATTACAAGAGAATAGGGGCAGAGAGCTGGTATTAACCGTTAGGTGAAGATAGATGAACCGTCCCAACATCTTGTGGATTTGCGAAGAAACAATAAATTCTGAATAGACTGCATATTTCTTTCACTCTATCCCAATCCTAGATCGGAGGCGTTAGAAGTGAGAGCAAAATGAAACAACTTATCCATGTCCGCAAGCCGTTTATAAATAGTCCGCAAGCGGAACTGTATCAACGTATTCAAGCATTTTCCCTGGATGCTGCTGATGCACGTTTGCCATTTAGTAAACGACTCGCACGAGATAACGGCTGGACAATTGAATATGCGAACTCGGTTATCGATGAATACAAAAAATTCATATTTCTAGCAGTAGTAGCTGGTCATCCTGTTACTCCTTCCGATCAGATCGATCAAGTCTGGCATTTACACTTGCTCTATACACGCTCCTATTGGGACGAGTTCTGTCTCAATGTTTTACAGATGTCACTCCATCACGGCCCTACCCAAGGAGGCTCGCGGGAGCGGCGTAAGTTCGATGACTGGTACAACAAAACCTTAGCAAGCTACGAACAATTCTTTCAACAGTCACCGCCTGTAGACATCTGGCCTCCATCCCATATTCGTTTCGGACGGGATATTCACTTCGTTCGAGTAAACACGCAAGAAAACTGGATTTTACCCAAGCCGCAGTTAAATTTCTTGTCTGAATTCTGTCTTAGTCAAAGTGCTATCTTTATCTTATCTTTGTTCCTAGCCTTAGGTGTTACAGGTTGTGCGTTATCAGATCTAACGAATCTCCCAAATCCACTAAATTTTTCACTTTCAGAATTTACTGCTTTTTATCTATCAGCAGCCTTAATCGGAGTTTTCGCTATCAGTATGGTCGGGTTGTTTAGACGACGTGGCAAAAACTCGAAAACTAGACTGCGATTACTTTTACTCCTGACTTTTTCTTTGTTTATTCTGGGAATTAGCAAAATTGCCAGGGGACTCTTTGATTTGACAGGACAGGAGTTTCTTGGTTTCTACTTATTAGCAACGGTCACGGGTCTTTTCTTAGATTTTTTCGCACGTTCGTGGTCGGGGTTTATACGATATCCAATACGGTTAACATCCTTTGATAAAGCTGTAAAGTGGTTAACTGTACTCTCAGTTTTTGTTTTGCAGTTTCTTGGAATTAGCAGGATAATCTTAGGAATTTACCGAGATAAACCAGTTGGTTACCTAGTCGTTTTGTGTCTTGTCGTAGGTATACAGGTACTTTTTTTGTTGTTTAGTAGATTCACAGAAGATTTTTCTGGGAGTTGGCGAATCTTGCTCGCTATCCCTGTCTTCCTCTCAAGCCCGTTCTTGTTCTGGCTAGGCTTTAAAAGTCTGGGTGTATGGATGTTTTTTGGTTTGTGCATGGCTATAGCACGTTTACAAGGTAGTAACTCTGGAAGTGGTGGTAGCTACGGGGGTGGCGGTGGTAGCTACAGGAGTGGCGGTGGTAGCTACAGGAGTGGCGGTAGCAGTGACGGTGGCGGTGGTGATAGTGGCGATGGTGATAGTGGCTGCGGTGGTGATAGTGGCGGCGGTGATAGTGGCTGCGGTGGCTGCTGTAGCGGCGATTAAGGCATGAAATAGGCACTGCTTATCGAAATTTGCTCTGCATCAACTCACTCTAAACAATTTGGTCTGAATAGACTGCATATTTTTTTCACTCTATCCCAATACCTAATTGGATACGTTAGAAGTGAGAGCAAAATGAAACAACTAATCTATTGGCTCATTGGTGAAGGCAAATTAAAATTATTTATCTACTGGTTAATTGGTGAAAGAACTGGGCGGACTCTAGTAGGAATTTGGAACTGGCTGTGGGGTATCCCTGTCGAATCTGGGGGCAAAATTGCCGTGGAAGTAGCGCAGGAATCCCTCGAATCAATGCAAATATCCATCTACCAACTGGCAGAATCCGTTGCAACGGTTGTCGCTGCTTATGAGAAAGCTAAAGCTAAGTATGCAACCAAAGAGCGTGAATTTAAACTGGCAGAAAATCAAGCGTTGCTCGCCACTCAGCGGGGTAATGAAGAAGCAGCTAGACTGGCAATGAGTCGGGCGATCGCAATTGAAAGATTACTCCCTAAAATTTCCGAACAAGTTGCCCAAGCTGAACAACTAGTAGTGGCTGCCAAAGAAAAACTTTATCGAGAACGAGAAAAGTTAGAGGCTTATCAGACTGAGATGCAAAATATGAAGGCTTTATCAGAAATCAATGAAGCCTTAGAAACCATTGCCAAAGTTGATACTAGTTTTAACCTCAACTCGGCTCGATCTCAATTTGAATCGGCACAAGCAGCCGTCGAAGGGCGATATCTCAAAGTGAATGCCCAAGCAGAATTATCGGAAAGCCACACTGAAAGAATGCAAGCAGATTTAGACCGCTTGACGCTCAACGATGAAATTTCCCGTCGCCTTGCCAATTTGAAATCCGAACAAAGCTGATTTTAGATTTTAGATTTTGGGTGCAAGGATTTTAGATTAAAAAAGTCCTCTCTTATTCAGTGGCGGAATCGTCAATTCCATTATCGGAAATCCAATCTTAAGTCTCTAATAGGCTTTCTTTATGGCATCAATACCGTTTCTCTGCCAATTGAACTTGAAAAACAATCTAAAACTATTATGGAAACAACACAAACAGTCAAAACTCAACCCCGCAGAATTCCTCCCATTTTCTACATTTTTATAGTAGGATTATGTCTATTTTTATTTCCTCGCCTTCTGGGTATTTTTAAAACAGACTCAGAGTTGGGAAGTATCGGGAATCGTTTGTTAATTCAAGAAAGGTTGACTCCCGACAAACAAAAAGGAATTGAAGCCTTTGCTAAGGGGGATTATCAACAAGCGAGCGCATCTTTTAAAAAATCTCTCCTCCAGCAGCCGAATGACCCGGAAGCGCTCATCTACTTAAATAACACCCAAGCCGGAAACAATGCTCTCAAGATAGCGGTAAGCGTGCCAATTGGTAGTAACTTAAACGTGGCTCAAGAAATCCTTCGGGGAGTGGCTACAGCCCAGACTGAAATTAACCAAAATGGCGGCATTAATGGACAGAAATTGCAAGTCCAGATTGTCAACGATCAAAATGACCCAGAAATTGCCCGAAAAGTTGCTCGCGAGTTAGTCAAAGATCGGCAAGTCCTGGGAGTGGTGGGACACAATGCCAGCAATGCCTCTCTCGCCGCTGCTCCTATCTACCAACAGGGGGGATTAGTGATGATAACCCCTACCTCCTTTGCGAATAACCTCTCTGGATTGGGTAACTATATTTTTCGCATCGTTCCGACTACCAAAGTCATGGCCGAAACGTTAGCCGACTATGCGGTTAAAACTGCCCGCAAAACTAAAATTGCGTTTTGTTACGATTCCCACGCATTCGATACTGTCTCTTTCAAAGATGAATTCTTGGCGGCTTTTGTCAGCAAGGGAGGGCAATTAGTTCCCACCGTTTGCGATTTATCAGCTCCTAACTTTAACCCGACTGCGGCGGTGACTCAAGCTATTAGCAGTGGTGCAGATGGGTTGTTTATCGCTTCCCACATCGATCGCTTAGAATCTGCGATCGCAGTTGCTAGAGCAAATCAGGGCAAATTAGCTTTATTTAGCAGCCCAACAATGTATACCGTCAAAACCTTACAAGCCGGACAGCAAGCCGTCAAGGGGTTAGCCCTCGTCGCACCTTGGCATCCTCAAGTTAATCCGTCTTTTGCAGACAGGATGAGTCAGCGCTGGCATGGCAAAGTTAGCTGGCGCACAGCTACGGCTTATGATGCTACGCAGGCGATGATTGCCGGCTTGCAGCAGAGTCAGCGTCGCGATGGTTTACAGCAAGCGTTGCATAGTGGGGGGTTTACCGTTGAGGGTGCCAGTGGTGCTGTAAGATTTGCCTCCACTGGTGATCGTATCAGTCACTCAGTCATTGTCCAAGTTCAGTCTAAGGGTTTTGATTACGACTTCGTGATGCTACCGACAATAGCGCCATAAAACTCCCAGGAAAATAGTCCTGAGGAAGCAGCGCCATGCGCGGGTTTCCCGACTTGAGGCGACTGGCATTGTGGAGTGGGGAGTAGAGACTTCATGAGACACAGCCAAAATTTATCACAAGCGACCTGTCCGGCGTTTAGATCGTGGTGAGATTAAGGGGTTTAATATATGTCAGTTGGAAACCAAGTTTTGTCTTCGTCAGCTCAAGCCTTCTTGCAAAAGCTAAAACAGCTTGACTTGGAGTCAATCGAAAAGCGACTCATGCAATCCGGGTGGACTCGCCAGCAAGCCACATTGGCAATTAACCGCTACAAAATGTTCTTATCTGTAGTGTATCTGCATCCCCACACTCCGCTAGTCCCGTCTCAGGAAATCGATCGGGTCTGGCATTACCACATCTTGCATACACGCAAGTATTATCAGGATTGCCAGATGCTGTTCGGTCGTTTCATTCACCATGAACCTGATGTAGAGCAGTGGCGTCAGCCAGATCCACTTTCGCTGAATACCGCTTTTGCTCGAACCACTGAACTCTTGGTGCAGTACTTCGGTGACGCAGCGTTAGGAGATACAAGCTTGGAGCAACCCGACAGTATCTTAAGAGCAGAAAACTTGCCTCTACAACAGAAATTATCTGAAAACGGTGACTCGCACCTCCATCCTAGTGCTTGTGGCAGACCGACAAGCTGCCTACTGGAAACATCCTACTTGACCAAGCAGCAGATTGCCTAAGCCTTTGAACCCCATGGATTTTACTAGTGCAGCGCGGCGGAAATAACTATCCAGTTGACAAAGGCAATAAGGCTTACTGTACAAGCAATGTTGCTTCTGCCTTCTGCCTTCTGCCTCCTGCCTTCTGCCTTCTGCCTCCTGCCTTCTGCCTTCTTGCACTAGCTAGTGAAGTACCCACAGACGAGAGCATTCGCTACGTCTGGGGCTTCCAGTTTTATCATTGGCTCATCCGATCAGGTGAATTGATGGATTACGCGATCGCTCAAGCTGGTATCGGATGCGATCGCTCTTACGGTTCATTATCTAATTGAGTGAAACCTTGCCGAATGGGGATGTTGGGTTTCTTGAGGTTAACCTAACTTACGGCAAGGGGCGATCGCACTCAATGATCAGCCGTTACTGTTGTCTCATCAAATACGACCTCGAATTCGGCTGCTGGCATCCACTTTCCCAGAAAGCGCTTATGATTTTCTGCCTCGGCGCGGCTATAAAAGCGACCGACTGTATAGTGTTGAGCGTTTGGCAAGAGCCTCACCAGTGTCCAAGGGTAATTCTGTTGATTCCAGATGCGATCGCCTTCTGTTCGAGACGCTACGCGAACGGCACCAGCGCAAAGCTGATCGCCTTGAGCAGGAGAACTTTGCACAGATGTGCCAGGGTGCGTTTCTACAATCCGACCACAGCCCCGATGCTCCAAGATAGAGTGAATCTGTGATAGAAGTTGCTCTCGCTGTGGGGTGCCATCGTTGGGTAATAGGCTCCAGTCAGCGACAGGCGCGGGTAGCCAAGCCAGGGTATAGGAAACTGTATCTTTGCGAAAGTGCCAAGACAAGCGCTGTGTGTGCTTACGGCACTGGAAACCGTCAGCTCTTAAGGCTGCAACAATCCTGTCCGCCTCTGCTTTGAGGCGAAGCCATTGAGAATGTTTCATTGCTATTATTGGTGTGATTATTAATTAGAGAGGGGCGATCGCATACACTTTGCCAAAGGAGCGATCGCCTGTTTCTCATGAAAGACTTAGAACAGTACGAGCGAGTGATTTCCTGATAATCGTTTAGGCGTCACCTCCTTAGTTCACTTATTTATCCACCAGAATTTCAGTCCACTTAAGTGGACTTGATCTATGAGCCAGGAGTTTTAACTCTTGGCGGACTTGCCTGGTATGAGAAACTACCCATAGAGACACAGGGAAACTTCCTCTAGCCGTTTCCCCGTTATTTTTGTTGTCAGTGAAAGGACAACTTGTCCTTTTCTAGGTAAGATGGTAAACGATCAGGATCGGAATAGCAACCCTAACTTGCCAACTCTTAGACAAGTTCGTGAACGTCTAAATATGACCCAGGAAGAATTTGCTCGTGAACTGAGGACAACACCCAGAACAATAGGGCGTCACGAAAGAGGGGAACACAAACTCAGACTTACCTTAGGACAAATCAAACAATTGAAAGAACTCTTAGAACAAGCTGGAATGTCAATTGATGACTTACCTGATGATATCGATTGAGAAGCCATCAACTGATCGGTAGGTAAGATGGCAAACGATAGAAACTCAAATAGCAACCCCAATTTGGCAAGTCTCAAGCAAGTGCGTGAACGTTTAGGGATGACTCAAGAAGAATTCGCTAGCGAATTGGGAATAACCCGCAAAACGATTGGCAATCATGAAAGAGGCGCACACCAACTGAAGCTTTCTCTAGGGCAAATCAAACGATTGAAAGAACTTCTCGAACAAGTTGGAATGTCGATTGATGACTTACCTGACGACATCGATTGAGAAGCCCAAGCCTTTACCGCAGGTAGTATCAGGATTTCTGCAATAAGCTGCTAGATGCATCAACGCTATTACCTTATGTCTGTCTCACGCTAGGAGGCATACAATAAGGGTCAAGCCTGTTCCAGGTTGGCATCACTAGACTACATAGAGTTAATTCGACTCTATGAAAGTGTAGTTGAATCACTAGGTAGGGAGGAAATCCTAATGAAAATTGAAGCAAATGATAAAGAAATTCAGGATATTTTTTCTCTGGGATATTTCAAGATACCAAGATTTCAAAGACCTTATTCTTGGACTGAAGAAGAAGTAAAAAATTTTTGGGATGATGTTGTTATTGAAGAACATGAGCAATATTTTATTGGCTCGATGGTGGTCTATCAAATAGAAAAGCCATACTTTGGAATAGTAGATGGTCAACAGAGATTAACAACCATTACATTAATGCTCGCTGCCATACGAAATGCTTTTCTTCGGCTTGGTGAAGTAAACCTTTCAAGAGGTGTTCATAACTATATTGAAAAAGCAAACATAGATAATGTCAATGAATTTATTCTCAACACTGAAACTTCATTTCCATATTTACAAGATCATATCCAAAGTTTTGAAGGAGCAAAGGTTGATTGTACAGTAGGACATGAAGAATTGAAACTTAAGAATGCATTTGAATTAATAAACGAAAAGCTTTCTCCTTTAATTCCAAAATACAAAGAAATAGATGCACAACTTGACTTCCCTGATGAAAGTAGGCTTGCTGTAATAGATAGTCTCAAAACTATAAGAAATAAAATTTTATCGCTGAAGCTGGTTTTTATTCAATTAGATAATGAAGATGATGCTTACTTAATTTTTGAAACTCTAAATACTAGAGGGAAAGATCTAACTACCCCTGATTTAGTTAAGAACCTATTACTCAAAAAAGTAAAGTCTTCAAATAAAACGTTAGACAACTCTAAAATCATATGGAATAAAATTTTAGAAAAATTTGATGACTATGGATTAGAAAATGAGATGGAATCTTTTCTGCACCATCATTGGCTTTCAAAATATGGAGATACTACTGAGAAAAAGTTATTCGGTGAAATTAAAGAATATGTTACTACTTCCGAGTTAGCTCTTTTCTTGTTAGTTGAATTTCAAAAAAATGCTGATTACTATGCTTCCATAAGGAACCCAAGTAATTATTCATGGACTCCAGAAGAAAATGAACTGAAAGAATGTTTGCAGTCATTCAATCTATTGAATGTCAAGCAGCAAATGCCAATGGTTCTATCTCTTATTAGAGCGTATAGAGAGCAAAAGCTAACATTGAGAGCTTTATTAAAAATAATATTGAAGATTGAATCATTTCACTTCGTGTTTAATAGAATAACCTCTCAACATTCCTCCGGCTCAATATCCACTCTCTATTATAGACATGCTAGAGATCTTACTAAAACTAATAACCATGACAAAATTCAGTCCATCTTTTCATCTTTAAGTGGAAGCCTTAAATCTAAATTACCGGAGTTTGAAGAATTTGAAATAGAATTTGCAAATCTTATCTATACAAAAAGCAAGACTAGAAATAGAAAGATTATCAATTATATACTAAGTCGCTTCATGGGAAAAAATATTAATGGCTTACCTATAGATTATGAATTAACCAGCATCGAGCATATACTACCACAGTCTAAAGAATGTAATGAAGATGTAGTTGGAAGTATAGGTAATTTAATACTTGTAGACAGAGAAACAAATAGTGAAGTGTTAAAAAATCTAGACTTTACAAAGAAAATCGAAATTTTGGTTAATAAAGGTTATCCTCTTGATTCTGATTTATTAAATGCCAATCAGTGGACTGAAAAAGAAATCAGGGATAGAGCTAAATCAATGGCTCATAAAGCATTTTATGAGCTTTGGCGTATATGACTAGGTATAACTTATTAGTATAAGCCCATTGACTTGATAAATCTGTGGCGAACAGCACGCGATCAAGAACAGACAATTCATCACAATTAAAAATGCACAGAGTGTGCGATCGCTCATACTAGAATTCAAACACCAGCATAGGTTGGAGTACCCCTATGTCCCTGCAAGAACTTCAAGAGCAGGTTCGCCAGTTGTCCGTGAGCGATCGCGTCGGTTGGTTTTAGCTGCATGTAGGCACTGGTGCGATCGCCAGCATTAACCCCAACAATCTCTGTCTAAAATTGAGCCAACTATAATTGGTGAGCAAGAGACTCCAAAGGTTTGGACATGACTACAGTCGCTATCTTGCCCGTATCCGATGCGAGTGGTGAGAGGATTTATCGAGCAGTTGCAGGTGATAAGCAATCAACAGGTAAAACCGCAGGTGAAGCGCTAGATGCGTTAACTGCCCAGTTAGAAGGCGGCGAATTCAGCACCCTACTGATTATCCAGAGTTTTAGTCCTGACTGGTTTTTTAGTGCCTTTGAGCAAAAGCGTTTATCTGACTTGATGAATCTGTGGCGAACAGCACGCGATGAAGGACAAACGCTACCTCCAGAACAACAAGCAGAGCTAGATAGACTAGTTGAAGCTGAATTGAAAGCAGCCACAGCCCGAACCGCAGCTTTGGTGCAGCAACTTAGCCAATGAACCCTTTCTATACTCTAGTCGCCGACCGTGCTACTCATCGCTGTGAATACTGTAATGCTCCAGAACTCGTCTTCAACTTCCCGTTTGAAGTCGAACATATCATACCCCTTTACCGAAGCGGCGCTGATGCCGAATCCAATCTAGCTCTTGCCTGTCGCTCCTGCAATCTTCGTAAGGGAACTCGTATCAGTGGCATCGATCCGGAATCCGATACTGAAGTTCGTCTATTTCACCCAAGGCAAGATGAATGGGACGACCATTTCCAAGTAGACAGCGATTCTGGAACGCTTGCGGCTAAAACACCCATTGGAAGAGTAACGATTGCTTGTTTAGAAATGAACAGCCAAGCACAAGTAACGGCACGGCAGCTATGGATTCGTCTAGGCTTGTTTCCTTAAGATTGTCGATGTTGTTTTCAGCACCAGCGAAGCTAATCGCAAGTGAGAATGCACAGAGCGATCGCGTCGGTTGGTTTTAACTGCACGTAGACAGTGGTGCGATCACCTAGCCCCCATAATCCCTGTCTAACTACCAATCTCTGTCTAAAGTTGAGCCAATTATAATTGACTACTGAGTGGCCTTGCCTTCACAGAGGCTCATTGAAACCCGAAATAAGAAAGCAGATTCATGCCTGTTCGCTAATTCGCCGGAAAGCCCCATGCCATGCCGCGTCAAGACTGGGCACTGGTTAGGATGTCATGTCGAGATCTTGAGTTTCTGTATCATTGGTAACAATTAACAGAGTAACCTCGCTCTAATATCACACCTTATCTGCAAGTGTCTCTCTATCAGTAAGCAGAATTAAGAGGGGGTTATAGATAAAGCATGGTGAGGAGATTTGGACGACGTAAATTTCTGCTCTACGGCTCTGCAACTTTGGGAACCAGCATTCTCCTGAAAGCTTGCGCTAGCAATGAACCCACGACAACGGCAGCAAGTCCAGCGGCTTCTGGATCACCCGTGGCAGCTGCCGGGAGTAGCGGCGATACAATCAAGGTCGGGATTTTACACTCCCTCAGCGGCACGATGGCGATTAGTGAACAAAGCGTCGTGGATGCTGAATTACTAGCGATTGATGAAATCAATGCAGCCGGTGGAGTGCTGGGTAAAAAGATCGAGACCATCAAAGAAGATGGTGCTTCTGACTGGCCCACCTTTGCCGAGAAAGCGAAAAAACTCATTGACCAAGACAAGGTAGTGTCTATCTTCGGCTGCTGGACTTCGGCTAGCCGTAAAGCCGTGCTGCCGGTCTTTGAAGAGAAAAACCACATGCTCTGGTACCCCGTACAGTATGAGGGCCAAGAGTGTTCCAAGACCATTTTCTACACAGGTGCTGCCCCGAACCAGCAAATTGAGCCGTCAGTAGATTGGCTTTTGCAAAATAAGGGTAAAGAGTTCTTCCTCGTAGGTTCAGACTACGTTTTCCCCCGGACTGCCAACACCATTATTAAGGCGCAATTGCAAGCCAAAGGTGGCAAGACAGTCGGTGAAGACTACTTACCCCTAGGGAATACCGAAGTTACACCGATCATCAGTAAAATCAAAGCGGCTTTGCCCAATGGGGGCGTGATTTACAACACCCTAAATGGGGATAGCAATGTAGCCTTCTTTAAACAGCTTAAAGGCGCTGGCTTAACTCCAGACAAATATCCCACCATGTCTGTCAGTATTGCCGAAGAAGAAGTTAAAGCCATCGGCCCAGAGTATCTCAAAGGTCACTATGCGGCTTGGAACTACTTCCAAACCGTCGATAATCCAACCAATAAAAAGTTTGTTGAAGCCTTTAAGAAAAAGTATGGTGAAAGCCGTGTCACCAATGACCCGATGGAGTCTGCCTACATAGCGGTTTACATCTGGAAGCAGGCCGTTGAAAAAGCGAAGACAACGGATATCGAAGCCGTGCGGAAAGCAGCTTTGGGTCAAACCTTTGAGGCTCCACAAGGGAAGGTAACTATGGAAAATAACCATCACCTCGCTAAGTTTGTGCGGATTGGCGAAGTTGGGGAGGATGGTCTATTTAAGATTGTTAATTCCACGGACAAAGCGGTTGCACCCGTGCCCTGGAATCAATTTGTGGCGGAAACGAAAGGCTTTGGCTGCGATTGGTCTGATCCAAACAAAGGCGGCAAATTTAAAGTAAGTTAAGAACTTTAGCTTGTAAAGGATTTGGATTTTAGATGTGAAACCAAATCTAAAATCCAACATCTAAAATCTAAAACTTTTGGAGAAAGGGCGTGATAGCAGCATTGTTTGATAGCCTATTTAATGGCCTTAGTATTGGCGCTGTTTTATTAATTTCAGCGCTAGGATTAGCCATTGTTTTTGGACTGATGGGCGTGATTAACATGGCTCACGGTGAGTTGATGATGCTGGGAGCTTACACGACCTTCGTTGTACAAAATGGCTTCAACTTGCTGGGAAAACCGTGGTTTGAAACCTATATCTTGGTTGCCCTGCCAATGGCTTTTCTCGTCGCGGCGGCGATGGGTTTGATTTTGGAGCGGGGGGTAATTCGATATCTTTATGGACGCCCCTTAGAGACTCTCTTAGCGACTTGGGGAGTCAGCCTCATTTTGCAACAGTTTGTGCGAAGCGTGAACTGGGTATTGGCCATTAGTCTCGCTGTGTTTTGCCTATTCTTCTTTGGCGCGCTCTGGATTCTGTCTCGCCCCCCGCAGCTAGAGAGGATGCGTAACTGGGTGATAGCGGTGATGCTACCGCTATCACTCGGCATTGCCTGGGCTACTGGCACATTGTTGGCTCAAACTTACAAACTTACCGTGACTCAGCCTTGGTTTGGTGCTCAGAATGTCAATGTCACAGCACCTCGTTGGCTACAAGATAATTTGCCCATATTTGGTCTGACGCTGCCTTACACCCGACTGTTTATCATTGGCCTCACGATTCTTTGTGTAGCGGCGATTTACTTGTTTTTGCAACGTTCGGCATGGGGGTTGCGAATTCGGGCGGTGACGCAAAACCGGAGTATGAGTTCTTGCTTGGGGATTCCCACTCAAAAAGTGGATGCCTTGACATTTGCCCTAGGTTCTGGGTTGGCTGGTGTGGCAGGTTGTGCGATTAGTTTGCTGGGTTCTGTGGGGCCGAATACGGGTCAGAACTATGTGGTTGATACCTTCATGGTCGTGGTGGTGGGTGGTGTTGGCAAGTTGGTGGGGAGTATTGTGGCGGCGATCGCGATCGGTACGGCGAATTACCTGATCGGTTCAGGCGTACTGGTTACAAGTATTCCTGCACCCCTGTTGACTATGGAACCGTTCAAATTACTAGCTGATTTGTTAACGTTCTTTTCTTCCACCAGCATGGCTAAAGTCATCGTATTTGCTCTCATTATTGTGTTTCTTCAGGTGCGACCGGGAGGAATTTTTCCTCAAAAAGGGCGCACGGTGGATGCTTAATTAAGGGACTGGGGACGGTGGACTGGAAGCAGGATTTGGCAAAATTTTGCCCATATTTTATCTAACTTATTTCTGCTATTAACTAATAACTAATCAGTAATGATTAATGATTCACTAATGGAAATGCCAGGAATTGACCGACGACATCGGCGTCGTCGGTTACTGCTGATTGAGGTGGGTGCTGTTGCCCTTGTCGCGCTGCTGTTGATCTTCCTCATGCCTGTTGTCCTCACCAGCGTTCGCCTCAACCAAATGGGGCGTTTTTTAGCCTTAGCGATCGCCGCCCTCGGCATTGACCTGATTTGGGGGTATACGGGGCTTTTAAGTCTCGGACATGGCATCTTTTTCGCTTTTGGGGGTTACGCCCTAGCAATGCATCTCCAATTAGCACCGGTAGAAGCTGGGACGTTGCCGGAGTTCATGAATCTCTACGGGGTGGAGAAATTGCCCTGGTTTTGGACTCCGTTTGATTCCTTTGGTTTGGCGGCGATCGCTGTTCTCTTAATTCCCTCGTTATTAGGAGCCGTTTTAGGTTATTTAGTCTTCCGTAATCGCATCCGAGGGGTCTACTTTTCCATCCTCACGCAAGCGGCAACCATTGTATTTTTTAACTTCTTCAATGGTCAGCAAAAACTCTTCAATGGTACCAATGGTCTGACCAACTACAAAACCTTATTGGGAGCAGATGTGAATGCTCCGAAAACACAGTTTGTCTTCTATACACTCACCATATTGTTTCTCGTCGCGGCTTATGCGCTGTGTCGTTGGTTGACTAGAGGACGCTTCGGAAATTTGCTGATTGCGATTCGAGATGATGAAAGTCGAGTGCGGTTTACAGGTTATAACCCCACGAGTTTTAAGGTTTTGGTATTTGCCATTTCTGCGGGTTTAGCGGGTTTGGCAGGGGCGATGTATACACTGCAAACTGGCATTATTTCACCGAAGGCGATGGATATTGCGTTTTCGATTGAAATGGTGATTTGGGTAGCGGTGGGAGGACGTGCGTCTTTAGTGGGAGCGATTTTAGGGGCGTTGGTGGTGAATTTTGCGAAGAGTTTGTTGAGTGAGAAATTTCCGGAAATTTGGCTATTTTTTCAGGGTGGTTTGTTTTTGTTAGTGGTGATGGTACTACCGGATGGGTTTGTGGGGTGGTTGCGTGCTCAAGGGGTTGATTGGTTGGCACGGCTGGGACGCCCAAAGCCTGTTATTACTTATCCGAGTCTGGAAGAAGACCCACAGGTGCAGCGGGAGCGGGAGACTCTGGGGAGGGAGTAGGGATTTAACGTACCACAGAGGGCACAGAGGGCGCTGAGAGAAGAGAGAAAGAGTTATTTGAGTAGGTAATTTTTGCGGGAATAAGGGATTGGATATGACATGAGTGGAAAAATTATTGAAACGGAGAATGTAACAGTTAGTTTTGATGGCTTTAAGGCGCTCAATAACCTGAATTTCAATATGGATGTTGGGGAATTACGGGTGGTAATTGGGCCTAATGGTGCTGGAAAGACGACGTTCTTGGATGTGATTACCGGGAAGGTGCAGCCGACACAGGGGCGCGTGCTATTTAAAGGGCGAAATGTGCGGCGTTTGTCTGAACATCAAATCGCTCTTTTAGGTATTGGTCGTAAGTTCCAGACGCCGCGTGTCTACCTCAATCTGACGGTTCGTGAAAACTTAGAAATCGCTTGTAATCGCCAAAAAAATGTCTTTGCCGCACTGTTTGGTCGTCCTTCATCGGCTGAACGAAATACGGTTAAAGGTTTGCTGGAAACAATTGGATTAACAATTAAAGCTGATTTTGCTGCGGCATTGCTGTCTCATGGGGAAAAGCAACGTTTAGAAATTGGCATGTTAGTGGCTCAATCGCCGGATTTATTGCTGGTGGATGAACCGGTTGCGGGTTTGACGGATGAGGAAACGGAAAATATTGGAAATTTACTCTTAGCACTAGCAGAAAGTCATTCTATTTTGGTGATTGAACACGATATGGAATTTGTGCGCCAGATTGCGCGGAAGGTGACGGTGCTGCACGAGGGTTCAGTGTTATATGAAGGCAGTATTGAGGAAGTGCAAAATGAGCCGCGTGTGATTGAGGTGTATCTGGGAGAACCTCTGGAAACAACGGCCAACATGGGATGAAATCGTGTGCCTAACAGTTGGTATAAAAATGACTACAAGGAATTCAACCGTTAAGTAAAGGTAATGACTCAAATCCATCAGGCGATCGCTTCTGAACTTACTCTATCCCCATCTCAGCTCATGCTGCAAATCTCTGGACTCAATGTCTACTACGGCGAAAGTCACATTCTCCGGGATGTCGATTTAAGTGTTCCATCAGGGCAGATGGTTTGCCTAATTGGACGCAATGGGGTGGGAAAAACAACGTTGCTGAAAACCCTGATGGGATTACTCAAACCTCGCACAGGTACGATTACTTTGGCAGGGGAACCCATTACGAATAAATCACCCGACAAGCGGGCAAGATTGGGCATTGGTTATGTTCCCCAAGGACGGGAGATTATTCCTCGGTTGACAGTGAAGGAAAATTTGTTGCTGGGTTTGGAATCACGTCGCAGTGGAAGAAGCGGTAGAGAGGAAATCCCCGAAGATATTTTTGCTCTGTTTCCGGTTTTAAAAACCATGCTCTCTCGGATGGGGGGTGATTTGAGTGGTGGACAACAACAACAACTGGCGATCGCGCGTGCTTTAATGGGACGTCCCCAATTACTGGTGTTAGATGAACCCACCGAAGGCATTCAACCTTCAATTATTCTAGAAATTGAAGCGGCTGTCCGCCGCATTGTGGAATCAACAGGAATTTCTGTCCTGTTAGTCGAGCAACATCTACATTTTGTGCGGCAAGCGGATAAGTACTATGCCATGCAGAAAGGTGGAATTGTCGCCTCTGGAGCCACCAGCGAACTGAGCAATGAAGTGATTCAACGATTTTTAGCGGTTTGATTCTAGTTGGAGGAAAGTCGTACTAACGTCCTCAGACAATCCGGTACTTCAGTTACAGGTGGATTCGGATATCTGAATCTTGAAATTATTGCTCTCGATTCCTACAATTGAACATTAAATACAGGTCTTGCAGTATTTTTCGTTCATGCCAAAATCCGCCTGGAGTTTAAACTCTGGCGTCCTATGAGCAAGTCCACGTTAGTGGACTGAAGTCCTTGTGTATTCAGCCGAGGTAACAGTATCTTTACATTTGCCTAGTGCTAGATGTTAGTTTAAGCAGTAAACCATGCTGTTGGGTGGCGCTCGTCAATAACCCGGTAGGTATACTCATACTTGACAGGGCTTAGAAACAAGCGGGTTTCTCAAGCAAGAGTTGAGGACGCTAGGGGCAGAAATCCCATCAGTGCCTCGCCAGTTCAAGATGCAAACCTCAACAAGTTTTTCCAGCAAGGTTTTCCTGGTTGGTGTTTGGCATCGGGTAATACAAATGAACCTATTGGATTTACTGTCTTTTATGCACTACTCAGATTCTGGTATCTACCCAGCTCACAAAGGTAAGGCGTTTGAAGCGAATTCAAGATTGAGGTTTTATATTATAGCAAAAACTGGAATCTGGTTCACTCACATCACTCGTCATTGGAGTATTCACAAAAAAATTGGTTCCGGGTATATCTTATCTATTGGTATCGCCATTCTGGGAACCGGAGTGGGGCTAATGGTGGGTGAGCATTATGATGACAAAGGTATAGAGCAATTTAGAATCGCCCAGCAACGATATACGCGAATCGATCATTTAGAAAAAGCGGTTTGGCACGTAAAGTTTAATCAGCAACAACTGATTATTGCTTCTCAAAGAAATGCCCTTAAACCCCAAGAAATTAAGCAATTAAAAGCGAGTATTGCTGAAGCAAATGCACAACTTTTTTTACTTAAAGATAATTTAAAAGATTATCATGTTCTTCCGGAAGACTATGCAACAGACCTAAAAACATTTTTGCAGGTTTGTGGTCGGGAAGTAGATTCGTATACTCAGCTTTTGGAGTCACTCTTAGAAAAAGTAACTATCCCTAAGCCAACGCAGCAAGATATTGCAGCTAGAGATCAGATTTTACAGGAGATTATCAATGGGAAGCAAGGTGCAAGGGTTGAACAACTCTCTCAAACTTTAGAGGCTCTCGTTGATTCTACAGATGTTCAAGAAAAGAAAGCCGGAGCTACTTTTAGAAGAGCTAAGCTTTTACGATTGACCATTATTATTGTGAGCATGGTGCTATCCATGGCGATCGCTATGGCTTTAGCTCTTTATACCAGTCGTGCGATCGCTCGTCCTATCAAAGCCGTCACGAAGGTTGCTAAGCAAGCCACTCAAGAGAGTAATTTTGAGTTACAAGCCCCTGTTACTAGCGACGATGAAATTGGAGTCTTAGCCACTTCTCTCAACCAACTGATTCAGCAGGTAGCCACACAAATTCGGGAGTTGAAGCAAGCGCAAGCCCAACTGATTCAGGGAGAAAAAATGTCCAGTTTGGGGCAGATGGTTGCCGGAATTGCCCATGAAATCAACAACCCCGTTAACTTTATTTACGCAAACCTTAACTACGCCAACGACTATACCCAAGAGTTACTCGAAATTCTACAATTGTATCAGCAGTACTATCCCCAACCGGTGCCTGAAATTAAAAACAGGATAGAAGATGTTGAAATTGATTTTATTGGGGAAGATTTGCCCAAAATTATTTCATCCATGCACACAGGAGCGGAACGCATCCGACAGATTATTCTATCGTTGCGTAACTTTTGCCACCTAGACGAAGCTGAGATGAAATCGGTGCAGATTAACGAAGGTATTAACAATACTTTGTTGCTTTTAAACCACCGATTGAATCCGGGCATTAAAGTCATCCATCAGTATGAAAAATTACCCTTGGTTGAGTGCTATCCAGCTCAACTTAATCAAGTCTTTTGGCATATCATTAGTAATGCTATTGACGAACTGCTTTCTCAGCATCAATTATCCTGCGAACCACAGATTTTGATTCAGACCAAACTTGTCAATGACAAGCAACTAGAGGTGAGAATCCGGGATAATGGAAAGGGAATTAGTCCAAAAATTAAAGAAAAAATATTTGACCCGTTTTTCACCACTAAACCTGTGGGGGAAGGAACGGGAATGGGGCTGGCAATTTGCTACCAGATTGTGGAGAAACATCAAGGTAAAATCCAGGTGATTTCGCAGTTGGGCCAAGGAACAGAATTTGTGGTAACTTTGCCTATACAACATCATTAAAGGATGAAGTAGGAAATAGCAGTTGGAAAGAGCGTTAAATTCTTCCGAAGCTAATACCACCTAATCTAGTTTTGCTGCTTTAGTAAGAAGTAGAGATACCATTCTACGGGCAAAACCGATGGGGAATTAGAAACCCCATCTGCCTAGGCGGTGGGGTCGTTCCTTAACGACTTCAACATCAGCGATATCAACACTACAGATCATCAACCGATGTTGACATTGAACGCTGAAAGCTATTGCGCCATTCATCGTTTAGCTGATCAGGCTCTATCTCTGGTAATGAAGGTGGTGAAGCCACAGGCGGATTACCCGCAATCAGCGGTTGTTCGAGGGAGAGATTGGTTGGGGCAGAACGTATACTGTTGAGCCAGTTATCTCTATTCTTTGGTGTTACTGTATCCGGGACACTGCGCCCCTTATCGAGCAACTGACTCAGATGGTGCAGCCCTTCACACAATTTATGTAAGTGAGCCGCTCTGTAATCGGCCGCTTGCCAATCTCCTGCTTCGAGGGCTTCAGCATATCCCTTTTGTAAAGCTCGGATCAGCCTCAGTTGGGTTTCAATGATTGGATAGTTAATTGCCATTTGTCTTGGTGTTGTTCAATCTGAACTGGTATCTACCCCTGATGCCTCTCCTGGTTTCTTCCGTTCTCAACCTATTCTGGCTCAGGCATCAGGGCGTTGCACACTAATACAACTTACTGACTCAGGGCGAATGCTCTGGAAAATTTGTTCTTTCCGTAAATATACGGTTACATAGCGAGAGCCTGCCCCTTTATAATCCCTTCAGTTCCGCCGTTATTTCAGGAGCTAGGGCGATGTACGACAGTGATTTAGTGCAGGTGAATGAGCGTCACAACAGTGTAGAGCCTGTGTGGCAACAGGTTAAAACCCTATCTAAAGAGGAAAAAGCTGAAATCGTCCAGAGGCTGTTGGGTCAAGAATCCGGTTTGGTGTTGGTGTCTACAAACAGCCACCTCGTCGATTATATCATTGCACAGATGAGCCTTTTGTCTCATGAGGGATTGGCTTACATTTTAAGAGCGATCGCGTCTCGAATGGCAGCGGATGCTCATCGTTCTAACAGTTGACGGAGATACTCCATCGGTTCAGGACTCAATGGTAAATTAGTGTAAGTCCGACGAGCCGCCCGCTCTACCCCAACTCTCCATCCACATTCCCCAAAAATAGCCCTGAAAGCTAGGTTTTGTACCACACCCTCGCCTATAATCGAAGCTAAATTAGCTTGACAAATGGCGGGAAAAATGCAAACGGCTGCGAATTCCCAGCAGCGACCCCATGCCTCTCCAATTAAACTAAACCGTTTTTTGGTCTGTGGGCTAGGCAGTTTGGGTCAGCAATGTGTTGTCGCGCTTAAGGGATTTGGGGTGAGTATCATTGCCATTGAGGAAGTGCAGCCCAAAACCTGGGAGATTCCTGATATACCCAACTTATTAGAAGATTTAATCATCGGCGATTGCCGCCAAGAGAGTGTTTTAAAACAGGCCAAGATACAGCAGTGTCGGGCTGTCCTCCTGGTTACCAGTAGCGAACGCATCAATACAGAAGCCGCCTTTACCGCACGGCTATTGAATCCCCACACGCGCTTAGTGGTGCGTTCCGCCAAAGAAAATCTCAATGAACTGTTGAGTCAACACTTGGGGAATTTTGTGTCCTTCGAGCCGACTCAGCTCCCTGTGACAGCGTTTGCCCTGGCGGCGATGGGCACCATGACCTTGGGATTTTTCAACCTAGAAGGACATCAACTGCGGGTGGTGAAGCGTCACATCCAACCGGGCGACCCGTTTGGCAGACGGTTGATCCATGATCTCAACAGTACCACGCGTCGGGTTTTAAGCCACACACCCAACTCATCCAGAGTGGTGACAGGATTTCATCAGTGGGAACCGAATGCTCGCGTGCAAGGAGGAGACACCCTTGTCTACGTTGAGGTTACCGAAGAATCTTTGAGCCGTTCTGAGAAACCCGTCACGGAGACGAAGCGAGAACGGAGGCTCATTTGGCAAGACATTGTGCAAAGTTGCAATTGGCGCAATCTCAAACGCAGGCTTCATCAATTCTGGCAATCCACCTATCAGCGTCAGGTGCAGCGCGTAGCAATTGTCAGTGGGATTAGCGTGCTGATTCTATGGCTGTTGGGAACACTTTTGTATCTATTAAATTATCCCAAGATGAGCATAGCAAACGCCTTTTACACAACGGCAATCCTACTATTGGGAGGATTTGGAGATTTATATGGCGGATTCGACCTCCAGATTCCGGTTCCTTGGTGGTTGCAGTTGGTCAGTCTGGGACTCGGTTTGGCAGGCACCGCTTTTGTGGGAGTGTTGTATGCACTGCTCACGGAAATGCTCTTAAGTGCTAGATTCCAGTTTTCACAGCGCCGTCCACCCGTGCCGCAACAAGACCATGTGGTGGTGATTGGATTAGGTCGCGTCGGTCAGGGAGTGGCAGCCATGTTGCAAGAATTTAAGCAATCGGTGGTGGGGATTACCAATACCGAGCTTGACCCCAACATTTTACCGGAACTCCCCGTAATTACGCGAAATTTTGCCGAAGCTTTGAAGATGGCAAATCTACCTACGGCAAAAAGCGTTTTGGTGGCAACGGATGATGAGATGCTGAATCTAGAAGTTGGGCTGATGGCACATGCAGCGAATCCGGCAGGGGGTTTAGTCATCCGAACTTTTGAGGAAGGATTGAGTAAGAATTTGGCACAGTTGTTGCCCGATGCCCAAGTTTTGTGTGCTTATGCATTGGCAGCAGAAGCGTTTGCGGGGGCGGCGTTTGGGGAAAATATTGATAACCTGTTTCGCCTAGATGACCAAACCATTCTGGTGACGGAGTACAAAATTGAAAGGGGTGATACACTCAATGGGTTGCTGTTGGCAGAGGTAGCCTATGGCTACGGTGTGGTGCCGGTGCTTTACCAAAGAGGGGAAGACACACCTACGTTTATGCCATCGGATGATATCCGTTTAACGATTGGCGATCGCATGGTGGTTTTAGCCACCAGTATGGGTTTACGACGTGTTGAAGAAGGGTTCAAGAGCATTCTGCCCAAACGCTGGCGAGTATTGGTAGAGAAAGCGATGAACCCAGAGGCGATTTTTGAGGGGGCAAATGCGATCGCCCGAATTTCCGCTTGTGACCTCAGCACCGCTAGATCTTTGATGCACAATTTACCAGGGGTATTGGAAGCCCCTTTATATAAACACCAAGCCCAACGCCTGGTGCGATCGCTCAAGCAGGCTCAGGTGAGATCTCGCCTGATTCCAATTACTGAACAACTGATAACTGATAGCTGATATAGCAAAAAGCACCGGATCAAAGCGTGAGGAGGCAGAAGCCAGAAGGTTTATTCCTGGTACGTGGTTGTTTGAGCCGTTAAATCTGTCCTAACCTGGATGGCGACAGCTATAACTGCTGACTGCTCACTGTTCACTGCTTGAACCCTCCCCAAAGCCGCAAGGAGGACGCTAAATTTGTAATGCTCAACTCGCCAACTCCAGGTAAATAAGCTGATGCAGAAATGGATTCCCCAAGTTATCACAATTCTGGGAGTAACCCTTGCTTTGAGTGCCTTGCCTCCCGTCGCTAAGGCTCAACTCTCACAAACAGTGCAGGTACAATCTCAACCTTCTATTAATAACACAACTGCCCCTGAAGCAAATAGCCAGCTAAGTAATCAACCCGATTTAGCCCTTTTAGCCAAAACAGTTGCCAATTTTGTTAAAAGCGAGCGCTATCAAACGGAGTCTGAACTGCAATTAACAGCTAAATCATCGGGTACAACAGTCACGGTTCCTGTACAAATCAAAACACTTGCTCAATCTCCACAGCAGTTTCGTTCAGAAATTACTTTTGGGACACCAGGCAGTTCTGACAGAAGACAATATATTGTCGTCTCTAATGGCAAACAGGTGTGGATTTATCGCCCTGATTTAAAGCAATATGCTGTCAGCGATTACGCCAGTTTTAATAAGTCGAATGATTCATTTTTAATCGGGATGTCCTCTTCTTTATTTTTAGAAATGGCACCGGAATTTGCATCAATGAAGGGACAAGGTTCAAATTCAGAACAGAATATTCGCGAAGCTTTGGTAGAAATGCTGAGTTCTGAAGAAGCTGCTATTAAGGGTGGTGTACGCACTCTTGAAGGACGAGACTACTATGTTTACGAGTACACAGATCCCAAAAAAGAATATACAATCAACGCTCTGGTTGCACCTGAGCAGGCTACTGTGGAGCAGATACAAATGATTACCCAATCAGAAGATGTAGATGTCGTGATCAACGAAAAAATTTTGCGTCGAGTTGAGAATCCTGTGATCGCATCTGATACCTTCAACTTTTCACCACCTCAAGGCGCTAAACAGGTGAAATCCATTTCTCTGGAAGCGTTTTAAGCGGATGTGCATTTAAATTGGCGATGAGGTTACTCATCCTGGAATTAAGGTAAGCTAAGAAGCTGAAGATTCCTGAAGAATCGTTAAAAAAGTCAAGCAATCGCTAAAATTCAGATGATCATGAGGTACTTTCAGCCATTAGCGGCATTCCTGTTGGCAGTCATTCTGCTGTTCTTCCCTTTATCGGCACAAGCCGCCAGTTCTTCTTCAATTTCTCGCTCCGTTGGCAAGGGGGAACTCACGGGCAAGGATTTCTCCAGTCAAAGCTTGATTGGGCAAGAGTTTACCAGCGTCAATCTGGAGCAAACCAACTTTAATAATGCAGATTTACGGAATGTGGTGTTTAGCAGTTCAACCCTAAAGCAGGCTTCTCTGCATGGGGCAGATTTTACCAGTGGAATTGCTTATTTGTCTGACTTCACAGGAGCCGATTTGAGCGATGCGGTTTTGACAGAAGCAATTATGCTACGTTCTCGCTTTGATGAGGCAGACATTACTGGGGCTGACTTCACAGATGCCGTTTTAGATGGTGTTCAGATCAAAAAACTCTGCGCTAGGGCAACCGGTGTCAATTCCAAAACAAGTGTGGCGACTCGTGAGTCTTTAGGATGTAGATAAGTTAGAGCTGAAGCTGATGAGGGGAGAAGGGGAAGTGTGTTTATCAGGGTGGCATGGCAGCTTGCAGCTAGTCTATGCCCATGATGACAACGGCACTCAGTTGACTCACGCCCAAGGGCAAGCACCGTTGAAGGTGCAGCGATCGTTTTATCCAGAGGGTTCAGCGGTTTGTCATAGTGTGGTGTTGCATACGGCTGGGGGAATGGTAGGAGGCGATCGCCTCTCCCAAACCATCCACCTCTCTCCCCACGCCCATGCCTTAATTACAACCGCTGCGGCGAGTAAAATCTATGGCAGTCAAGGGAAGTCTCCTGCCTGTCCCCAAGGACAACAAGCCAGACAAACGATCCAGATTCACATCGATCAAGCTGCTTGTTTAGAGTGGTTACCTCAGGAAACCATTGTGTTCAATGGTGCCATTTATCAGCAAGATTTGCGGGTAGAATTAGCACCGGGAGCCAGTTGGCTGGGATGGGAGATTACACGCTTTGGGCGCAGTGCCAGGGGGGAACGGTTCTTGCAGGGAGAATGGCGATCGCATACTGAAATCTGGCAGCAAGGACGCCCTTTGTGGATTGATCGGCAATGGCTACCTGCGGGAGAACACATCCTGAATAGTCCTCATGGTTTAGCCGGAAAACCAATTGTGGCAAGTCTGGCTTGGGTGGGGCAAGCGGTTTCTCCAGAGATTGTCGAGAAAGCAAGATTAATTTGGGAAACACAGGAACGTCAAGGAGAAGCCGGTGTGACTCAGCTCATGTCAGGATTATTGTGCCGATATCGGGGTTCTTCGACCTCAGAGGTGAGAAACTGGTTTACGGATGTTTGGCAACTACTTCGCCTGTCTTTTTTAGGACGTCCTAGTTGTCCACCACGAGTCTGGCAAAAGAGTTGAACGTTCAAACTTTTAACTTTTAACCTTAAAACCTTCAATCCCTATGCAACTGACGCCACAAGAAAAAGATAAATTACTCATTTTCACCGCCGCCCTCCTAGCAGAACGACGCAAAAACAGAGGCTTAAAACTCAACTATCCAGAAGCCATTGCCTACATTTCTGCGGCAATTTTAGAAGGCGCGAGGGATGGACGTACTGTTGCGGATTTAATGAGTTATGGAACCACCTTACTGACACGGGATGAGGTGATGGAAGGTGTGCCAGACATGGTGCATGAAGTCCAGGTGGAAGCGACATTTCCGGATGGCACCAAACTGGTGACAGTGCATGACCCGATTCGTTAGATATTATCCATATAACTTTACAGTTAGCATAATTCGTAAGACTAACTGCTCTACTTCTTGTAGTCGCCTACATCGGTCGATAATTTGATGAAGTCGTTCGATCAGAGCGTCAATCTCTTGTATCTGTGCTTGAGATTTTGCCTCCTGCTCTCTGAGAGCCTCCAGGCTGTTGATACAATCCGCCACAGAGTGCTGAAAGGCTTGGATTTCATCAATTGAGAGATTTTCCGGTTTTTCCAAACATTCATCAATCGTATGTAAGAGTCTTTCCAGGTCGCAGGGTCTGTATTTTCTTCCGTTAAGGACTAAATATCTAACGACAGCTAAATTACCGACTAGGCTTTTGAGAATATCCATTGCAATAAAACTTAATGAAGCTGTATACAATTACTAACATATGTTTGAATACTCAATCAGTAGCTAGAAAATAAAGATTGTGTAAATTAAGAGATAAATCCCTAGTGGCCTAACTTGAAGGTGATTGGACAATCTGAAAATTGGCACAACACACTCTTGTTGCTCGGAGTCTTCAGTGAGTTCTGTGATTGAGCAAAAAACTCACCCCTCAAATCGGATGGTGAGAGTAACTTTGTTGAGACGGAAATAGCATGATTCCTGGAGAAATCATCACCCAAAAGGGAGACATTGAACTCAATGCAGGGCGTCCCACCGTGCAATTGCAGGTGGCGAATACAGGCGATCGCCCTATTCAAGTGGGTTCTCATTTTCATTTTTACGAAGCCAATGAAGCACTAAACTTTGACCGAGAACAAGCCAAAGGAATGCGGTTAGACATTCCCGCCGGAACAGCCGTCCGCTTTGAACCGGGAGATGAACGGGACGTGACGTTAGTACCGTTTACGGGGATGCGTCAAGTTTACGGCTTCAACGGCAGAATTAATGGTCGGCTGGATACTTAAGCCTGAAAAAGAATTTAGAGAATCTGTTGCAAAGCCGTCTGATTACGGATGAGCGTTTCCGTCATCGTTGCGAGTTTGTCCAGCTTCGCTTGATCTTCAGTCGCCCGTTTTTTGTAGAAAAGTTTCTTTTTCAAAGCCTCACGCGCCAAGTCTTCCCTGCCTTGTTTCAGTGCTTGCTGGGCGACTCGCTGCCAAGCGTCAATTTCTTGAACAGCTTGCTTATACTCCGGTTGGATATTATCCCAAGTTCCCTTAATCGTGGCTAAAGCTTCATGGAGCGATCGCAGCGCTTCACCCCGATCAGAGTGTTTGAGCGCGAGGAAAATAGGGGCAGACAAACTATCAGTATCAAGGTTTGCAATTACGGGAATAAAGTTTTTCACCTGACGACTTTCGCTCACACCCGTCTTACACCAAGTGGCAAAGTGTTCGCAGTTATTAAATAGCAGATTGTAGTTCTTTTCACCTAATCGACTTTCTGCGCGTTGAACTACCACATCTGGGATAAAACAGGTTCGATAGTTCCTCACATACACCTTAGATTTGGAGTGATTCATAAAGGTAGCAAAAGACGTGCGCTCAATCGTCTCCGTTCGCTTGCGTTGGTGAATCACGGTGCCATCGCCACAGTCAATGCCATGATGCTCGTAGACACCTTCAAGGCTGAGAAACTCTTGCATTAAGTAAATTTGATCGCCTCGCGCCATGGTTGCCTCAACCTCTGCTATTGATTCGTTGTTTAACAGACTCTATTTTCTGCTATCTAAACAGTTGAACAAAAAATTAATAATTATTATTTCTATTTTTTGCTAAAAGATGGACAGGATTAGAACGTTTTAATTTAAAACTGAGAAACAAAGATTTTTAGGATAGTTCTTTAAAAAGAATTTTAAAAGTTGAGGTAAAGGTGAGTGGCGACTATCAGGAGTTGTACGATCAGGCGGGAATCATGGTGCGTTTGGATGAAGCCAATTGGTTAAAGTGTGGTATTGAATATGTGAATGGTGTACAACAAGTCAGTGCTGTAGTAACTAGAGATTACTCGGATTGGTCTGTCTTACCAGTACCCCACCATCCCACTTCTCTTTGGCTGCGTGTTACTCGACGGGGTACGGCGATAGAGGTGCAATACTCCCTAGATGGGCAGCAGTATACTATGCTGCGTCTGGCTTATCTCACCCCGGTTGAGACTGTGAAGGTGGGGGTCATGTGTGCCTCTCCGGATGGGAATGGTTTCTCGATGACGTTTGAGGGATTTGAAATTGTATCCCTAAATTAGGGATTAGGAAGCGTCGGGCGTCGGAGGAGAAGAATTTTTATTCTTTTGTGGCGATCGCGTCTAATCTAAAATCCAAATGGGTGTGAGGGGGATTTATGAGTTACAGAATGGATCGCCGCGCTTATGCGGAAACATTTGGGCCAACGGTAGGCGATCGCATCCGTCTGGCGGATACGGAACTGTTCATCGAAGTGGAACGGGACTACACCACCTACGGCGATGAGGTGAAGTTTGGCGGCGGTAAGGTAATTCGGGATGGTATGGGACAATCCCCGATATCCAACGCCGATGGTGCCGTTGATCTGGTGATTACTAATGCCCTGATTCTCGACTGGTGGGGCATCGTTAAGGCAGATATTGGGATTAAAGACGGCAAGATTTTCAAAATTGGCAAAGCGGGAAATCCCTATATTCAGGACAACGTTGATATCATTATTGGCCCTGGTACGGAAGCGGTGGCGGGGGAAGGGATGATTCTTACGGCTGGGGGAATTGATGCCCACATTCACTTTATTTGCCCCCAGCAAATTGAAGTGGCGATCGCATCCGGTATCACCACAATGATAGGCGGTGGGACTGGCCCTGCCACCGGCACCAATGCCACCACCTGCACCCCTGGTCCCTGGAATATGTATCGAATGCTACAAGCGGCTGATGCGTTTCCCGTGAATCTCGGTTTTTTGGGTAAGGGTAATAGTAGCCAACCTCAAGCCTTGGAGGAACAAGTCAGGGCGGGGGCGATGGGGTTGAAGCTACACGAAGACTGGGGAACGACGCCAGCCGCGATTGATACTTGTCTGACGGTGGCGGATCAATATGATGTGCAGGTGGCAATTCACACCGACACCCTCAACGAAGCGGGGTTTGTCGAAGCGACGATCGCTGCTTTCAAAAACCGTGTGATCCATACCTACCATACAGAAGGTGCAGGCGGGGGTCACGCGCCAGACATTATCAAAGTATGCGGGGAAGCGAATGTATTGCCGTCTTCCACCAACCCGACTCGCCCCTACACCCTCAACACCCTAGAAGAGCACCTGGATATGTTGATGGTGTGTCACCACTTAGATCGGGGAATTCCAGAGGATGTGGCGTTTGCAGAATCGAGAATTCGGCGGGAAACGATTGCGGCGGAAGATATTCTGCATGATTTGGGCGCATTTAGTATGATTTCGTCGGATTCCCAGGCAATGGGACGAGTGGGCGAGGTGATTATTCGCACTTGGCAGACGGCGCACAAGATGAAGGTGCAACGGGGGAACCTAACTCCCCTTAAAACGGGGGACAGGGGGGGTCTAGAGGGGCAGGAGGAGAGGTCAGACAACTTCCGGACGAAGCGGTACATTGCTAAGTACACGATTAATCCGGCGATCGCACACGGTATTGCTGAGTATGTGGGTTCAGTGGAAGAAGGCAAGTTAGCGGATTTATGTTTGTGGCGTCCGGCGTTTTTTGGGGTGAAACCGGAGATTGTGATTAAAGGTGGTGCGATCGCGTGGGCGCAAATGGGCGATGCGAATGCGAGTATTCCCACACCTCAACCTGTGCACATGCGCCCGATGTTTGGTAGTTTTGGCGGTGCGATCGCAGCAACATCTCTTACCTTTGTTTCTCAAGCAGCATTAGAACAGGGAATTCCTCAACAACTTGGATTGCAAAAATCAGCAGTGGCGGTGTCTAATACGCGGCAGTTGAGTAAACGAGATATGAAGCTGAATGATGCCTTGCCTCAGATGGAAGTAGACCCGGAAACTTACGAAGTTAGGGCGGATGGGGAATTACTCACCTGCGAACCCGCGACGGTTTTACCCATGGCGCAGCGATATTTTTTGTTTTAGTTCATGTGATTGAGGATTACTCGCTAGTTTCAAGATTGATTCTAGCTTTGAGCTGAATTTACACGGTTTAATTTTCGCGGTAGAAAAGTTTGGGTCAGTGAGTTAAATCACCCAATTGGGTCACTCAATCGGATGAAGTACCTCTGCCCTATATCCAGTTATCTTAAAAATAACTTCGACCCGAAAGGAACCTTTTTGTCTCCTCTAAGTCAATCAGTGTGAACACTTCTATCAAGTTGCGGTTTATCGGCAATTCTCACCAATTAGTAATTGGCGATCGCTGACCTTACCCAACCTCATTTTCCCTTACGCCTTGTCCAATATTCATGACCCAAGTGACTCTGAAAGGATGTCATTGGGTATCCCCTTTTGCTTGAGTTAGAGAGAATTTCCCATGTTAAATCTTAAGTCTTGGAAAACTGGAACGGCTGCTTTCTTGGCACTATCTATTAGTAGCAGTGCTGTTGCCCCCTTGATCACAACAGCACCTGCTTTTGCTCAGACTCGTTATCCTGGCTCAGAATCTTATAATCGATTCGTTCCCTCTGGCACTGCCATTAAAGTTGAATACGACAAAGACAAAGTTCTGCTCATGCCGGATGAAAAGGTGCCATTGACGTTAACAGTGGCACAGGATGTTATAAGCAATGACCGCAGAGTTTTGATTCCTAGAGGGAGTGAGATTAAGGGCGAACTCAGACCGGCCTCTCGCGGTACCCAGTTTGTGGGTAAAGAGCTGACGCTGTATCGCGATTTGGGTAACACGCAAGTCAGACCTTACTACATTAATGCCACTTCCAATGTGGTGACAAGAATGGAGGAAGTGAAAAAGGGAGCCAACACCACTTCGATTTTGACCGGTACGGCCATTGGTGCGGGTGCTGCGGCGGCACTGGCGGGTCTCACAGGAAATCGCTCGATTTCAGCTTTAGAAGTTCTAGGTGGTGCCGGTTTAGGTAGTATCGGCGGGTGGTTGTTAAACCGGAAAGCTGTCAAGATGGTTGCTGTTTATCCAGAACAAGACTTGGCGGTGAAATTAAGGTCTGATCTGGCTCTGCGTTAAAGCATGTCTCTGGTTTGGGTGAAGTATTTGCTCTAAACATTTGGGCTTAATTCATACATCCCACTGCAAATACTTTGCCCGTGATTCAGTTAGTTTTCCAGGCTCATCTTCTACAACCTTAAAGCTGTAAAAAAAAGTTCATAATTAGCACCTTGTCAAAAATCTTGCTACTATAGTATTGGAATCGCAAAAGTTCTCTATAAGAGATTCAGATTCAGTGGCAACGCCTCTAAATCAAAGGCAACGCCAAACCCCTATAATCGGAAAATTTTGCTCTCAGAGAACTGTAGTAAACCTTGCGAAACCTGTCCACTTAGTTTGGTTGTAGAGGAGACCTTGGAAAATTTAATAGTTGACTTGTAACGGGCTAAATCTGCGATGATGTAGCCCGTTTATTGATCAGAGGTGGATGGCGAAGTTAAGGGCGATCGCCAAGTCTTAAATTAAATTAACTGATATGAAGGTATATGACCGCATCCGAGCTGACAAACATAATTACTAAGAAAAAGGCTAAACTGTTCACTATGAACTAATAAGCCAATGTAATAGGTTTTACTCTTCATATACGTTTCTTTTTGTAAATATTTTTAAAAAAGTTGAATTTTTCTGCTTGAGATAGAGTCCACAGCATGGGCTAATACTAAGCAGAAAATTTGACGTGCCCATAAACTAGGGATTCATCTCGTATTCGCTACCGTTGATGAAGATCAAACGCCTGAAAAAAACCCTCTCATTTTGGGTTTTCTTACTCTTTTGCCTCATCACCTTAACGAGCTGTGGATTGAGGGATGCACAGGAACGTATCACTGTAACGTTAAGTGGTTGGCAAAGCAACCCCAACGAAAAACAGTTACTAGAGAATGTTTTAAATCAATTTGAAATTCAGCATCCCAATATTAAGGTCAAGCATGAAACGATTAATGACCAATATATGGATGTAATTAAAACTCGATTAATTGGTGACGCGGCACCTGATGTTTTTTATCTAGATGCGTTTGAAGCTCCCTTATTAATGAAATATGGGGTTCTTGAGCCGCTCAACTCTTATATTAATCCAGAGTTTAATCTCAATGACTTCGAGCCTAGCTTACTAAAAGCTTTTCAGCTAGAAGATCGAATTTATGGCTTGCCTAAAGATTTCTCCACTCTGGCTTTATTTTATAACAAGAAAGCCTTCCAAGCCGCAGGAGTAAACCAGGCTCCTCAAACCTGGAATGAGTTACGTGATGATGCCCAAAAACTGACTGTCGATCAAAATCAAGATGGTAGAAAAGAACAATACGGGTTTGGCATTGCTCCCGAACTTTCGCGTCAATACTTTATGATGACTGCCTTTGGCGGTCAGTTAATTGATCGACAAGAAAATGCAGCATTTTTTACATCAGAGAATTTAAAAGGTCTGCAATTAATCATTGAGCAGTACCGTAAAGAGCAGTCTTCCGCTCAACCTTCAGATGTGGGTGCTAGCACAGGAAGTGAAATGTTTGGTCAGGGCAAAGCCGCAATGGTGATTGAAGGAACTTGGGCAATTCCTTACTTACAAGAAACATTTTCCCACCTAGAATTTGCCACCGCTGAAGTTCCCACAGTTAACGGCAAAAAAGGAACAATGGCGTATACAGTGGCGTATGTTATGAATAAAAAAGCCAAACATAAAGAGGCCGCTTGGAAACTCATTGCTTATTTAACGAATCAAGAAGGTATGAAAGCTTGGGCAAAAGAAGGACTTGCCCTACCAGCACGTAAATCTGTTTTAGAAGAACTTAGATATCTTAATAATCCTCTCTATGCCCCCTTTGCAAGAGGTGCTGATTATGCAACCATTTGGCAAGCGGGAGAGACATTACCTACCCTTTTAACTCACTTTAATAATCAGTTTATTAGTGCTTTGATTGGTGAACAATCATTACGACAGGCGATGAAAAAAGCGCAACAATCCGCGAATAAAGAAATTCAAGCAGCTAGATAATGTAAGTGCCTAACGTACAGGAGAGCCGCTCATGAAGGGGGTTTGGAAGAAGCAGGGTGTCAGAGAAGCGATCGCAGGCTACTCCTTTATGGCTCCAACGATTATCGTAATGGGTATTTTCGTGATTTTACCCATTACTTATGCCTTGTTTTTGGCCTTTAACAAAGTTCGTATATTAGGAGATTTTAGTTACCGTTTTATTGGCTTAAAAAACTTCATTCGCATGGCCTCAGATGAGCGGGTTTGGATTGCGTTAAAAAATACGGCTGAATATGTAGCTATTGTTGTTCCTATCCAAACCATTTTAGCTCTTATTTTAGCCTTAATTCTTAATTATCCTATCAAAGGCAAGAATTTTTTCCGGATTATCTTCTTTCTTCCTACGGTTACTTCGTCAGCCGTTTTAACTTTGATTTTTATGTGGATTTATAACTCTAATGGCTTACTCAATAACCTGCTTGCCTTTTTCCATCTACCGACTTACAACTGGATAGGCGACCCATCTGTTGCCCTAAAATCCATCATGTTAATGAATATTTGGTCAACGGCACCTTTTTATATGGTGATTTACTTAGCCGCCTTGCAAGATATCCCAGAGTCCCTTTATGAAGCAGCAACCCTTGATGGAGCAAACCGATTTGATCAGTTTGTTTCAATTACACTGCCCTTACTTCGACCTGTAACATTTTTTATTGTTGTGATGGGTGTGATCGGAACCTTTCAATTGTTTGACCAATCTTACATTTTCTCCGCTGGATCGGGGGGGCCGAATAACTCAACGTTAACGGTTGTACTTCTAATCTATCAATATGCTTTTAAGAGCTTGGATATGGGTTATGCCGCGGCCCTAGCTTTAATGCTAGCAGGTGTGATTATGCTCGTAACCCTGATTCAGCGTTATTTCTTTAAAGAAGAGAACTAAATCAGGGAGTCTAATCGAATGAAAATTTTTAACCGGGTCAGAGGATTGCTTTATGCCGGACTAATTTTGTACGCTGTTATTACCTTTTTACCTTTTGCCTGGGCACTCTCTGCTTCGTTCAAACCGCTGTCAGAAATCATGGCTGGCGGTAGTCAGTTTATTCCTCATCATTTTACTTGGGATAATTATAGAACTATCTTTTTTAAAGAGCCGTTATTCGGGCGCTGGTTAATTAATAGTATTATTGTTGCCGCTTTTATTACAGGATTTAATCTATTATTTAACTCCATGGCGGGCTATGCCTTGGCACGGATACGTTTTCCAGGGAATAGTTTTCTATTTTTTTTGATTCTGGCGGTTTTAATGGTTCCGGGTCAAATTACGTTGATTCCTAGCTATCTGATTCTGAAAAATTTGGGATGGCTCAATTCTTACCAAGGCTTAATTATTCCTAATGTTGTCAATGCTACCTTTATCTTTATGATGAGGCAATTTTTTATTAATTTCCCTAAAGAGTTGGAAGAAGCAGCCGCCCTAGATGGATTAAATCGCTGGGAAACTTTCTTATCCATTGTTTTGCCTTTAGCCAAACCCGCTTTAGCTGCACAAGCCATTTTTATTTTTATGGGGGCTTGGAATAATTTTTTAATGCCATTAATTATTTTATCTGACCCAGAAATGTTCTCTCTTCCTTTGGGATTGAACACATTTAAGGGTCAATATATTAGTTATTGGAACTATATTATGGCAGCTTCGATGGTTCTGACGCTGCCTGCATTAGTCATTTATGCATTTTTTAATCGCTATTTTATCCAAGGAGTTACCTTTACAGGAAGTAAAGAGTAGAGATAAGTCAGTGGGCATGATTAAATATTACTTTTAACAGGCTCAAGGTTGTATAAGCCGTTTAAATAAATTGTAAAACTCTTCCTTCTCTTTCTCTGTGTCCTCTGCGTCTCTGTGGTTTATTACTCTTCACCAAACCATTAGAAACCCTGTATAGATTCAGCGTTTAGTCCTTAGACCCCCGTGAACGCTTAAAGAAACTTTACGATCGTGGGGGTTTGGTATAGGATCAAGCTGCACAAGAGTAAAGCTCATTCTAATAGCTGAGGTATCAAGGTAAAGAATCTGCAAAAATTGACCGAACAAAATCCCATTATTAAGAGGCCGTTGAGTTGAACCCCATGCCTAACTCTCCAATTTGATGTTGAGGAATCGCTAATTGCATTCTGGTTCAACAGAGTCTCGTTAAGATTCTACGATTGATGTTCGACATTTAACTTTCACGTTTCTAATTTATGAATCGCTTCTTACGCTTCCCGTCTCTAGTCACTCTAGTTGCCCGGATTGCTGCGGTGGCGATTGCCATCGGGTGTCTACTACTGATCGTCCCTGTTTTAGCTCAAGCTCAGGATCAAGAACCTCCTGCCGCTGCCATTGTTCTAGATGGACGGCGACTTTTGGAAGTGAGTCAATCTGGGCGATATAGCGCCCAAGAACGAGCCGATGATGCCAATCGCGTCCTCCAGCAGAAGGTTAAAAATGCTGAACCGGCAGTCCCGGTGACGATCAATGAAAGTCAAAATTTACCGATTATTAAAATCGATGGCGCTCACTTGCTGACGGTTACCCCTGAAGATGCGCCCCCTGGACGTTCAGCCAAGGAGCAAGCTGCCATTTGGGCGGAGCACTTAGAGCAGGCGATTAAGGAAGCACAAGAACAACGGAGTCCTGCCTATATCCGGACTGCCATCTTGCTTTCAGTGGGGTCAATTTTCTTCGCGATCGCTTGCAGTTATGCCTTGGGTTGGATTTGGCATCGTTGGCTACAGCCAAGGCTTCCTACGGAGATGACCAATTCACAAGATACTCATCCGCGCCTCAATGCAGAGCTTGGCGTGCAAATTATCCTCGCTGGCATCCGGCTGGCTCTGTTGGTCTTTACAGTTCTTTACATCACGGATTTATTTCCCCACACGCGGGACTTGAGCCGCAAGATTACCCAGACCCTGGTTGGAAGTTTAGTCTCGAAGCTGATTCCTCTAGGCAACACATCCTATTCAGTTTTAGATGTATTCATTCTGGTTGGGCTATTTACAGGTGTCGTGCTGGTGGCGGGAACGACCAAAAAGCTACTGCGAACGCGTGTCTTACGGTTTACGGGTTTAAATCGTTCCGCTCAAGAAACCGTCGCCCAAGTCGTCACCTATGGTCTGATTTTCCTCGGCACGATTGTTGTGCTGCAACTATGGGGACTGGACTTAAGTTCTCTCACCATCGTGGCTAGCGTCGTGGGTGTGGGGATTGGCTTGGGATTGCAGGGAATTGCCAAGGAATTTATCAGTGGGTTAGTACTGATTTTTGAGCGTCCCATTCGAGTGGGAGACTTTGTCAATGTGGGCGAATTGATGGGAACGGTGGAACGCATCAGCGTTCGCAGCACTGAACTTCGGACTCTCGATGAACTCTCGATCATCATTCCCAATTCCCGCTTTCTCGAAGCCGAAGTCGTCAACTGGACTCATCACAGTCCTGTATCGCGGTTAAAAGTACCCGTGGGTGTCGCTTATGGCTCGAACCTCACTGTAGTCCGCAGCGCTCTGATTGATGCCGCAAAAGAACATGCGGATGTGCTCGCTGAACCCCTTCCCAGAGTTTTCTTTAAGGGATTTGGTGATAACTCCCTGAATTTTGAGTTGTTAATTTGGATTGCCGAACCCCGTCAGCAGTTCCGGATTAAGAGTGACATCTACTTTCGCATTGAGGCGATTCTGCGCCATCGCAACGTGGAAATGCCCTTTCCTCAGCGAGATTTACATGTCCGTTCTGGCAGCTTGCCGTTAGAAGTCCCTCCCCAAGTAGCAGAATCCTTCGCCCTGCTCTCTCAGAATTTGGCTAAGTGGCTGGAATATCAGTCAACGATGGGAAGTCGGGACAATCATAACCATAACGGTACACCGGATACAGAACAGTTTCGCAACCGTCGGTAGCTGTTTATCCTCAAAGAAGCAAGCACAGCTATCTAGCGCTGACCCTTGCGCTGAGGATCGCTATTAGGGCAATGGGTAAAACTATGGCACGAACGTTCGTCGTGGCTTTGCTACCTTTACTCTTAACTTTGATCAAAATATTGTGACATCATCTCGTGAATGCGACTGTAATCAGGTAGCCAATAACTGATATGATTCCGCCCCACGCTATTAGCCTCACCGGGTACAGTTAACATTTGTACGTTTGAGCGGTCTATTTTTACGGAAAAACCCACCAGCGCCAGTAATTCCTCAACGCTTAAATTGCTGTCTAAATTCGATTGAACCACCGAGAGGATTTGGGGAAATCGCGTCACCGTTGTAGGATTGAGCGCCTGTTCCATCAACGCACCCATCACCATATGCTGTCTCTCAATCCGGCCAATATCTCCCAACCCGTCATGACGAAAGCGCAGCAATTGTAGGGTCTGATCTCCATTCAGGTGCTGTCTTCCTTTCTTCAGGTTGATATACAGGTGCTGAGAGTCGTCTTTGTACTTCATGTCCTTCGGCACATCAACCGTAACGCCCCCCAGTGCATCTAACAGTTTTTGCACACCCTCAACGTTCACGCGCAGATAGCGGTCAATCTGGACGCCATCGAGCAACTGACTCACTAATTTAGCGCTAGCGGCTGGGCCACCGTTAATATTGGACGCATTAATCTTAATCACACCCACCCCATCCATCTCCACACGGGTATCGCGAGGAATTGAAAGAACTGTCATTTTTTCAGTTTTGGGGTCAAACCGGACTAAAAGCATCACATCCGACAACCCGTCGAAAGAGTTAACCTGCGCTTGATAACTCAGATTTTGGACATCTGGAGGAGGATTGCGAACATCGGTTGTCAGAACGCTCATTCCCATCACTAAAACATTGACGGGTCGGGTCAACTCTGGCAATCGTAGATTGCTACGGGTAAGGCTGCCACTTTTACTAAAAATTGCCGCTTCGTCTCGAGTCAAATGCCTTTGCAGCAAAGGTGTGAAGGAAAAGGACACGGCTAACATGGCACCGACTGTCGCCGACAGCATCGCCACTCCACTTAAGCCACATCCGAGCCAGAACCAATTTCGTGAATGAGGGGCTGTTGACACTTTAGAGCTTTTATGGTCAATTTTCTGACTGGTCACTGATTTCCTTTCACAAAAACGAGCGGTTGGGTCTTAATCCTGTACTCCCTGAGTTGGGATAGGGATGCTGACGAATGTTGATGCAGTATGAGTGAGGACGCGACAAGCGTCCTAGTTCACTATTCCATGGCTCCGATAGCTGAGCAGGAAGCAATAGCAGTTCTCTGGTGAGAAAGATGTAATCGTTAGGCTTTGGACGAAATTAGCCTCAGACATTGCACTGATTAATCTTTAGAGGCCGATTGACGCGATCAATTATGACCCTGACCCATCGCATTTATACAATACCAGCCCCAACTTCTGTAAAGTTATTAAACATTTTCTTGCCCCACAAAAGTAAATTTTGTAGTGTTAGATACAGAAATAATATTATCTCTTCTTTTTTTACAGGGCACTTGCCTTAGCCCAGCAAGACGTGACAGCCAGATTGCCCTAGACTTTGTCTCCTCGCTGGCTCGCTGACGTTGCGCTCACGGACAAAGCTGCCCGCCCTAGCAGAAGATAATTTAAGGAAAAAAAATGATGAAGCTCGATTTTTATCAACCCGGAGTGACACTACCGCAGCGCTTGCCTTTACAGCGTTGGTCTAGCAAGCCTGAAGTGAACACCGTGAAGTCAGAATGCTCGTCTTCCACTTGGGTAAAACTTCAAGAATGCCCTAGTCCCTATAGCCATGACGAAGCGTTGTTATTGTGCCAGCACTCAGACAGCGAATGGATGGCTTGGGTTCCAGGCTACGGCGAAATAGTCCTCCATCGGTCTCAATTTAGTGAAATTGAATGAAGTGGCTGTGAGTGAGTCTAAGTGTGAAAACGGTCTTGTGCCACAGACAAGACCGTTCTTTGTGGAGTTAGCGCCCAGAATTGGAGCAAAAGCTTAAAGTTGTTGGGCCAGGTGAAATTAAGCATTGGTGATAATTCTTACACCTTGGGTGTCCAGCGAGAGCGATCGCACTTGGGCGGCAATTCCCTCTTCCTTCCAAGCCGCTGCCATAGCGGTGGCAACCGTTGGGGCAGATTCGATATCGACGACAGCCAAGAGGGTAGGGCCGGCACCACTAATCACCATGCCATAAGCCCCAGCGGCTAAAGCGGCATACTGGACGGCATCATAGCCGGGAATTAACGCTTTACGATAAGGTTGATGGATGCGATCGTGAAGAGCCACTTGCAACCAATCGCCTCGCCCCGTCTCCAATCCCCGCAGCAGTAAACCCAGATGCGCTGTATTAAAAATCGCATCGGCACGGCTGTAATCGGATGGCAATACCCGACGCGCCTGTGCCGTAGAGAGTTCAAAATCTGGAATCGCCACCACCGGCACCAGATTGGAGTGCCAGGGAATGTCACAAATCTCCCATTCCTTCATCGCTTCTTTCCCCTCAGCGGCAAGACAGCATCCTCCGAGGAAGGCAGGGACGGCATTATCTGGGTGTCCTTCCATGGCGATCGCTAATTGCATCACTTCCATTTGTTCCAGAGGTTCCCCAGCCAGTTGGTTAGCCGCGACTAACCCCGCCACAATTGCCGTGGCTGAACTTCCCAATCCCCGCGCCAGTGGAACACCCAGCTCAATTTCGATGGTTACAGGTGGGGGGGTTTGACCCAAGTGCTGATAAAACTGGATCAATGATTGGTAAACCAGGTTATTCTCATCCGTAATGACTCGCTCTTGCTCAGCACCTGTAACGGTAATTCGAGGTGTTGCACCACTCACTTCACCGCCTGCATCGAGGCGGGTGAATTTGAATTGGTTATACAGTGTCAATGCTGCCCCAATACAGTCAAATCCTGGCCCCAGGTTAGAGGTTGTGGCGGGAACGGTAACGGAGACAGAAGAGACAAGGGACATAATGGATTCCAATACCTAGGAGTGAGTCAACAATCCCTGAGAATACCATTATGTGGAGTTAAAGTTGATCAGGAGGAGAGTCTGGACTCACATCTTGGCTAGTGCCCTTGATGTGGCGTTCGTACCAATTGATCAAAGGTGTGGCACTAATACCATGCAAAATTACGGAAATGACGATGGTAATGTAAGTAATCCAAGCAATCCGTTCTCCCAGTTCTCCTTCTAAACCTTTACCAAATACATAGGTCAAATAATACAGAGAACCGACGCCACGAATTCCAAACCATCCAAATAGCCAACGGGTTGGGGGTGGGATGCGACTGCCCAGCATACTAATCCACACACCCACGGGTCGAATCACAAACAGTACTAAGCCAGCCACTAATAGGGCTTCACCCGCATACTTAATCATAGGGGCAATCAGCAGCAGAGAACCCAAAATCAAAATGGTTCCTACCTCTAATAGCTTTTCAACTCGCTCCGTAAATTCCAATTGAGCAATGCGCTTTTTGGGGTTGTGGTAATAACTCGCTTGAACAGTTACTCCGGCTACAAAAACGGCCAGAAATCCATAACCGTTGACTAATTCGGTTAAGGAGTAAGTGAGCAAAATCGTACTGAGGGCAACAAAATCCTCCATCAAATTATCAACTTCTCGGAAGCGTTGGACTTGTTGGTCAATCCAGACAACCGCTTTGGCCACTAGAATTCCCATTACAATACCCGCTGCGATCGCCCAAACCAAATCAATCGCTACCCATTGTTTAAACCAATTGTCCCAGTTGCTATCTTTGAGCCAAAAAACCCCAAAATAGACAAAGGGGAACGCCAACGCATCATTTAAACCCCCTTCCGAAGTCAGCCCAAATCGCAATTCATCTTTATCTTCCACATTGGCAAGCTGTACTTCGGAAGCTAAAACCGGGTCAGTGGGTGCTAGAATCGCTCCCAGCAAAACGGCAGCTCCCCAGTCGAAACCCAACACCCAATGACAGATGGCAGCAAGGGCGAAAATCGAAATCGGCATCAAAAACCCAATCAGCCGCGCTGTAGTCTGCCATGCCCAGAATTTTAGGGGGCGATTCATCTTGAGACCACAGCCAAAGACTGAGATAATCACCACTAATTCTGTCAGACGTTCCAAAAATTCAGCATCAGGGCGTAATTGAATCAGTTTAACGCCGTAGGGGCCGAGGCTAATTCCAACTACCAAGTAGATTAGAGCATAGGACAAAGGTAAACGAGAAATCCAACCAGAGCCTAAAGTGACCCCAAGCAAGAGTAGGCCAATAACCAGCAAATCAAGAATATAAATATTCACAAGTTTGAGATGGGAAATTCAGGGGCCGCAGGGCTGATTGCCTAGGCGCTGATGGGCATTCCCTCGTGAGCTTATCGACTGGGCTGATGACTCTACATCAGCTTACAGTTAGATTTCTTAACAAGGCGTTTTGGTATAAGCGGCAACTTTTTGCTAATGCAGTCGTTTGGACGGTAGGACGAACTGACGGTAATACTTAAATAGTGTATTTCTCTTCCTCAAAACTAAGTTAGCGGCTGCTAGCTTAGAACCATTTCGTGGAGATGCTGAATGTGGGTCGTTAATGTTATTTTAATTTTTACGGCGATCGCTGTTATGGGTTGGCTGCTTTGGAGTTATGGCGGGGAACTGATTAAAGCCCTAGGTATTTTCTTCACGGGAGGCCAATCTGTCCTGTTTGCCCTGGGCGTTCTCCTGGTTGAAGCGGTCAAAGCTGCGGTTATTTCCGCTGTGGTTGGTGCGGCGTTTTATGGAATTTTTTATGTAGCTCGTGCTCCACAAGCTACTACGAAATCAGCAGCAATCAGCGTTGCGGTTTTGGCCTTTGCCTTGCTCATGCTCAAAGCTTTGTGGGAAAACTTGAATAACTTGCGTTGGAGTATCCGCAACGAAATTCGCAATCGCTATCGCAAACGGTAATTTAATTCTTAAAAAGTTTGGAGGTATTCCCTGTTGATTGACGATAGCCCCGTCCTCATTTCAGCCCCAGTCAGCAAGCTCAGGGCGGGGCGGCTGTTCATTCAACCTTCTTCCTGTCTCTCGGTCGGGGTTCCTGGAGACGAATTAAATAAAGCATCTAAGCGTTCACGGGCGTCGTCAACCGACATGGAACGCATCACCAGCAGAGGTTCATTGATGGGATTGCCGGTTTCATCTAATAGTTCCGGATGTGGCACACTCTTATATCGAGAACGAGAAGCCATGAGGGGCGATTGACCCCAATCTGTAGATGACCCTCCTGGAGGTGAATAACGGCGTTGGGAATCCATACTCACGGTGAATAGGCTGCGAAGTAAATTCCCAATCGCCAAAAACGCTATAACTGTAAAGGCTACAAGATAAAGCAGGTGTAACATAGTTTTGTCCTCCAAACTAAATAGTTTTCCTGTAAAGCTCTTGACTAGATAGTGGATAAGAAATGATTTTTTTAATCAGTAGTTAGTTCAGCTTATCACTGGTCAGCTAGATTTTTGCTCAATCCTGGGGATCAAGGTTGGCTCTCATCTGCAATATCCTTGGGGGCTGGGGTGAGGCGGCTAGCGCGCCACTGCGTTCCCACTTGCCAGCACTCACTCACCAACCGATGCCAGGGTAGCAGTGTCGCCGTTTCAATGCCCACTTGACCATCGGTAGCTTGAAAGAGCATCTGAGCTGTACTCACCTCCTGCTGAGCTGTTCTGACTCGTGTCAGCAGATCGGCTTGTTGCTCCTCACTCAAAAAGGGCAAATCTTCAGTTTCTAATAACGAGCGCGATCGCGAAAACCAATATTGGAAATCTTCTAATAGAGGCTGCAATACCGACTTCAGTAATTCCTGTTCGGATGGCTGAGATTGATGCATAAATTTAACAAAGTTTTTCATGTAAATCTTATCTTAACGCTCTTTACATTTCTTCACAACTTAAGACAGATTCCTTGAGACTACCGGTAAGCGCCATTGGAAAAGTAAGCTCTGTATCATAGAGGCAGAGAGAAGTAATCAATTTTTTAAAGACAGAAAAGCTATTCAATGGAACAGTCACCCATGCCCAACTTAGAAGCTCCAGAGCAGCCTGGAAAAATTCATCTGCCCCGCACCAGCGAATCCGACTCCTTAAAAAAGATTCGCCACACAGCCTCCCATATCATGGCGATGGCGGTGCAGAAGCTCTTTCCCAAGGCACAGGTGACGATCGGGCCCTGGATTGAGAATGGCTTTTATTACGACTTCGATATCCCAGAATCGTTTACCGAGCAAGACCTGAAGGCGATCAAAAAAGAGATGATTAAAATCATCAATCGTAAGTTGCCGGTGATTCGGGAAGAAGTCAGTCGCGAGGAGGCTCGACGTCGCATTCAGGAAATTAATGAGCCTTACAAGCTAGAAATCCTCGAAGGACTTGCAGAACCGATTACGATTTATCACTTAGGTGAGCAGTGGTGGGATTTATGTGCTGGCCCCCATTTAGAGAATACCCAAGAGTTGCACCCAAAGGCGATCGACTTAGAAAGTGTGGCGGGAGCTTACTGGCGAGGGGATGCCACCAAAGCCCAGTTGCAGCGAATTTATGGTACCGCTTGGGAAACTCCAGAGCAGTTAACAGAATATAAGCGCCGTAAAGAAGAAGCCCTCAAACGCGATCACCGCAAACTGGGTAAAGAACTGGGACTGTTTATCTTCTCCGATCAGGTGGGGCCGGGATTACCCCTGTGGACGCCCAAAGGAACCGTACTCCGCAGTCTCTTGGAAGACTTCCTGAAGCAAGAACAGCTTAAACGGGGCTATCAGCAAGTCGTGACACCCCATATCGGCAGAGTTGATCTGTTTAAAACCTCTGGACACTGGCAAAAATACAAAGAAGACTTGTTCCCGATGATGGGGGAGTCGGAAGATGAGGGGTTTGTCCTCAAGGCGATGAATTGCCCCTTCCACATCCAAATTTATAAGAATGAGTTGCGCTCTTACCGAGAACTGCCGATGCGCCTCGCTGAATTTGGTACGGTTTATCGCTATGAGCAATCGGGGGAACTGGGGGGCTTAACACGGGTACGAGGATTCACTCAGGATGACTCCCATTTGTTTGTCATGCCAGAACAGTTGGATGCGGAATTTTTGAGTGTGGTGGATTTAACCTTGTCCGTGTTCAGGACATTAAAGCTATCTAATTTTAGAGCGCGTTTAAGTTTCCGCGACCCGAATTCGGATAAGTATATTGGCTCAGATGAGGCGTGGAACAAGGCAGAAAATGCCATCCGCCGTGCTGTAGAAACCTTGGGGATGGAGCACTTTGAAGGCATCGGGGAAGCGGCTTTCTATGGGCCAAAACTCGATTTCATCTTCCGGGATGCTCTCGATCGCGAATGGCAACTGGGTACGGTTCAAGTGGATTACAACCTGCCAGAGCGCTTTGATTTAGAGTATGTTGCCGAAGATGGGACTCGCAAACGTCCGGTGATGATTCACCGTGCACCTTTTGGTTCATTAGAACGACTGATTGGGATTTTAATTGAGGAGTATGCCGGTGATTTCCCCTTCTGGTTAGCGCCGGTGCAGGTGCGAATTGTCCAAGTGAGTGATGCCTACTTGCCCTATGCCAAAGACGTGGTGAGCAAGATGCGAAGCGTGGGGATTCGTGCTGAAGTCGATACAAGTGGCGATCGCTTGCCCAAGCAAATTCGCAATGCAGAGAAGGATAAAATCCCGGTGATGGCTGTCGTGGGTGAGAAGGAAGTCGAGTCGAATACCCTCAGTATTCGTGTCCGTGGCGCAGGGGGGCAATCTAAGGATTTAGGGGCTATCTCTGTTGTTGAGGTGATGCAGAGAATGCAAGAGGCTATGGCTGGGCACAGCAACTTTTAAAGGAACAAGGAAACCTGTGTTGGGCTTGTTTGTTTTGCAGGTTTTGGGACTGTCAACGTTCCAATTACTGAAGTCGAGTACTGACTACAGATAGAGGAGGCAAGAACTGGATATTGAGTATTTTTGTAAAGTACTTATGAATAGTACTATTGCTCCTTCTTGACCCTTCACAAGCTCTAGCTACGCGTGCTAGGGCTTTTTATTTGAGAAGTTAAAATTAAAGATCACACTCAAGACATATACCGAAAGCTATAGGGGGCGTTCTATCCTCTGTTTAATGGCTCAAAATGTGTAACAGCTAAAAACATGCGGGTGGTAGAACAGCCAAAGACCAAAAAGCTGGTGCGTGATCGACGGCAGAAGTTGGCTGTTTCTGTCGGGGTTGGTTTCTAGGTAGAGTGGGAGAAGCCAAGGCTTGGTCTAAGTTTGAGGCGTCAGGATTTGTGAGTCGAGTATTTCCCAGATGAAGAATGAGTGGCTGGCGATCGCTCCTCAGGGGAGGAGCGAGGAGAACAAAAGATGTTGAAAGTAATCCGTTCCCAACAGCATCCCTATGCGATCGCGTTCTTGGCTTGTGCGATCGCACTCGGACTGACTTGGCTGCTCGAACCCCTCATGTCACCGACTTTTTTCGCCCTGTTTTATCCTGCGGTGATGGTTAGCTCCCTATATGGAGGTTTGCAATCAGGACTGCTATCCATCCTGTTGGCGGGATTAGTCACCAAATACTTCTTCCTGCCACCCTTACATTCCCTGACCTTTACCAGCGCCAATACTCTGTTCCGGTTTACTGTCCTCTTACTGGTGGCGCTGATGATCACTTTGTTGAGTACGGCGCTTCGCACGGCAAAGCAACGCATGGAGCAGAGCCTGTCGAGACTACGCCGCAGCGAGGAGCAATACCGCCTGATTGTCGAGACGACCAACGAAGGCGTTTGGTTGGTTGATGCACAAGCACAGACAACTTATGTTAATGCCCAGATGGCTCAACTACTGGGCTACAGTATTGAGGAAATGCTGGGACGTTCCGCCTTCGACTATATATACGAGGAAGACTGGGCGGAAGCGGAACGTTTGATGGAGCGACGTAGGCAGGGGATCTCGGAACAAGTTGACTTTTGTCTACGTTGCAAAGACGGCTCCCCCATCTGGGTTCACTGCAATGTAAACTCCATGATCAGTGATAACGGTGAATGTTTCGGTATGCTGGCGATGGTGACGGATGTGACCGAGCGCAAGCGCACTGAAAAGCGCCAACGAATACAGTCTGCGGTGACTCGTGTCCTCTCCGAAGCCACCATCCTATCCGATGCCGTACCCACAATCCTGCAATCTTTGTGTGAAAGTTTGGGATGGCAAGTGGGTATGATTTGGAGCCTAGACCGTCAGGCAAATGTGCTGCGTTTCGTGGAGAGTTGGCATACACCCACGATCAATGTGGCAGAGTTCACACAAGCCAATCAACAGGCAACATTTGCCCCTGGAATCGGTTTACCCGGTCGCATTTGGGCGACTCGTCAACCCACCTGGATTTCTCATCTCGTTGAAGATAACAACTTTCCTAGGGTCGAATTGGCGGCTAAAGCTGGATTACAGGGGGCATTAGGGTTTCCCATCCGGTTGGAGAACGAAATTTTAGGGGTGATTGAGTGCTTCAGCGACAGTATTCAGGAGCCTGATCCAGAGTTGCTCCAGATGATGATGAGTATTGGTAGCCAGATGGGTCAGTTTATGGAGCGTAAACGTTCCGAGGAGGCACTCGCTGAAAACCAAAAGTTGTTTTTGAGCTTCATGAATAACATCCCTGGAACCGCCTTCATCAAAGATGAGCAAGGGCGTTACCTCTATGCCAACCCAGTCGCAGAGAAACTCGTCAATTGCCAGCGACAGGAACTAATCGGAAAGACCGATTTCGATATTTTGCCCGCCGAAGTGGCACAGCAGATCCGAGAGAACGATAGGGCGGTTATCGCCGCAGACCAACCCAAAGAAATCGTTGAAGCCTTACCCCAGGAGGATGGCATACATTATTTGCTGTCCTTAAAGTTTCCCTTCAAAGATGCCTCTGGGAAGCAGAGGGTTGCAGGCATGTCATTTGATATCAGCGATCGCCAACGAGCGGAGGAAAAAATCGCAGCACTCAACAAAGACTTAAATCGCCGTGTCAATGAGCTGCAAACGTTGCTGGATGTAATCCCGATTGGGATTGGGATTGCCCTAGAGCCGGACTGTCGGGATATTCAAATTAACCCGGCTTTCTCTCGGTGGTTGAATGTACCGCCCCAAGTCAATGCCTCTACCAGCCAACCCAACGCCGAACAACTTCCCCATCGAGTGTATCGCCAGGGTCGAGAACTTCCTCCCCAGGAGCAACCGATCCAATATGCAGCCGCTCATGGTGTAAATGTTCGGAATGTAGAGCTTGAGATTGTGCGTGATGACGGCACAGTCCTACATCTGTTGGCGAATGCGGCTCCCTTATTGGATGAAGAAGGCCAGGTTCGAGGCTGCGTCGGGGCATTTCTCGATATCAGCGAGCGCAAACAAGCGGAAGAATCTCTACGTGCTAGTGAGAATTTGTATCGTACCTTAAGCGAAGCGGTACCGAACTTTATTTGGTCTTGCGATGCTCAAGGTCAACTCGACTTCGTCAACTCGCGCTGGTTAGAGTACGCTGGGGTGACCGTTGAGGAAATGAATGCAGGGGGTTTTGAGCAGGTTTCTCACCCAGAGGATTTATCTGGAGCAATGCAACGATGGAACCTAGCGATACACAAGGGAGAACCCTTTGAAGCCGAGTGTCGATATCGGAGCAAAGATGGCGTGTATCGATGGTTTATGGTTCGTGCCATACCCCTAAAAGATGCACAAGAAAACATACTCAAATGGATTGGCGTCACGACAGACATCCACGAGCGCAAACAGACCGAAGAGGCACTCAGCCAGAGCGAAGAACGACTGCGTGTCGCCCTGAAAAACTCACCCATCAGTGTATTTAACCAAGACCGAGAGTTACGCTATACCTGGAAATATGGCTCCGATTTTGAGGACGAGTCTGAAGATATACTCGGTAAATACGATATCGACTTACTCACTCGCGCTGACGCCGAGATTCTCACCCAAATCAAACGCCAAGTCCTGGAAACGGGCATGGGCACTCGTCAAGAGGTCAAGATTAGCCTACATGGGCAAGACTGGTATTATGACCTGACCGTCGAGCCTTTGCGGGATACCAACAACCAAGTCATCGGTGTAACTTGTGCTGCGTTCGACATTTCAGAGCGCAAGCAGGCGGAGATGGAGCTGCAAAAGAGTGAAACCGTACTCCATGCCTTTCTGGCTAGTTCGCCCATTGGTCTGGCTTTTTTGGATCGCGACCTGCATTACATCCATGCCAATGAGGCGCTTGCCACCATTAACGGTATACCGTTGAGCGGACACTTGGGTCGCACCCTATGGGACGTTCTGCCCGGATGGGCAGCCCAACTCGCACCGATCTTGCAAAGAGTAATGCAGACTCAAGAGCCTTTGTTAAACCAGGAACTCAGTGGCGAAATCAATTTACCTGGAGTTCACCGACATTGCTTAGTGAGCTACTATCCTGTCTGTTTACCCGATGGTCAGGTATTGGGCGTTGGCGTTACCTCCATGGATGTCACTGAACTCAAGCGGGCTGAGCAGGCATTGCGAGAGAGTGAGTCGCTGTTTCGTCGCATGGCAGATGGTGCTCCGGTGTTTATCTGGATGTCCGGCTTAGATGGGCATTGTACCTATTTCAATCAGCCTTGGTTGGACTTTGTGGGGCAAACGTTGGAGGAGGCTTTAACCCTGGGCTGGCTCGATGGTATGCATCCTGACGATAAAGAGTATTGTTTAGAAACTTATCTATCAGCATTTAACGCCCGCCAGCGCTTCCAGGTTGAGTATCGCCACCGACGTCAAGATGGTGAATATCGTTGGCTGTTGGATGAGGGAGTGCCTCTATTTAATGAAGATGGCAGATTTGCGGGTTACATTGGCTCTGGCATTGATATTACGGAGCGCCGACAAACTGAGCAAGCACAGCAATATCTGGCAGAAGCGAGCCGAGTTCTCTCTAGTTCACTCGATTATCAAACAACCCTAGCGAGTATTGCTCAACTGACGGTTCCTGAGTTAGCGGACTGGTGTACTGTCCACTTGATTGAAGAAGATGGCTCCGTACAACCGCTCGTAACGGCTCACGTCAATCCAGCCAAAATAGCATGGGCAAACCAAATCAATCAACAATATCCTTTTGATCCCAATGACGTGCGTGGTGTAGCTCAGGTCTTACGCACAGGGCAATCCGAACTCTACCCTGATATTCCCGACTCTCTTTTGGTGGAAGCCGCCCGTGATCAGGAACACTTGCAAATTCTCCGGGAGGTCGGCTTCAAGTCCGTGATGATCGTGCCCTTGTTAACTCGTGGACGAACCATCGGCACAATCTCTTTTGTGGCGGCTGAATCCGGGCGTCAATATGACTCAACGGATCTGGCGCTAGCCGAGGAACTGGCGCGTCGTGCCGCTCTAGCGGTAGAGAATGCCCGACTCTACCAACAAGCGCAGCAGGCACGCCAGACGGCTGAACAAGCGGCTGATGTCACAGCGCGTCTCCAATCCGTCACCGCTGCTTTCTCGGAAGCCCTCACTCTGGCTCAAGTCGCTGAAGTCGTTATGAATCAAGGCATGGCGGCTCTGGGGGCTAGCTCTGGTTTTGTGGCGCTGCTCACGGACAACGAGACGTCTCTGGAAATTGTGAAAAGTGTGGGCTTGCCTGACAATGTCATTGACGATTGGAAGTATTTTTCGGTTACTGCTCCCGTGCCCATGGCAGAACTGGTGCGGACGGGAAAACCGATTTTCCTGGAGAGTATTGCAGCTTGTGCCAGCCAGTATCCGATTCTGACTCGTGTCGCCAACTGCACAGGATATGAAGCTTTCGCTTGCCTCCCCTTGACCGTGGAGGGACGGATGTTAGGGGGAATGAGTTTTAGTTTTGCCTTGGCGACCTCTTTTAGTCCAGAAGACCGTGCCTTTATGTTGACATTAGGACACTTGTGTGGTCAGGCTATCGCACGGGCGCGCCTCTATGAAGCGGAACAACGAGCCAGGACAGAGGCTGAAGCGGCGAATCGGATTAAGGATGAATTTCTGGCAATCCTCTCTCATGAGTTGCGATCGCCCCTGAACCCCATCCTAGGCTGGACAAGGCTACTGAGGTCACGTAAGTTTGATGAGAAAGCCACGGATCGCGCCTTGGAAATCATTGAGCGCAATGCGAAGTTACAGACCCAACTCATTGAAGATTTGTTGGATGTCTCTCGGATTTTGCGCGGGAAATTGGTCTTGAATGTGAGTCCCGTCAATTTGGTCACCACCATTGAAGCGGCGCTGGAAACGGTGCGATTAGCCGCCCAAACCAAGGAAATTCAAATTCAAACCCTGTTCGAGGCGAATGTGGGGCAGGTTTCCGGGGATGCCAATCGATTACAGCAAGTGGTTTGGAATCTGCTCTCCAACGCGATTAAATTTACACCGTCCGGGGGACGGGTGGAAGTGCGCCTGGAGCAAGTTGGCTCACAGGTGCAAATCCATGTTCGGGATACAGGCAAAGGCATTAGTCCAGAGTTTTTGCCCTATGTATTTGAGTACTTCCGCCAAGAGAATAGCAGCACCACCCGACAGTTTGGCGGACTGGGGTTAGGACTTGCGATCGTTCGCTATCTTACCGAATTACATGGTGGGTCTGTCCATGCCGAAAGTGCAGGAGAGGGGTTAGGGTCAACCTTTACGGTGACGCTACCCTTGATGGGGAAGGCAGTGGAAGTCGATCAGGAACCAATGCCATCACACGATGCGGCTGACCTTGATGGATTGCGGATCTTAGTGGTGGATGATGAAACGGATATCCGAGAATTGGTGGCCTTTATATTACAGCAGTCGGGAGCCGCCGTGACGGTTGCGGCATCTGCCGAAGAGGCTCTCGCTGCCTGGAATCAGTCCGTGCCCGATGTTTTGCTCTCGGATATTGGGATGCCGGATGTCGATGGTTATATGCTGATGCGTCAGGTGAGGACGTTTTCAGTCCAACAGGGAGGGCAAATTCCCGCGATCGCGCTAACGGCCTATGCGGGAGAATATAATCAGCAGCAGGCATTCCAAGCTGGGTTTCAACTTCACATTGCTAAACCTGTGGAACCCGAAGAACTGGTCAGAGCGATCGCACATTTGGTGAGACGTAGTTCACCTTGATTTCATAATTGACAAATAAGTTAAATTGTGATATACCCTAATGCACCGCTCACCTTACTCATTCAGCGCTTGAGCCAAATCTTCGATCAAATCGTCTGGATGTTCAAGACCCACCGAAACACGCAACAAATTCTCTGGGGTTTTTGTGCCCACACCTTCTATCGAGGCCCGATGTTCGATTAAACTTTCTACACCGCCTAAGCTGGTTGCCCTCGTAAACAGCTTCACCTTTGCCACAACGGCGAAAGCCTCCTCCCGTCCTCCTTGCACTTGAAATGACAGCATTCCCCCAAACAGTGGCATCTGTTGCTGAGCAATCTCATGTCCTGGATGATGTTGCAGTCCCGGATAATGCACCGCCTCAACTTGGGGGTGTTCACTCAAAAACCTTGCCACTTTCAGCGCATTTTCCGAGTGGCCTCTCATGCGGTAGGGTAAGGTTTGAATCCCGCGCAAGACGAGCCAAGCATCGAAGGGAGACGCTACCGCACCACCAAGAGTTTGAATGCTCCGAATTCTTTGAAAAAAATCATCTGCCACCTTGGTAATGGCGACACCTCCCATGACATCACTATGCCCACTCAGATATTTGGTCGTAGAATGGACGACTAAGTCGGCACCCCATTTGAACGGATTTAGTCCCATTGGCGTTGCCCAGGTATTATCGCAAACACAACAGGCATTGGCCTGATGAGCGATGTCTGCAATCTTGGCAATGTCGGTTATTTTGAGCATTGGATTAGAGGGGGTTTCGACCCAAATCAGCTTGGTGTTCGGCTCAACCGCTTGCTCCACAGCACTAGGATCGGTCATATCCACAAACGTGACTGACAAATTCCACGGGATAAAAATTTCTCGCAACAGAGAGGTGGTGCCAGAGTAAGCATCTAAGGGTGCAATCACATGGCTTCCAGGTTGTAGCGCTTGGAATACGCTCATCGTGGCAGCAGAACCTGAAGAAAAGGCGGCGGCGGCCACTCCTCCCTCCAATTGACATAAACATTGCTCTAAGGCTTCTCGATTGGGGTTATTCTCTCGAATGTATTGATATCTTTGGGGATAACTGCCATCGACCTGACGCTCGAAGGTGGTTGATAAATAGATGGGGGGTGTAATAGCTCCTGTTGCTGAATCGACGTGATGACCTGCATGGACAGCTAGTGTCTCAATTCTCATGGACTATCCCTTCTATAAGCAAGCGTTTCACGAGCGTGGCTCGCTCGTTTAGTCTACAAGAACTTATGAATATTTTGGCAAAGATAGTACTCGTTGCGGTTAATTTCTGATATTTTGAGGCGTGCGATCGCTAAAGTAAGTAGGTGCAGGTCAATCAAGTGAAAATAACTTAATTACCAAAAAGCAATACTGAACTTGCAAGATATTTATTGAAAGTTGCAAGTTAGCTCTAAAAATCGCAATTTATCCGTCTAAGCCGACTCACTTAAGGTGCGACGGAACTCCCCTGGAGTTGTCCCCGTCCAACGTTTGAAGGCTCGATGAAAAGCGCTGGTTTCCGAAAACCCTAAAAGAAAGGCAACTTCGCACACGGCCATATGGCGTTCTTGCAGATAATGAATCGAAAGTTCTCGCCGCATCTCATCCAAGAGTTCTTGATGAGAAGTACCCGCTTCCTTGAGCTTGCGCTGTAAGGTACGCGGGGCAAACCTCAGCTTTTGTGCGATCGCATCCAACCCCGGATCGCCACCCCGTAAGCCCACACTAATCTCTTGACGCACACTATCTACAATATTTTCAGTTCGAGGCAGCTTTGCTAATAATTCTTCCGCATAGCGGTCTAGCAGCGCACAAAGTCCAGGGTCTGATTTTAACAGGGGTTGATTGAGCCATGCCGCATCAAAAGTAAGATAGTTAACAGCTTGCTCAAACTCCACGGGAGCTTGAAACAACTCACGATAAGAAGAAATATCGTCCGGTTGCTGGTGTTGAAAACCGACCTGAAACGGCACCAAATCCAAACCCGTCATTCTCCGAACGTTCACAATAATGTTTGCCACAACCCACTGGCATAGTACTCCGGGTAGGGGAAGATGAATTCCTGGAACTGAATGAGTGATGCGCGTGACATGGCCCTTAGTCTCCAACGTCCACTTAACCCCTTCGTGAATCAATCGACTGTAGCGTATAAACCGGGACAACGCCTCGCCTAAGTTAGAACTGCTGTAAGCTGCATAGCCCACCACGTCCAAGACTTCAGGCTCAACTAACTGGACTAAACGCAATCCAATCGCCTCATCACAAGAAAGTCGCCTGATTTCCCGCCAGAGGGCATAGGCTTGTTCATGCGGAATTCGCGCATCAGTAGCCTCAAGGATGGAGGAGTCGAGTCCAACCGCACTGAGCAAGGTTTTAGTATCTAAATTGGCCTTGGCGGCAGCATGTAGAACGACTTTGACGTACCTAAACCATACTGTATATGGCATTTGAGTTCTTTTCCACACCTAAGTAATGCCAGTTGTGAAATTGACACTTGGGGTCAATCTTTTGACGCCGTTGGTCACTGTGGAACGCTGCTCAATCGCCTTAAATTACAAGTAAGAGCTAAAAGCGCACAGGAGCGACAGGCTTTCTTACATCAAGTATCTACTAAAGGAAATTAACTTGGGTGGCGCTTGAAGAAGGCAAAAGGCAAAAGAAGGAAGGCAGAAGGGAATAATAGGAAGGGGATTCAAACCCCTCCCAATTGGGAGCCACCAAATATGAAAGATTTGTATATAGGCTTCAAACCCTTGCTCCCGTTATTGCCGCCAGAACGTCGAGGGCAATTGGCATAAAAACAAGCATAAAAGCCTTCTGCCCTCGTCCTTCTGCCTTTCTTGGTGAACGGGAGAGCGCGTCTAAACGAAGGAGCTTAAAACCATGCAACTCACCAATCAAGAAAACCTCTCGAAGGGTGTAAAGCCGAAATTTCAACAGACAACAATTTTAGCGGTGATCGCTGCTCTAGCTGCTGGCGGAACTCTGATCTACGGTTTAAAGACATTTCAATCCACTCAGAAAAGTTCCTTACCCCCTCCCGCCGCTACTGTTCCGGAAATCACCCAAGTTACGGCTTTGGGACGTTTAGAGCCTCGTGGAGAGGTGATTCAACTGTCTGCACCCACTTCAGTCGAAGGGAGTCGAGTTGCTCAAGTGCTGGTGAAACAAGGAGAAAAAGTCCGTTCTGGGCAGGTTGTGGCGATTCTGGATTCGCGCGATCGCCTCCTGGCTTCCTTAGCACAAGCCCAAGAACAGGTTGGTGTTGCCCAAGCGAAACTCGCTCAAGTGAAAGCCGGGGCAAAATCTGGAGAAATTAATGCTCAAAAAGCCGCGATCGCTCGTTTAGAAGCAGAACAGCAGGGAGACACAACGGCTCAACAAGCCACCGTTGCCCGCTTAGAAGCCGAGTTACGCCATGCCCAAACCGAATTTCAACGCTATCAATCCTTATACCAAGCCGGTGCAATTTCTGCCTCGAACCGCGATAGTAAGCGCCTCGTTTTAGACACCGTTCAACAGCAACTTAACGAAGCCAAAGCCAACCTAAATCGAGTCCAACAAGCGAAGCGAGAGCAATTAAAGGAAGCGCAAGCCACCTTGACACAGATTGCCGAAGTGCGTCCGGTGGACGTGCAAGCCGCGCAAGCCGAGGTGAATAATGCGATCGCCGCCGTTAAACGCGCACAAGCTGACCTTGAGCTCGCTTATGTCAAAGCGCCTATAGACGGTCAAATTCTCAAAATTCACACCTCGCCTGGGGAAGTCGTCAAAACAGACGGAATTGCCGATTTGGGGCAAACCGACCAAATGTACGTCGTTGCAGAAGTTTATGAAAGCGATGTGGGTAAAGTGCATCTGGGTCAACACGCCCACATTACCAGCAGTTCATTTAGCAGTGAATTGCCGGGAACAGTAGACGAGGTTGGTTTGCAAGTTGGCAAAAAAGATGTCCTCAATACCGACCCCGTTGCAGACATCGATTCTAGAGTGGTTGAGGTGAAAATCCGTCTCGATGACAGCGCAACGCAAAAAGTTGCTGGTTTAACCAACTCACAAGTCAAGGTGGCGATCACACTCAACAAATCACAAACCAATGGGGGTACTCGCTGATGTTCAACCGCAAAATTCCCCTATCCTGGCTCCAGCTTACTCGCGAAAAACCCCGCCTCATGGTGGCGCTGGCGGGAATTGCCTTTGCGGATATTCTCATGTTTATGCAATTGGGTTTCCAAGCGGCGCTTTACGACAGCACCACCCGATTACATCAGAGTATACGCGCTGACTTGGTATTAATTAGCCCCCAAGGTCGCAACCTGATGAATATGGCAACCTTTCCTCGCCGCCGCCTCTACCAATCCATGAGCTTAACGGGGGTAAAATCGGCAGATGCCCTATACCTCAACATCGCAGATTGGAAAAATCCCCAAACTCGTCACAAAACCGGGATTTTAGTCGTGGGTTTTGACCCCAACCAATCGGTATTTGATTTACCGGGAGTCAACGAAAATCTGAATACGATCAAACTCCCTGATGCGGTGTTATTTGACCGCTCATCCAGAGGAGATTATAAGGCAACAATCGCCCAAGTGGTTCAAGGCAAATCCGTCAGCACAGAAGTCGGCGATCGCCAAATTAACATCAGTGGCTTATTTAGTATTGGCGCTTCCTTTGGTGCAGATGGCAGCTTAATAACCAGTGACCTAAATTTTCTCCGAATATTTCCCCGACGTAATCCAGAAAGTGTCAGCGTGGGCTTAATTAGCTTGCAACCGGGTACCGACCCCCGCCTCACAGCAGACGCCTTGCAAGCCAAACTCCCTGAGGATGTCAAAGTTCTCACTAAGCCAGAATTTATGGAATTTGAAAAGAATTACTGGCAGACGAATACAGCGATCGGCTTTATTTTCACCCTAGGGACAATGATGGGATTTATCGTCGGCGTGATTATTGTCTACCAAATCCTGTACACCGATGTTGCCGACCACATGGCTGAATATGCCACCCTCAAAGCAATGGGCTACAAAAACTTCTACCTGCTCAGTGTCGTGTTTCAAGAAGCTCTAATTTTGTCACTTCTCGGCTATCTCCCTGGAATTTCTCTATCAGTTGGGCTGTATGCCCTAACCCGCAATGCCACCAATCTCCCCCTATTTATGGCTACTCTCAGAGCCTTACAAGTACTCATTATGACAATGGTCATGTGTGCAATTTCCGGAGCGATCGCCATGCGTAAACTACACTCAGCAGACCCCGCCGACATCTTCTAGCCAGCACCACATCGTTCCTATCCCCATATTTATAAAGATCAAAACTCAACCTCTCTTATCCTCTCTCCCCTTTCTTCTCTGCGTTCTCTGTGCCTCTGTGGTTCGTTCTATTTCAATCAAACCTCCCTTTAAACGGAAAAAAGATTGATATCAATCTGCAAAAAGCGAACAACAAAAACTCCAACCCTAACCCTAAAAAGCCCATGTTGCCAAAACCAGTGATCGCCATTAAAAATCTCAACCACTACTTTGGTCAAGGAAAACTACGCAAACAAGCATTATTTGAGATCAACCTAGAAATTTATCCCGGTGAAATTGTCATCATGACCGGGCCATCAGGTTCAGGAAAAACCACCCTACTCACGATGGCAGGTGGTTTGCGAGCAGCACAAGAAGGTAGCCTTCAAGTATTAGGTCAAGAGCTATGCGGAGCAACCCAAAATCAACTCGTTCAGGTGCGTCGTAACATTGGCTACATTTTTCAAGCCCACAATTTACTAAAGAGCCTAACCGCGCAACAAAACGTACAGATGTCGCTGGAATTGCATAACGACATTCCCGTGAAAGATATGCCAGCCTTAGCGGCTCAAATGCTAGAGGCAGTGGGGTTGGGAAATCGCATCAATTACTATCCAGAGGACTTATCTGGAGGGCAAAAACAACGAGTTGCGATCGCACGCGCTCTCGTGAGTCATCCCAAAATAGTATTAGCCGACGAACCCACTGCCGCACTAGATAAAAAATCCGGTCGCGATGTGGTTGAACTGATGCAGCATCTAGCCAAAGAGCAAGGCTGCACCATTTTGATGGTGACTCACGATAATCGGATTCTGGATGTAGCCGATCGCATTGTCCACATGGAGGATGGGTGTTTAGCGTCAGATTCTAGCTTGGAGCGATCGAATCAGGAGAGCCTAGCGGTTGCTTCAAGCTAGTACCACATCCGGGATGACTACTCCATTTTTTTGTATGAACCACACAGACACAGAGTTGGCAAAGCATAGAACAAGAAATAAAATTACTTAGGCTTTGGCCGTTAACCACTATTACCCTGAGTTTGTGAGTCGTTAACGCCTCACAAATCACACAAGCCACGTAATCCTGGATGAAGCGCAGCCCTTTTGTGCGCTCGTCAGCCCTTACCCCTCACTTCGGCGAAACCACTGCAAGGCATTCCGAGCTAAGTCTAACGGACTCCAGGGCTTCACACCCGTTTTCCCAGTCGATTGTGTACTACCCTCGCTCATTTCACTCACGGAATTTGGCTTCTGGATTAACTCAAGCCACTCAGCTACCCGTTTAGACTTGGGTAAATTGGGGGGCAGTTTGGTGAGAGCTTCTTGCCATAACACGCCTGCTTCCGCCTCATGGCCTTGTTTAAGATGGAAGATTCCCATATTGGCTAAAGTTTGAGCTTCTCCGTATAGCTCTCCCAACTCACTGAAGATCACTCGACTCTGCTCATAACATTCACTCGCGTTTTCCCAGTTATCCTGCTGGCAGTAGACATTAGCCAGGTTACCCATAGTCTTCGCCATTCCCAGGCGGTCTCCTAACTCACCAAAGATGACTAGGCTTTGCTCATAGCTTTCGCGAGCCTTCTCCCAGGCATTTTGCAAAGCGTAAACGTTGCCCAGGTTAGTCAAGGTCTGAGCTTCTCCTTGGGGGTCGCCTAATTTGGCGCTAGCTTCCAATGCCAACAAGTGAGTGCGTTCCCAATCGGCATGATCGGCATAAATATTAAAAAAGTTAACTAAGTAGCTCGTCAGTGAGACGACAATATCCCATGCCTGGGCCTGGTAAGCCCATTCAATCGACGCTAATAGGTTCATCCGCTCTAGCTGAAACCAGTTTATGGCAGCTAAAAACCAATTTTGCTCTGCGGCTTCTAGGGATTGGTGTTTGCCGTCTATCAAGACTTGGGCTAAAAGAGGACGAGTCTCCGGCTTGAGAGCCAAGTTGACAATCTCAGAAGCTTCTAGATAGCAACGAGCGGCTCTAAGACGAGCCGCCTGACGCGCCTCCGCAGGCTCTTCGCTCGCTAATTGCTCTTTAGCGAACAGGCGCATCAAATCGTGGAGAAAGTAGCGTCCTTCACTGGCTGGCTCCAACAGTTGCAAATCAACGAGATATTTGACAAACTGCTCGGCGGTTACTGGCTCCAGTTCTAGCAGCGCAGCGGCTACCGTTGGCGCAAAGTTTTGTCCTGTGAGTAATCCCAGCAAACGGAAGAGACGAGTAGAGATTTCATCCAACTGCTTGAAGCTAGCCCCAAAGCTGGAGCGCACATCTTGATGATTTAAGCTCAGTTGAGCAATGCGTTGTTGCTCCTGAGTGAGTTCAATCACATAGTTTTCTAATTGCAACTGAGGCTGATTTCTCAGCGTGCCACCTGTAATCCGAATCCCTAGGGGAGACAGACCACAAAGGTAGATGAGCTGTTGGGCAGCTTCGGGTTCAGCCTGCACTCGTTCTATCCCAACCAATTTCTGGAACAGTTCTAGAGCTTCTGGTTCTGGGAGTAGACCGAGTTCGAGTGGAGCCACTTCCTCCAGTGCGGTAAGGCGTTTGCGGCTGGTAACCAGAACCGCACAAGAAGAACTATCCGGTAGCAAATGGCGAATCTGAGGCGAGTCGTGGGCATTGTCTAATACAACCAAAACCCGTTTGCCTGCCAGAAAGGAACAGTAGAGCTGCGAACGCTCAGTCAGATTGTCAGGCATGGATAGGTCATCGATACCCCAAGCGCGGAGGAAGCCAGCTAACACGTCCAAGGGATCGAGGGGTTGGCTTTCGCTTCCGCGCAGGTTGACATAAAGTTGAGCGTCCGGGAAATCCTGTTTCAACTGATGGGCAACATGAATCGCCAGAGCGGATTTACCGACGCCTGCCACGCCGATAATCGCTGTAATCGCCAAGGGGGACGCGGGCGTGTCCGTGGCTACCTCTCCACTGGGCGTTGTTGTGGTGAGCAAAGCAATCGCACGCTCTAGTTCGTCCTGGCGACCTGTAAAATCAGGCAGATCGGCTGGTAGCTGATGCAGAGGATCGGAGGTAAAGCGGGCTAAGTTTCCCTGAAAAATTTGTCTAACTTTGTTAGGGTCACGAACGACAGCACTTTGTACACTGACGTGAAAGTGCAGTTCATACCTTGGTCTATGCTCAACCATTTCTTGCTCCCGTAGCTTGTTGCCACAGTCATCAACATCCGTACTCAGTCACCCTCAAAAAGTTCCCCAGTCTGAAGCTTTAAGCATAAAGTATGAAAAGCAGCACTTCTCAAGACTAGCTTGTGTGAAGTGTGAGGATAACAAGGCTTACAGGCAAGTCTACTCTTGCTTTGGCCTCAGTTCCATGCTTCAGTCTTTATACTTCCTCCTTAATGCTTCATCCTTTTCCATCTTGACTCAGGTGTACTGAAAAATGCCAGTCAAACGAAGTGTGAGGACTGAAAGGGTAATTGGAAAGAATAACATTTTTTATCCTTTCTCATGCACACTTCATCGTTTTTTAGGCGGTATGGGATAATTTCACATCACTCTGGGCAACGATAAGACCCATTAACACAACCATCGCTTCGAGGACGGTTGTGCGATCATTCGGATTAATATTCACCATGGGGGGCCGATTTTTATCATGAATGTCATAGCCCAGAGTCGAGAGAATTTCCTCTGGAGTCAGAGCGCCCGGACAATCCATATGGGTCAGACCAATAATCATCGGGATTTGTACGCGTTCGCTAATAAATGAGACTATTTCACGAGCATAGTTGAAATCATTGGGTCGATTGGCTGCTACCAAGAGAATATAGCAGTGAGCATTTTGAATTAACAGATCCCACATGAAATCAAAACGAGCCTGACCCGGAGTGCCGTAGATATGCAGATCCATCTTGGGGCCAAACACGAGTCTGCCAAAGTCTAAAGCAACGGTTGTTTGTGACTTAAATACTGCTGTCCCGTCCGTAGCTATACGGTCTGTATCTACAACTTCAATTTCACTGAGCGTTCGCACAAAAGTAGACTTGCCAGCTCCTACAGACCCGGCGACTACTAAACGCATGGTTTTCATTCGATTTTGCTCCGAAAAACTTACTAACAAATAGAGAGTGAAAGCTGATTCGGGATGGAGTGGGAGAGTGAGAGAGTGGGGCCGGATCTTTAGAGAGGATGAAAGAGTGGGAGAGTGAGGATGAGAATGAAGGAGAAGAAAGATTGTTCAAATATTCCTCAAGACTGGCGATAAGCTTCTGACGATCGGGTCTAGTTATACCAAGTTATATTTGAAGCCATAACCTCCTGTTCCCCTACTTATTAACTCTTTTCCTGCCTTATCTCTAGAGAGTCAATAACGCTTTGACTCGCAACTTAATTTTCGATAACACGGTTCAAAATTCGTGAATGAATGCCTCCTACTCAAGGCGTTAATTTTGGCAGGAGGCAGGGTCTTACAGCACTCAAAATAACTTACAGCAAAAGCAACTTAAGTTCAGCGACGCTTCGCTTAATTTCTAACATCAAAACTCCCTGTTTTGCCGCCTTGCTTGCAAGAACAATAAATACGGCCTCTTCATCACATTTAGTTAGAATACTAAAGCCTTCATTGCCCTCCACATAGATGCGGTCAATATCACCTCTAGCAAGTTCTTTGCCGATGCGCTCACCCAAAGACAGCATGGCAGCAGACATAGCTGAAACTCGTTCATCATCCATCCCACTGGGCAAGCTTGACGCCAAGGGTAACCCGTCAGGAGTTACTAATGCTGCGCCTTGAACATCAGCGGTTGTCGTTACAAAGCTTTGGAGGACGTAACCGATTTTTTGAGAATTAATCGCCATTGTTGGATTCCTGATTTAATTTTATTCAGTATCATTCAGTCAGTTTTGGGTTTTTCTGGTCTCTAAAATGGATATAAATAGAGACCAGTTTGAATTGACTTCTAATACGTTTGGGAAGTATCTATTTAACCTAGAGGTGTGTACTCTAGGACATCGTAGCTACCACCACGTAAGACCGATTCTGTGTGTTGTCCCCGTAAGCGCTTGCCTAAGAACGCTTCTAAAAAGCCCTGAATCGCCCCTAAGGTAAAAGTACACTTGCGTGGGGAACCTTCTTCTTCACCTGCTGAACAAACGGTTTCGCGGGTATAGACTTTGTAGACTTCTCCTTCTTGGATAATCTTGTCTATAATGCACAAGCGAGTGCCTTCTGCGCCTATGGCGTACTTAACTTTTTCTGTGACTTCCGGCAAAGAGATTTCTTCACCCTTGTTGTCTAAACCTAAGTCTTCCGCTAACTTTTTACCGCGTTGACGACCCGCCGAAATTAAGGCGATAGCAGCGGCTTTCTCTCCGAGAGCTTCTTCTACACCAACAACGACTGCTTTGAAACAAACGATACTGCTGTATTCTCCGAGTTCTTGGCGTAAAGAATTTTGAGGAAGTGACATGATGTTGATTTCCTGTATTTAAGGTGAACAGATTGAAGGAATTACTAAGCACTTAAACTTTTAGGTTACTTAGTATTTTCCTGGGTACACCCTGCTGTTGAATTTCGTCCTTATTTAATCTGCTAGACAGTATTAATTACTTACCGTTCTGGCTTTCTTCAGTAAAATTTGTAGGTGCCTATGCCAGATTAGGTAGTTCTTTATTTTCTGTTTGCAGAAAAAATTAATGCAGCTTTTTAAGTACTTCATCATCCAAGTTTTGCTGCATTTTGAGATGAAACTTCTCTTCGCCAACCCAGATATTTTTTTCGATAGATTGACTGAGCAACTAAAAGATTAGAGATTGCTACTCTTCTTTAGCTGTGAGGAGAAATCTATCTACTTGATCCAGTTTTAGCAAAATTATCTGACTTATGTCTGTAGTCTTATTTAAAATCAACATTAATTTAAAGATTTTTTATGAAATAGAGATAAAAATATTCCTGTTGATTTAGGTTTGTTATTATATGGATTACCTAATTTATCCCTATAACAAATTAAAGCTTAAATAATGGGTTAAGCTTTTAAGATAGAAATCTATCAATAAATATTTATGTGTCGTATACTTTTCAAAAAGCAGTATGAAATTAACACAATTTTCCTGCTTTTGAGAAAAAAGACAGTGTTTTGAAGTTAATGTTATAAGGTTTACAGTAGTCTAGATCACAGTACACGGCCTCCTGCACTGTAAGCAGAGACGGCGATCTCATCTCCTTCTATTTGTTCATGGATGCCCAAGCCACATTGAATGAACTAAGCCAGTCTGTACATTTACATCATCAGCCAGTCAAATCTTCTCCATAGGCTCTTTATCCTAATGAACGATTGATGACCTTAAAGCTCAACTTTGTTGGAGGAGTTGGTATGAATTCTCAGTTCCAAACTAGATATTGAAGTTTGGCTGGTCTTTAAAACGAGTTTTGTCATTTTTACCGACCTCGTGAGAAGTTCGACAGAGGAAATTGATAGGGAGCCTTTGTTTTAGGCTGAGACGATGGACTGGGTTCTCCTTTGTTTGCCGATTGAGGCACATTCTGCTGAGCCACCAACAGAGCCATCGACCCCATGACGGCTTCCACGACTGAGCCTCGTTCTGTAGGATTAACTTTCAAGACTGGCGGACGATTTTTATCATTCATGAAGCCTAACCGAGCCATAATCTCATCTGTGGCACAAGCCCCTGGACAATCGCTATGAGTAATACCAATGAGCATCGGAATCTGTACTCGTTGATTCATAAACAGAAGAATCTGACGAGCATAGTGAAAATCATTGGGTCGATGCGCGGCTACTAAAAGAATATAGGTGTGAGCTCTCTGAATCAAAAAATCCCACATGAAATTAAAGCGAGATTGACCAGGAGTACCGTAAATTTGGACTTCCAGAATAGAACCAAACACAAACCGACCATAGTCGAAAGCTACAGTGGTCTTTGGCTTTAATAGAGATGTTTCATCGGTTGCAGCACGGTCTGTGTCTACCACTTCAATATCACTAATTGTCCGTACAAAAGTAGACTTGCCAGCCCCTGGAGTTCCTGCTACTACTAAACGTAATGTTTTCATTGAATTTAGCTCCGCAAAAGGAAATTAAAGTGAGAATTGAAAGCTTATTTAGGCTTTTTTAAAATGCACCCAAATAGACTGATGTGACGTGATGCCTCCTGCTCAATAGCTTATATTTAGCAGGAGGCATAGTACTATTCAGAGAAATTTGACTTACGACAGAACTGGCTTTAATTCAGCAAGCGCACGTTTAATTTCTAACATCAAAACACCTTGCTTCGCTGCCTTGCTGGCGAGGACAAGAAAGACCGCATCTTCACCACAACTGGTCAAAATACTAAAGCCTTCGTCTCCTTCCACATAGATGCGATCGATGTCACCTCTGGCGAGTTCTTTGCCAATACGCTCTCCTAAAGAGAGCATAGCAGCAGACATTGCTGAAACCCGTTCATCATCCATCCCTCCAGGTAAGCTTGACGCCAGAGGCAAACCATCGGGTGTGACCATTGCTGCTCCCTGAACATCAGCAGTTTGAGAGACAAAGTTTTGGAGAATATTCCCCAATTTTTGAGAATTGATAGCCATGCTTGTGTTCCTAGTTTAATTTAAAATCCTGCAATTGAGTCAATTTTTGGTGCTTTGAAGTGACCGACAGAGACTTACATTGAACTCGCACCTGTTGAGATCAAACGTCTGAAGAGACCTTCTGTCCAGCCAGTTTCTTTGAGTACCGCAGCTGAACTAACTTCTACGTAAGCTTGCTCAATGAAGGCTAAATCAATCATGCAAATTCGCCCTAAAGCCTCCCGTAATTCTTCAGGCTTGCCATCCGCCTTCAGTTGTTTGCCAACTTCATTCACTACAGTCGCCATGGCGGGTACAACATGTTGGGGGCCAATTCCAATTTGCACATGCACCAGGCCAATCCGCCAACGACGATCAGCATAGGCATTTCCCCAATCATCCATACCCGTAAACATTTCATAAAACCAGGGGATAAAGGTTTCACGCAAGCGATGAATACGCCCTTCTTTTGCATTCATAATGGCATTCATTTCTGGATCGCGGCTTAAGTATTCATAGAAATGATCTGCCATTGCAGGTGCAATCGCTTTTCCCCATTCAGCATGAGATTTTAGAAGTGCTTTGTCTTCACTTGTAAAATTCACACGTTTTTCCATGGTGGTCATGAAGGTATGGGAATCTAAGCTCATAATTTTCCTTTATTTTTCCTCTTTAAATAGAAATTCCTCACTTTTCCTTCCTAATAGTTTTAACAGGGGATCTCTGCCTATTTCGGGATAGTATATGTATATTTTTCATAAAAAACAAAGAAAACATTCGGCCTTAAAATTATTTAGTGAGATAAATAAAATTTTGTAATTACCTATTATTATATTCCCCTACTATTGAATTCAATAGCTTATAATCACTCAGCGCATAGGGGATTTTAAACCTGTAACAGTTACTTCAGTTCTAGCAATTTATTCTAAGGATGTTTCTCAATAAGATGGATCTAAATGCCTGTTTTTGAAGATATTAATGAATTTTAGATAAATGACTGATGTACCCTCTCTCTTGACCTAATCATTTGGGCTTTTTAATATCTTTCAAGAAGAAAAAATATCTCTTAAGGCGGCTTATCGGAGTACTATATAGAGATTATGAGAACCTTGTTTACTAACCTTTTCATCCCTTATGGATTAAATCCGGAGGATTGGGTCACTAAATTTACTCCACAATACCGGTATTTGTCTCCAGTTCGGTATCTCTTGCTCTGATGTTTTAGAGTTTTGTAAACATAAAGAATTTATGGATTGTTTATGTAGGTCGATTGAGTTCTCGGTAAAAACATATCGGCTCAATAACCACCCATGCATCAACAAAAACACTTGTACAGACAGGGGAACTCCAGCCATAGAGTATCTACCTCCGTTCTGAAAAAGTGAAAAGTGGAGAGTAGTGTGAAACTACTCTCCAATTCGGGAGTATCACTCCTTGTATGAGCCTTTTTGGGTGAGGTTTTATTCGGTCACAGGAGCAGGTGTTACTGTACTCTCAACATTAAGCTTGAGACCTCGACTTTGAAGTGTTTGTTTAAACAATTCAGTCGGGAGAGCCTGTTCAACAGGCCAAACGCCTGATTTATTCAGTTGATTGGCAAGCATAAGTTCGGCAATGCTGCCAGTCCCCGCACCAGCCGCCACTGCTGTATTTTCATGCACCAAAGTTGAGCCGATCAGGGTAGGTTTACCATCTTTTTGACCCCGAACTTCAGAGCGAATGGCGACACCAATGCCACTGAAGCGATCGCTGACAGAAGTCATGCGGTGGCTGACATGAGATAAAAACTCAATACCCCCTGGATTTTTGAGCCAGGAGGGCGGAAAAATGTGAGCTGCAATCCAAGTGAGATGATTGTAAAAATCGGGAATAGAGCCAAACTTGGTAATAACCGTTTTTACAGGAAAGGAGTCAACGAGTGTAAAAGCTTCTGGCATATCAAACCAGTAGACACCGGCTTTCCCATAGGGTTCCGGGAATTGAACCGTTTCGCGAGCGCTATAAGGTTTCACCGATTGCCATTGGTGATCAATCCATGCTTCAAACGGTTCTTGTAAACCCAGAAATGTCGTCCGCATGACCGTAACCCCAGCACCACCGGAACCTGCTACTACATAACTGAGGTGAATTTGTTCCGCCTCATCGAGCTGTTCGACATCGTGACGCACCATGCTATTGGAGATGCCGGGAAAGATGCCAGTGTTAATAATAGCAGTAACGCCCGCTGCCTTAGCGGCATCCCCTAAGGCTAGCGCTTTACGAGTGAAGGAGCGGCTGTCACTGACATCTAAATAGTTTACACCCTGTTCGATGCAAGCTTTTAGGACACGAGTGTCCCGGTAGAGAAACGGACCTGCACAATGAATCACAAGCTGATGAGAAGCGATCGCTTTTTCTAACCCTTCATGATCTGCTAAATCCAAGGCCAAAAACTCTACTTGCGGCGACTCCTGCGGCTGCACAGCGCCTTCAGATTTCAGCGTCCGTCCCGTTACAGTAATCTTGGCCTGAGTATTCGCAACAAGGTCGTGCGCTACACTCCTGCCGATTCTCCCTTGTCCTCCCAGAATTAAAACCTGCTGGTCTGTCATCGCTTCTGCATCGGTAACATTGCGTTCCTTATTTCATCACTTTTGCTCTGTCCAAATCATCAGTAGCCCGGATGACCATTTCTCTGTAAAAAGATTGATTTTGGTTTATGATACCGAGTTGCATTCAAAGAGGTAACATCCTCCTCCCCAGCTTCCCTAGTCGTCCTAGATTAGATGTTTGAACGCAACTTAGTATGAGAAGTGACAGCATGAACAGATCACATTAGTCATTAATCAATAGTCACGAAATTTTGACCAATGAATAATAGACTTCTTGAAAAAATCCCTGTCGCCTCAAGTAAGGGCGCACCTTAGAGCGCCCCTATGGGTACTGATGACAACACTCCTTAAGTAGTCTTGAATACAGACTCTACTGCTGATTTAACAGTATTACCAGCATCTTTCAGCTTTTGGGCAATGGGCTGTTGAGTATTCAGAAACACACGGGCACAGTTACGTCCCGGCATTCCAGAGATCGAACCGCCCGGATGAGTCCCAGCACCTGTGAGATATAGATCTTCAATCGGTGTTTTGTAGTTAGCAATTTCCGGTAAGGGACGGAAGAAGATCATCTGATCGAGGGTCATGTCCACATGGTAGTAGTTGCCCTTGTATGCCCCCAACCGCTCTCCTAGTTCTGCTGGGCTTTCCACGCGACGAGCCATAATCGCATTTTTGATATTCGGGGCATAATCTGCCAATTTATCAATTACACGGTCAGCCACTTTGTTTTTTAGTTCATCCGTCCAACCTGTACCCTTCAAACCTGTCCCCTCTGCGCCAGCAATCTGGTAAGGAGCAAAGAACTCAATCCATAACGTATGCTTGCCTTCGGGAGCCATCGATGGGTCTAGTACTGTTGGGACATCCAGATACATTGAGGGATTAGAGTCGGGAATAATTCCCCTCGTTGCTAGGGAGTGGGCTTCTTCTACATGAGCCACAGAATCGGCAATTAGCACTGAGCCAATCAAGTACTCGTCTTTGTGATCGAAACGTTCAAAACGCGGCACCTCTGACAGGGCGCAGTCAATCTTGAGAATTGTTTCATTGTTATTGACAATACGTCGTTCCAAGCGCTCTCGCAGGTTGGGATCAGCTGAGTGGGTATCAGCCGGATCAACCATTTGAAGGAACAACCGCCTAGCGTCAATATTGGAAATCACGCCCTTGTTAGCACGGTACTCTTTGCCTCCACCAACTCTTACACCCACCGCACGACCGTCATCAACTAAAACTTGCTCAACGTGCTGGTCGCACAAGACCTCGCCGCCTTTACTCTTAACCAGGTTTAATAAGGCTTTAACCAGTGCGCCCGTCCCGCCACGGGGTCTAGCCATGCCAGGGTTATGACGTAATGACATCATCATCGCCCCAATGGCAATCGTTTTTTGGGAAGGAGGCGCTCCTAATTCTGCCGCGAGTCTTGCCAGTGGAGCTTTGACGAACTCGGAATCAAACCACTCATTGAGGAGATCTTCTGGACTGGTTAGCATATTCCGAACCAAGTCCAGTGCTTTATCAACGCCACCGATTACCGAGAGGAGGTCTTTGATATTTTGCGCACCATAGTTGCCTGCAATATCAATAATCGATTTAGGCGGCGCATTGAACATGGGAGTGATCGCTTTGGTGACGCGCTGCCAGTAGTCTATAAATTCAGCATATTTTTTAGCATCGCGCTCGCTATATCGGGCAATTTCAGCACAAGTCTTCTCAACCGACTTGTGACCGAAAAAATACTTGCCATCGGGATGGGGACAAAAGGTAACAGGGTCACAGAATAGATATTCTAATCCGTATTTGGTTAGTTCTAATTCTTCGACCACTGGGCCGAGGTGAATAAACTCGTGGTCAATCGCGCAGAGGTTGAACTTAAAACCAGGGGCTTCCTCTGGCATAGCTTCTTCCGTGGTGGCTGCACCGCCAGGGACGGAACGCTTTTCTAGAAGCAATACACTGTAACCCGCTTTTAGCAGGTAGGCAGCACAGACCAGTCCATTATGACCCGCGCCGATAATAATGACATCGTAAGATTGCATGAATAACGCTCTACAAAACAGTAAGTCCAATAACTTCCTGATTGTAAAGAAATGAAAATGTTTTCTAGTCTATCACGGGAAGGATATTGGGGGATAGTCTCAAGTGAATAGGGAATGCTCTCGGAGTAGATTTATCAAGGGTTGGGCAGGAGGAGCATAGCCTGGGATCGGGTACTGAGTGTCGGGGGCGCATCCTAGAATCCCATGGTGTATGAACCCTGAGAGAGGGCAGCGCTAGAGAACTCAGCAATCGCTCAGGAGCCGTTTATCTAGCGCTTCGTTCTGAGAGAGCGGATAATGATTACAGGTGTCGCTGCCCCTTACTCTGGGATTAATCGTTGTATCGATCTGTAGAGTCTGGCTGAAAGCTGTTGCCACAGCTATACTGGCAAAGTCTGGATCTTTGTGTAACTAATTAAGTCTGCAATAGCCTATGAATCCTGTAGTTAAAGTTGTTCAACCCTCTGGAATCTTAGACGGCACCAAAGCCGGTCAATTTCGTCAAGAGATTGCTAACCTTGTGGATTCTGGTGTCGATATGGTGTTGGTTGATTTCCAAGATGTTACATTCATGGACAGCTCAGGGTTAGGGGCGCTAGTTTTGGCGCTAAAAACGGTTCGAGCTGCTGGTGGCAAGCTCTTTATTTGCTCGGTTAACGAGCAAATAAAAATGTTATTTGAACTAACGAGCATGGATCGCGTTTTTGAAATCTTTGCAAATCGAGAAGAATTTGAAAACGCTATTGTTTCTACCCACTAAGGCAAGAGATTCTCTTGCCTGAGGATCGTGTTAATCGAAGTTGATTTCCAGTAAAGACAAATCATCATCAAAATACTCTTTGGGGTTCACGGCTTTAATAGCCTCCAAGATCTGATCTAGATCGCGAGTATTTTTACTCCTACAGTCCGTCAAAAGTTGGACGAACGGATCAAGTCCCCAGATGGTGCCGTCTGATTGGTTAATCTCGTAGATCCCATCGCTGAAAATATACAGGGTGCTGGGTTCGACGATTTCACAGCATTCATCAATATAATCGGCATCAGGGAACATCCCAGCGGGTAAGCTTGGAGTCTTCAAGCGTTGCACCTGGATGAACGAATCTGACCTTCCAGAAAGCAATAGGGCAGGTGGGTGTCCTGCACTGGAGTAAACCAGTTGACGCTTGACTCGGTTATAGACCGCGTACCAGATGGTAAAGTACTTATCATTCTTCTGGGTCATCTGGAAGGTTTCGTTCAGCCCTCGTAAGACGTCGCTGGGTTGATAGTAATTAATCTTAGGCAGCGCTCGCGACCTGAGAAGATTCAAAACTTGAAGCGTCGGTAAGGCAGCCCGTAAGCCATGTCCAGAGGCGTCCAAAAGATAAACCGCTAAATGCTCTGAATCGAGCCAATAATAATCAAAGCCATCACCTCCCAGTTGCCGAGAAGGAATAAAGCGAGCATCGATTGTAACCGGTGGCTCTGTCAGTCGTTCGGGCAGAATCGAACTCACATATTCAGCCGCTTCGGCTAATTCTTCCTCCAACAACTGCTTCTGGAGCTGCAACTCGCGGTTGGCTTCATGTAACCTCAAGCCTGCCCGGACTCGTGCCTTCAATTCAGCCATTTCCACTGGCTTGGTCAAAAAGTCATCCGCGCCAGCATCCAGTCCTTCAACACGATCCTCCAGTGCATTTCGAGATGTCAGCAAAATGAACATAGTCGTTGAAAGTTCTGGTGTTGCCTTAACTTGGCGACAGACCTGTAGTCCGTTCATTTTTGGCATATTCCAGTCACAAAGGACGAGTCCCGGACGTATCTTACGTGCCAGTACTAGACCATCTTCACCGTTACTGGCAACTGAAACCTCGTAACCTTGGTTGTGCAGTGTCCGTTTCAGCAAGATTTGAATAGCCGGATCGTCATCAATAATCAAAATTTGGTTCATGGCATCGAGGTACTACAAGTCATGCTTAGGAGATTGCAGATGCACAGGTTGAGAACGTCGATAATTACTCTTTTCAGTTCGAGTGTAGTCTAATGAGAAAGTCAGATAAAACTGCACAGCAAGTTAATCAATGGTAGAGCATGGGTTAAATCCAGGCTAGACTAGATTCTTCAACAGGGAGTATCGGCATCTTGACAACCATGATGAAAGTGTTGTTGATTTAAAAGGCTTTGAGCAATTGAAAGACTTTCACCAATCTAGCAAGCAAGTAAAGAGTGACCTCAAGGTGTTAGAAGAGGTTTTGTTGTGGTTTGACCAACTTAACCGACCTTCTATCCCCAAAAAAGTTTGGTTACAGTGCCAATTAGCCTTAGCCGAGGGGTTCACCAACGCCGTCCGTCATGCTCACAAAGGTCTCCCGACCAATATATCCGTAGATCTTGAAGTTACTGTATACCCCCAACAGTTAGAACTGCGAATCTGGGATCATGGGCCGCCGTTTGATTTAGAACAGTGGCTCCAAGATCACGAGCATAAGATAGATGCTAGCGCTGGGGGTGGGCGTGGGCTGGCAATCTTACAACAAATTGCCGACCAGCTCAGTTATACGCGCACGGATGACAACCGCAACTGTTTATTGCTCGTGAAACATTATTAAGAGACGCCATAATATCGGGTCTATGCAAGGCTTTCTGGCTCTCGCTGGCAGCCTCGGCGTCAACTACAAGAGGCGGATCAGGCTGAAATAGATCTGGTCGCCTGCCAGGGGCTTTCTTCAAAGCGGGACGAAGTTCTGTTGCTACCCGAAATTTATCCTTCATACTTCATACTTGTTTCATCAAGTTGTTGATGGGCCGCATTAATTGTTACTGTTACTCGTGAGCTTATAATCCCGGACTTTAATCGGCTCAAATGGCTTCGCGGTTCGCTCGTGCTTGACCACAACCGGAACCCCTCCAGAAGGAACTAGGGTAATGCCCCGACGGACGGGTTGCACAGGACGGGGATCGGCTAAGGCAAGCTGATAACGGGATAGAATCGTTGCCAGCACGAGTTTCATTTCCAACATTGAAAAGGCCATTCCAATACAGCCACGAGCCCCGCCACCAAAAGGGAGATACTCATAAGGCGAGAATTTTTGGTTGAGGAACCGCTCTGGTTGGAACTGCTTGGCCTCCGGGAAGACTTCAGGACGGCGATGAGCCAGATAAATACAAGGAATCAGAATTGTACCCGTATCAAAATGGTAGCCTGCCACTTGCACCGATTCCAAGACTCTTCGTGGTGTACAAATCAAGGCAATGGGATTGACTCGCAGGGTTTCGGCGCAGACGGCTGTCAGATAAGGCAGTTGGGCGATCGCATCAGGTTGGATGTCATCCCCTAAAGCGTCGAGTTCTTTTCGTAATTTCTCCTCCGCCTCAGCGGTGGAGTAAATCCAGTAAACAGCCCAAGTCAGGACAGCGGCTGTCGTCTCGTAACCGAGGAGCAAGAGTGAAACGAGTTGATCGCGCAGCTCAACATCACTCATCGGTTGACCGTTCTCATCTCGCGCTGATATCAGCATGGAGAGAATATCTGTCCCAGAGGCATCTGCTTGCTCACGGCGTTCTTTAATCTCGTCGTAAATTAGGCTGTCAATTGCCGCACGGCGTCGGAGAAAGTGCCCCCAAGGACTCCAGCCACCTAAATCCCGTTGTAGGGGGGGGAAGAAAAACAAACTGGAGTACCAGGGAGTAGTAATGTCATCTAAGAGCGAACTCAGCCTTTGTTCGAGCTGTTGGTACCGGGGGCCGGGATCGATGCCAAACACGACCTGTAAGATGATCTGGAGGGTAATTTTGGGCATGACCTCCTGCATGGATACGGTGGAGCCTATAGTCCAGCCTTCTATGGCCTGCTGAGTAATTTCGCAAATAAGCTGACCATAACTTCTCATTCGTTCGCCATGAAAGGGCGGCATCATCAACTGACGCAGGCGATTATGGCTACGTCCCTCCTGCAAAATGATGGACTGCTCTCCCATCAGGGGTTCAAAGACATGGGTTGCCTTGCGAAAGTCTAACTTGGAGGAAGGCAGCGAAAAAATTTCTTGAATGGCGTCAGGATTCCCGAAAAATACCACAGGCGGAGAATTTAAACCGAGTACTCGTGTGGTGAAGGTGTCTCCATAGTGTTCTCGACACTTATCCAAAAATTGAGTCGGTTGAGCAATTAATTGAACCGTCTGTAATAAAGAAGGTGTCTGCGGGCCATTCGGTAAGTTCATTGGACTGTGTCAGGCTGTGTGAAGGTATAAACTAGGCGAGGAAAGACGCTTGGGCAATGCATACCTTGTTTCTAGGCTGGCCTTACCCTGTACGAACCTCCCTCAGCATGGCTTCTTTCGATTCTCTACGTTAATAGCGACCTTCACAACCAATTTGACGCTACCAGTTAGAGCCAATGTAGAGTGGAGATCGCTGTTACATCGAACTCTCAACTGCTAAAGGCGATTCCTCTTGAGATGGGGTTTCCGGATTTTTGCTGACCTGATGCCGACTCTTGACGACCAGCTTAACGCCATCGGCAGGCATCATCGCCACACCCCGACGGACAGCCCGCACTGGCTGCGGTTTAGCAAGAGCAAGTTCGAAGCGTGACAAAATAGAAACGAGTACGAGTTTCATTTCATACAGGGCAAACGCTGCACCAATGCAGCGACGATTACCACCTCCAAACGGCAAATACTCGTAGGGTGAAAACTGCCGTTCTAGAAAGCGCTCTGGCTTAAATTGATTCGCTTGAGGGTATAAATCCTCACGATGATGGGTCAGATAAATACAGGGAGCCAGTACCGTACCCGCCTCAAACTCTCGACCAAGGATCTGGAGTGGGGATTTCAGAATTCGAGGGGTAGAGAGTACGAGAATCGGGGAAATTCGCAGCGTTTCTGAGCAGACGGCGTTGAGATAAGGGAGTCGCAGAATTGCGCTGGGGTCTGGGTTTAAGCCGAGAGTATCGAGTTCCTCAAGGAGTTTTTCTTTCACCTCTGGCAGATAATGAATCCAGTACAATGCCCAAGACAGAGCTATAGCTGTAGTTTCATGACCAGCGATGAGGAGTGTGATCAACTCATCCCGTAATTCCTGATCTGTCATCGGTTGACCTGCTTCATCTCGCGCAGACATCAGTAAAGAAAGGATATCTGAGCGAGATGGATCGGGATGTTTTCGGCGTTCGTGAATCTCGGCATAGAGCAGTTGGTCAATGTTCTGCTTGCGCCTGATAAAGTGTCGTCCCGGACTCAGCGGCCCTAAATCACGCAGCAAAGCTGGCAAATAAGTAAAGGCGGTAAACAACGGAGAGGTGATAAAATCCACCAGGGAAACCAGCAGCGGTTGGAGTTTCTGGCTGCGTTCTCCTGGATTCAAACCAAAAACTGCCCGTAAGATGACTAGCAAGGAAATTTCTTGCATAAATAAACGAGCTGTGATATGCGAACCTTCCGTCCACTGGCTGGTAAGTTGTTCAGCAATCTGGAAAATAAGCTGACCATAAGCTCGCATCCGTTCCCCATGAAAGGGGGGCATTAACAACTGACGCTGACGGTGGTGGCTATCGCCTTCAAGCAAGATTAAAGAATTATCCCCTAGTGTGAGGCGTAAAACACTCTTAACACCGAAGAGGTTGGGATTGGCAGTAAAAATTTGCTCGATCGCCTGTGGATTGCTCAAAAATACATAAGTCGAAGAGCTACCTAACCTAGCAGTAAAGCAATCTCCGTAGCGGTTAGCGCAAGTGTCCATAAACTTGATTGGGTCAGCAATCCACTGGATGAGCTGCAACAGCGGCGGTGCTTGTGGACCATCAGGCAGTTTCGTCGTGACCATAGCAATAACATCCCGCCAGAGAGACTATATTAGTGACATCAATCTTATCAATAAGATATTTCATTACTACAGATTCCTTAGCGATCGCCCCTGACAGCGCCATTTCCTGGGTTGCCAGATTGTACGATCTACCTAGTAAGGTCAACCCGTTACAGGGACGCAGTTGTTTGAAGAGGGATCTAAAATTATGACCGTTGCCACTCAAGCCCCTAGTTTTTGCGAAGGGATTCAGTATTTTGGTGAAGCGTTGCCGGGTTTTGACAAGCTTGGCAAGGAACCCGCGATCGCACAAGGGCAAAAAGCGATCGCCCAAGCCAATGACCAAAATGCTGTGTTTCAGACACTGCTAGCGGCTGACGCCCTGCGTTACCTGATATTGCAAGTTACTGCCAGTAAGTCATCGGGACATCCGGGTGGCTTTGCCAGTCAAGCGGAAGCGTATGCTGCTCTGGTCATGCTGGGTTACAAAAACATCTTGACAGAAGTCGGACATCATGCGCCCGGTTTCTACAGCGCCATGTTCCTCGATCGCTCCTTAGAGGATATGGGGATTTCTACCGTGAGGGAGTTGTGCGATCGCTTCCGAGAAAAACACGGGCTTTTGGGTCACCTTTCCGGTCAAATTCCCGGTCTTCTCTCCCCTGCTGGCCCCTTGGGACAAGGGCAACACTTCGCCATGTCAGCGGCTTTGCTCAACAGCGGCACACTCTTCCCCTTCACCATCGGGGATGGCGGGCTTGGCGAACCCTACATCATGAGCAGTATGGCTCACTTCCACACGGCTTTTCCCAGCGTCACGAACTTCTTACCAGTATTGGTGTGGAACGGCTTTAGCCAGGAACATCACAGCATGGTTTCCACCCAGTCCAACGAAAAGATGATCGAGTACTGGCGCGGCAACGGGTTTGAAAATGTCATTTTAGTCAATGCCAAAGACTACGACGACGCCAACCAATCGGGTGAGTATGTCGATAGCACCGCCTTCTCATTTGAACAGCGGCTTGCCTTCACCAAAGCAGTTCTCAACGCGGCTGATGAAGCGGCTAAGTCTGCCCTGGGTGGCAAGCTAACGGTGCTGATTATCAAACAGCTCAAAGGTGCTGGTGTCCACGACCGGGGGGCAAAATCTCACAACCTCTATGCCCATCACACCTTGGAAAGTGAGGATATTGTTGGGGCACTCAAAACCCGTGCACTGACGCCAGCCGCTTGGGAACTGGTGCGTAGTAATTTTGAACGTGCTGGGGGTGGGCCTGCTAGCCGTGTTGCGGCGACGGAAAAAGTGCGATCGCTTCCAGAACTGGGTAAACTGCCTCTAGAGGAATTCACCGTTGGTGGTGAGAAAAAAGTGGCAACGACGGCGATGGGTGCTGTTGTTGGGGCTGTGGGACTACATGACACGTCGTTTATCGTTACTAACGCTGATGGTAACGAAGCCTCTGGTATTGCCAACATCAACAAAGCACTGCAAATCCTCCACCCTACGGCTGATGAACGCTACTACCAAAGCCCTGCTGGGCGAGTGTATGAACCGCTGAGTGAAGATGCCTGTGCTGGTTTAGCATCCGGCATGGCTCTGATGGGAGGGCGCAGTCTTTGGTGTTCCTACGAAGCCTTTGCGATTAACGGCTTACCCATTTGGCAGACTGTTACTCAGGCAATGGCGGAACTGCGACGCCCGACGCCTTCTAATATTTGTTTGTTCACGGCTGGGGCTTTGGAACAGGGACGCAACGGCTGGACGCACCAACGTCCGGAAATTGAAGCCTATCTCGCCGCGATGATGCGTAATGGCAACATCTTCCCCATCTTTCCCCCCGATGCCAATAGCATCCAAGTGGCGTATGAGTGGGCACTGGGTACGAAGAACAAAGGCATCATTATCACTGCCAGCAAATCTCCCTTACCCATTTACACGACATTTGAGCAAGGGCGTCAGGGACTCCAAGATGGTGGCATTGTCTTACACGAGTCAGCAGGAGAGAAGACGGTTGTCTTTGCCGTAGTGGGAGATATGGTTCTCCTCCCGGTGTTTGAAGCAGCTAAACAGCTTGAATCTCAAGGCATAGGCGTCCGGGTTGTGTCGGTAATCAATCCTCGCCGCCTCTACCGTCCCTCTGATGTCTTGTGGGAAGCTGCTTCTGAACCGGATGGTGATTTCCTGGATGATGCTGGTTTTGAAAAGATGTTTGGCGGTGATGCCTTAATTGGTGTGACTGGCGGTGCTGCTGGGATGCTGGAACCTTTGATGCTGCGGAGTACCGTAAAACGTGATGTCTTCGCTTGGAAGCGAGGTGAAACTACTGCTACCGCTGGTCAAATTATGGAGTTTAACGGGTTGACGGCTGAGGCGCTGACAAAAAGAGCGATCGAGTTAGTCCATTAAGCTGGAGGTGATGTAATGTAATGCTCCCACCTAGGTTTATCCTAGGTGGGGGAATTCTGTTTCGTACCGAGTTTATTGGATACGCAAGTTCTAGCTAATAAGCCGGAACAGGAGCTAGAGATGTTTGTGTATCTGGGGGGGTATCCTCGTTTAGGATGTAGTAAGAAATAGCTGCCTCTCCAAGTTTTTGAGTTGCGTCTGCCGACAGGAAACTATTAATTAAAGGACCAATGAATGGTATCGATTGTAATAAGGTTTCTTCCATTCCTTGAATCACTCCTTGCTCACTAACCACCTGAGAAATAATACTCACTGCTGACTCAATAAAATCGCCGTTTACATCTTGGACAATTGTATCCATCCCTTTATACATCACAAGAAACTTCACGGCATCTTCGAGTTTAATATCGTTATTGTCTCCCCCCATATTGGCGATTATTTTGACCATATTCACTTGTATTATGAGGACAATCACCAAAGAAACACCGGGAATTTGGGATGCGCTGCTTACAACAGGAGCCAAAATGCTAACAACATTCCTGATAACATTAACGAATTCCTTGGCTAGATCGGCTAAACATTTGGGTTCCAGCTCAGGTTTTGTCTCAGGAGGAACTAGCTTTAATAGAACCTCCATAAGCTGCTCCTCAATGTTCCAACGATAATCAACATCAACCTTGATCTCCTTATTTGCTGCGTATTCTGCATAGGCAACTGTTGCAATAACATCCGACAACCTAGCGGAGCTAAGCTTTTTCTGTATATGTTCACGGAGTATATCCTTGGCCTTTTCTATATTCTGAGTTTTTTTCTTGTCTTCAGTTGGTAGTCGAATGTAATGTGGCGCTAACTGGTCGCATTGAGTGACTACACCTATTAGGGGAATCTCACGGTGATAATGCGATTTAAACTTCTTCAGAATCTCCTCAGTGCAGGCTAAATCCTTATCAATTGCCGCATCAACTTCTGTTGCTTTGCATAAGAATAGTACAACATCCGGACAACATTTTTTTACTATTTTCCAAATTTGATCTCCGCTAATTTCCTGATGATCTAAGGGGTCTTGAAATCCCCGTGTATCCAGGCAAGATAGTTCTCTGTTGTTATGTTTATATATCTGCCATTCAGGCTTTTTGGTTCCTGTTCCTACATCTGATATGTCACACTCATATTTGCCAATCATGGCATTAATCAACGTTGATTTGCCGCTGCCACGACGACCAATAATTAGGAAACGGGGCGGCCGCAGAAGCTTAATTGTTTCTTCTATTTCGTTGATTTTTGTGAGAGGATAATTGACGTTTATAAATTTTGAAATTTTGTTCAATAGCGACCGAATTTTGTTGAGAGATGCTTCAATTTTTTCGAGAGATTCTTTATCCACGAGCCAGCGTTCCTTGAGGTGAATACGACATGAAACAAAACGCAAAAAACGTTTTTGGATGATAGCTGACCTAAAGCAGGTTTTGCCCAGTGCAGATAGGGTGTGGGAAAATGACAGACTGTTGCCTGGGCTGTTTTTCCAGGATTCAGGCTGTATGAGGCTTTTTAGTTTATTGTAGAACCTTGGTGATAAATCCAGGTCTTAACTAGGCTAAAATCAGCCCACTCAGACTGTCTCCACAAGCATTTGGGTCTATTCAGAGTATTTGTCTTTCATAACTTTGAGAAACACAGGTAAAAGTGAACTTTTCTTGGAGCAATGTAGACATCCTTGAGAGTGTGTGTACCTCATCTAACCAAGAACGCTTACATTATCTAATTTATTTGGATGTTAATCATTATTCCTTCCTCCAATCAGGCGAATGTTGTTTCACCCAATCAGGCGATATTTATGCCAACAAAACGACCCCCCAACTTCTAGCAAATTAACTTCAGCTCCACTAAGATTGGCTTCTGTGAGAATAGCTCCCATGACAGAAGCTCCGTCAAGCGCTCGCGGGAGAATATGTTCCATAACTGGTGGTGTTTCAGTCAACCGAGAGGAAGTCTTACAGTATTCACTGCCATAATCTGCTGCGACAATAACTTGCTGACGTAGTTTTTCTGAAATGGTCACAGCGAGGCAGATAACTCCTTCAAAGGAGGTATCCGATGCCCGCGCCAGCGTAGAACAGACCAAGCATAAGCTTTACGAAGCATCAAACGATCCGCAGCGAACCGTAAATCTGTCAGTTCCTGCCGTTCCTCTAAAGTCAGCGAACCTTCTTTATTCTTCTCCAATATCTCAACATGGAGCTCGTGCTGACTTGGTTCAACCTTAGTATTGGCGATCGCTAATAATCTTGATGTAATTTGATGCGATGCTCCCACCTGGGTTAATGCTGGGTGGGGTTCTATTTTCAAAAGAGTTTCATTAACCTTCAGAAAAGTAAGACTTGTAGGTCTTTACCTCAAGCAAACGTGAAGTGATGTTGAACGCTATGGCAAAAATTCGAGCGATCGCACCGGATTGTCAGTCACAATGAATCTAGCGGCAATCTTGAGGAGCGATCGCGTTTGAGGTCACCGCATTACGGCTATCTCTCTACCTTCATCTCCAGGAAAGGCACTACGCTTTGGCTGGGAAACTAGGAGGGTAAGGGGAGACGAAGGGAGGGAAACTCAGAGGACATAGGGCTATGCGACCTGATTTGCAGGGCTTGGTGATTACGGAGGACTATCTAACCGATTTAATTGGTGAAAATCCCCATAAAGTCAGATATTTCTATACAGCCGGAAAACCGAGAGAGCCTGGGGATTTTTTAATTAAGCTAGGGATTTCTACATTTCGCTGGGTAAAGTTTAAATCTGTCAGACGCCTAGTGAAAGAGGTTGATCGCTACAGTGCCGTGATTAGAGCTGTTGATATCAACGACCAACTCGAAGAAGCAGGTAACCCAGGTGTGGGTTTAAGCGATCGCGAAAAAGTAATTCAAGCCCTGAGTGTGATGAAATCCGATTTAGAGCGGGCACTGAAAACAGAACGAATCCTGAGGGAAAACAAAAAGTTTATTACCCAACATCCACAGTTATTTACAACAAATTTGACCGCTTTGACAGCGCTACAATTGAGCGATAAAGCCAGTGAGTATGGACGGGTACTCGATCAAGCCTTGCAGATTGCCGTCGGTGTGCAAGAAGAAATGAGAAAGTTGCAGAATCGACAGTAGAGGCAACTATCCAAACCGCGATCGCCTTTAACGCTTTTAACACAGCCTCCTAGAAATGATCGTCATCTGGCTAGAACCTAAAATACCAAAACCATGAACTTTGCTAGCGATAATGTCACCGGCATCTCACCGGAAATCATGGCAGCCTTGAGTGCAGCTAACGCAGGAGTCGCGATGCCCTATGGACAAGATGAATACACACAGCGATTAAAGACTCAGTTCAGCGATTTATTTGAGACAGACGTCACAGTGTTTCCGGTGGCAACTGGCTCAGCCGCCAACGCCCTGGCACTATCGGTGATGACTCCACCGTTTGGAGCCATTTACTGCCATGCCGAATCACACATTAATGTTGATGAATGCGGCGCACCTGAATTTTACACAGGTGGTGCGAAGTTAGTCACACTCCCTGGTTCTCATGGGAAAATTCTAGCCGCTGATTTAGCCACCGTGCTAGCCCAGGCTGGTGCTGGCGTTGTGCATCACGTCCAGCCGGCTGCGGTGAGTCTCACCCAGGCTACTGAAGCCGGCACCGTCTATACTCCCGATGAAATTCGTGCCCTGGCTGAGGTGGCAAAAAGCCATCGTCTTTACCTCCACATCGACGGGGCGCGTTTTGCTAATGCCGTCGTTAGCCTAGGTTGTTCTCCGGCTGATTTAACTTGGCGTGCGGGTGTTGATGTTCTCTGCTTTGGCGCAACCAAGAACGGTGCCATGGCAGCGGAAGCAGTAGTCTTTTTTAATCAGACTTTAGCAGAGACTTTTGGCTATCGTCGCAAGCGCAGTGGACATCTATTTTCCAAGATGCGATTCTTGTCAGCGCAGCTTTTGGCTTATATCAATCATGATTTGTGGTTAAACAATGCTAACCATGCTAATCAGATGGCGCAGAAGTTAGCTCAGGGGCTGGTAGACTTACCGGGTGTGGAACTTTGTTACCAGGTGCAGGCTAACGAAATCTTTATTCAGTTGCCTAAGGCTGTGATTTCCAGTCTGCTTGCCGATGGCTTCTACTTCTACCCGTGGGGAGGAGAAAATTCGACAACGGTTCGATTAGTGACGGCTTTTAATACGAGCGAGGCGGATGTTATGGCTTTTATAGAAGCCGCTCAACGTTATTCTTCACAGGGTTTTCCAGCCGTTGAGGCAAAAGTCTAAGCCAAGGAGCATCCCGAATGTGAAAATTTAAAGAAAGGTGAGGAGAGTTTATCTCTAAATGCTCCCCCGCTCCCCCGCCCCCCCATTCTCACGTCTAAGAACAAATCATGGATTCTATTGATAAAGATAATTAATACTAATTAATAGGAAATTTAGACTGGGGTTAGAAGAGTTATAAAAGTGGAGAACTTCTCATAATACCTGAGTTTGAGAGTTAATGTTGGGATTATTTTTGACTCGACAACCGCGTCTGTGCGATATAAGAATAACTAATTTAATAGTCATTTCAGAATTTCATTCCTAATCCTGTCTAACCTCTCTAGCTTTTTCTCGTAGTATCAGAAATGAAGCGAACACTGCAAAGGCAATCTTCCTAAAGACGAAGTACGCTCGTGTGAGGTACGCTGTCCCTTGGATTTATACTGCCGTTTTACATCAACTACAGAGGAACACGCATGGCATCTTTCAAAGTCAGATTAATCAACGAAGCTGAAGGGCTAGACACCACCATTGAAGTTCCCGACGACGAGTACATTCTCGACGCCGCTGAAGAGCAAGGACTTGACTTACCCTATTCTTGTCGCGCTGGTGCCTGCTCCACCTGTGCTGGCAAACTGACGGATGGTACAGTTGACCAGTCTGACCAGTCTTTCCTGGATGACGAGCAGATCGAAGCGGGTTACATTCTGACCTGTGTTGCCTATGCCACGAGTGACTGTACGATCAAAACTCACCAAGAAGAAGCATTGTATTAATTAGCTAGAAAGAAGACAAAGCTGTTTTCACTTCAAAGGCTCTGAGAGCTAGGGATTGTCCAAGGGGTACCAGCCAAGCTGAGCGCACCAAGCGCGCCGACAAAGTCGAACAGCGCGTAGTGCCAATTTGCAGCCGTATCACGTTTTTTGGGATAACCCCCATTAAAGTCAGTACTCTCGCCTTCTCGTTTGGGTTCGCGGGCTTCAGAGTCAAAAAGAATTACGAGCAGGAGCACGGTTTGGGTGTTCCTGCTTCATTTTTGAGGAGATAGCTGAAGCTGGGAAGAACCTTCCGGCGGTTGCCAGAAGACGAGTGAAGACGAGAGGGGTTGGATTTGAGTGCCGGGATAGTAGAAATTCAAAATCTGCTCTCCTGACCAACCGATATTCGCTAAGTTGTAGGAACCGTATTGGCTCATGCCGACCCCATGCCCAAAGCCACCGCCTACGAAGGCATAGCCTTTGAGGATTTTATCGCTTCCATAGACTGGCTCTAGGTAATAGAGGGTACTTAAGGGAGGTTCAAAGGCACTACGGGTGTCGTTTTTATCGATTTCAATGTTGCCGATATCGGTTTGTACGACAAGTTTGAGAATTCGTCCGGCTGGCGATCGCTTCACAATTTGTATTTGCTTAACAGTCGTAAAGTTAACCAGGGGATGATTTCGATTCTTCAGATAACGCTTTAGATGCTGGGTGATTTGTTCAAGGGTTCTCGTTCTGCGCCAACGGAAGACATCTCGTCCTGTTTCATTGAATCCCTGCTTCAAGTTCAGGAACTGACGGAAGTTGTTTTCATCCGCTAATGATTTTTGCGACAAATCCCAGACGGCGTTGGGGGAGTCCACTCTGGCTGCCAAGTAAGGACGTTCCGGCCCATTCCAGACATCACTAAAAGGAGCCGTAACACCGCCAGTCGTAGAAGAATAGAGGGCATCGATCAGCTCATTGTTGTAAGTCAGCACCAACCCCTTTGTTTGTGCGATCGCTTTATCCGCCAAGGGGACTGTATTCGTGAGTCCCTTGTAAACTTGGCAGTGGACATCGGCGCAAAGTTGGTAATTGTCCGCGGTAAATCGACGCAGGTTTCGTAGAGCATAGGTTCGAGCCAAGATCGTCTGGGCGACGACAGAGGCATAAGGTGCCCCCCCACCAATTTCGTGAGGAACCACACCCCGTAGATAGGTTTCTAACGGTACCTGATTCACCAAGGTATAGGTACCATAGGCATTTGGCTGAAGTCGCAAACGTCCGGCATAGAGACGAGGGTTTTTATTATTAGCACCCCGACTGACCTGGATTAAATTTTTCTTAGCAGAAATGTCTAACTCCCGACGAGTGTAGCGAAAGCCATTGACCACAAATGAAGCTCTGGGTGATTTCTCCACCATTTTTGTCGCGAGATAGGCGGTTGTATCGCCTTGAGCTTTCAGATTTTGCAGGAGCATACGCCGTAGTAAAGGCGTTTGATAAACATCTCGCTTTGCCCAAACCTGCCATCGCTCCGGCTGTGCTATTTCTACCTCAATGCCCAGTTTTTGCCATTGATTGGCCTTGTCTTCTGCGGTTTCAAAGGTCGATTCGTTATTCAGAACTAAATATTCTTCCAGCGCTGGAGTCTGTAGTGGCTGCATCACTGTTTCCAGCTTCAGGCTCTCCAGTTGAACCGTTTCGGGTTTCATCTCACCTGACAAAAAGCGTACCGTCAGGCGATCGCCTGGAGTGGCTTTCAAGGTAACCTGATCCGTGGGTTCCTCGCCAAAGCGCTGCACAATTCCCACTTTTAAACTCGCCTCCTGAGCTTTCGCCGCCGGTTCGGGCTGGGTTGCTAGTCCTAGGAGGCTCATCACCACCAGCAGGGTACCCAAGGCTTGAGGAATTCGTTTGTTGGTCAGCGTTTGATGTGTCAAAATCTTAGCCATTCGTCATTACGTCATTCTTGAAGAAGGCACAAGTCCCAAGGCAGAGGGCTTCTGCCTTCTTCAAATCAATCAAGCGTTGCTGTTGCTGTTAAAGAGCACTTCCCCTTTAATCATGCGCTGAGCGGCGTCAAGGAGTACTTCTTCCAAATAGGGCTTGGTGAAGTAGCCACTGGCTCCCAACTGAGCTGCCATTTGTCGGTGTCGGTCGGCACCGCGCGAGGTGAGCATTGCAATGGGTAGGTTGGCGAGATTTTCGTCTTTCTGAAGTCGAGACAGCAACTCTAGACCGTCCATTCTCGGCATTTCAATGTCACAGAACACAATGTCGCAAGGTAAACCTGAGCGAAGTTTATCCCACGCTTCCTGACCGTCACGAGCTTGTTCGACCCGATAACCGGATTTACTGAAGGTCATGGAAAGCAGCTCACGCACGGTAATCGAATCATCCACAATCAGAACCATCGGTTCCGATTTGGCCTCGATGATTTCTCCTGGCAGTTCGATCTGTGGTTCTTCCCTAGGCCAGAGGGTGACGCCACCATCCTTGCGAATCCGTCCGTTCGCCAGGTCAATCAATTCTAGAACATCAGCGATCGCCATAATCCGACCATCCCCTAAGACAGTAGCCCCAGCGATTCCTACGGGCTTAGGCGGTGGGCCTTCGAGTTGCTTAATCACAATTTCCTGTTCACCTAACACTTGATCCACTTGGATGGCGAGGAAGTTACCTGCACTCCGCAGCACCACAATGGAAATCATGTCGTCTTCCCGTTTGCCGCCGTAGACCGTGTTGCGACTCAGTTGACGTTTGTAGGTGAGCAGATCAGAGAGAGAGTGGAAGGGTAGGAGTGTATCTCGCCATTGGATGCAGGATTGTCCCTCTGCATTGGTTTGAACGCGATCATTCAAAATATCCATCATGTCTTCCACCCCATCCATGGGGAAAGCGATGCGGGCGCGATCGCTCAGGCAACAGAGCGCTTTACAAATACTCAACGTCAGAGGTAGACGAATGGTAAAAGTCGTGCCTTTGCCCACGGTGGAATCAATGTGGATCGTTCCGCGAATTTCACTCAAGCTGGTGCGGACAACATCCATCCCCACACCTCGACCGGAGAAATCGTCGGCTTTGTCTTTTGTACTAAAACCAGGGTGGAACAGACAGTCATATAACTCTACATTTGTCAAAGTTTTGGCATCAGCCGCAGTAATCAGTCTCTGCTGAATGGCCTTCGATCTGACTCGTTCGGCATCGATTCCGGCTCCATCATCGGAGATAGAAATCACCGTCTGGTTCCCTTGGTGGAATGCTCGCAGCGTCACTTTCCCCACCGGTGGCTTCCGAGCTGCTTTGCGGACTTCTGGCGACTCAATCCCATGAGTCAGGGCGTTATTGACCAGGTGCGTCATCGGGTCATAGAGGTGTTCGAGAATCATCTTATCGATCAAGGTTTCCCGGCCCTCAACCTGTAATTGAGCCTCTTTCCCTAACTTCCGAGAAATTTCGTGTACGGCACGCAGCAGGCGATCGGCATTCTGGGCAAAGGGCACCATCCGTGCTCGGGTTAAACCTTCTTGGAGTTGGGTGGTGATTTGCCGTAACATCCGAGCCACTTGATCGGTTTCATCCACCAAAAACTCAATGTCAGATGCCGACTCCCGTACTCGCACGATCAGTTCAATCATCTCTTGGGAGAGCAAATGGAAGCCGGTGAAACGATCCATTTCCAGGGGATCGTATTCTACACCGGAGTGGTGGGGCGGATGGGAGAAGAGATCGGACACTCCTGGAGAACGATAGCCCTGACGGCTCGCCAACAGCGAACTTTCCAGGAGACTGCGCTCATACAAGTCTTGCATCCTCGCCCCCACATCACTCAGAGCTAAAACCTGATGGGATAAATTATCTAAAAATTGCCGCAGACGTTCTTGGTCTTGCTCTAGGGTATTGCGGTTGACCACCAGTTCTCCCACCAAATTGCTGAGGCTGTCTAGATGTTTAACGGGTACCCGCATTGTATGCTCAAACACGCGGGGGGTACGGGGACGCATAGGAGGGCGCGTCCTGCCTTGGTCGGGCATGATGCTCGGAGGCCCCCCCATGCTCTTATCGGCTTGCTCTAGCAGGCTCTCCAGGTCTCCGAATTCGTCTGCTAAGGAACCTGCTTTGGCAGTTGCACGATTCACGGGTGCTGGGGCTGGTGGAGCCATCGCTGGGGTCTCTTCTTCTAACAGGGAATCGAGGTCTTGAAACACATCCAAGTCGCTTGATTCGGTAGCTGGGTGACTAGGAGCCTCAGCCAGCATCGCCTCTAAATCGGCAAATTCATCGAGACCGTTGAGTTCACCATTCTCAGGCGTGGCGTCCCAGGCTTCTAGACCCGAAACCGCTAGTTCCTCGCCCCCATTCAGCATGGCTTCTAAATCGTCGAATTCCAAGGCTTGAGAACTATCCACCGCTGAATCCTGTGCAGCGAGCGCGTGCAGATGCGCGTCCGCCCCACTCTCGGCGAACAGGTGATCACTCTCTTCGGGTCCCCAATCCAGATCCAATGCGGTTGCCGTTTCATCCTCTATGGCCTCAAAGTCCAAGGCTGTTGCGTCAACAGGTGCGTCCGTAACGCTCTCGGATAGCGCCGTGGCTTCGGCATCCGGCACCTCAGCCTCTTGTGCCGCGTTTAACAACTCATCCCAATTTTCGGCATCCGCAACCTCATCTGTCTGAATGCTGAAGAAATCATCGAAATTATCGGCCTCAATCGCACCTGTACCTTCCCAATTAAAATCGAGGAGATCATCAGCCACAGCTTCCTGTGTGGGTTGTTGCTCCTCACTCAAAGCCATCTCGGTGTCAAACAAGTTATCCGTTGCGTTATCTGCAACATCGAGGGAATCGATATCTCCAAAGATTCCATCACCCAACAGCCCATCTAAATCTGACGCGGATGGACTGTCTAATGCAGCACTCTCAACAGTGGCATCAGGAGCTTCGTCCCATTCAAAAAGCGGGGTTTGAGCCTCTGCGGTGGCTTCTTCCTCTGCCTCAAACGCCCATTCTAAGGATGACGAATCGCCGGCCCATAAATCCGCATCCGAATTCAATTCATTCGCACTGAACGACGACAAATCGAAGTCTGACAGTGCTGGAGCCTCTACCGCTGCACCCTCGGTTTCCGCTGTAGATTCATCCCCAAACATAGCCTCGAAATCTGACATGGGTGAGGCGTCTAACACCGCACTTTCCATTTCCGCAGAAGCAGCTTCTGTGAATTCCAGGTCAAAGAGGTCACTTTCTGGGGTATCTAAGAAGGCATCCGAAAGGTCGGTTCCCTGGTCTACCTCTGAAGCGCTGGACTCGAAGAGCAAGTCTTCAAACGTTTCTTCGGGAAGCGCTGATTCTGGCCGACTGGCGACCGCTGCGTTGTCAGGTGCCTCTGGTATGTCAAAGAGGGAAAAGTCTTCAAAGTCGAGTGCCTGCTCGACCTGCGAGTGGCTTGGCTCGTGCGCTTCCTCCCAAAACGAGTCAGCGTCGCTAATCGGCGATCGCGCATCCGTCTCGCTCACGTCTTCTGTATTAAAGAAGCCGTTCAGGTCATCCAACTCAGAGGGATCTTCTAGCTCTTCTAAGCCGGAGAACTCCCACCCTTCGCTGGCCTGGGTTTCAGCTTCTGCGGTGGGTGTCTCTAACAAATCCTGGAAAGCTTCTAGAGCTTCCAATGCCGCACTTTGGGCTGCCACGCTGGTGGAGAGGGCTTCATCCTCAAACAAGTCATCCCTATCGTCATTGTTATTGGTCTCAAGGTTGAAGCTATCGCTGGCTGTTTCCTCGAAATCAAAATCGAGAGCAGAGGCTTCGCCCTCGGCGTCTTCAAACAAGTCATCCCTATCGCCATTATTATTGGTCTCAAGGTTGAAGCTATCGCTGCCTGTTTCCTCGAAATCAAAATCGAGAGCAGAGACTTCGCCCTCGGCGTCTTCAAACAAGTCATCCCTATCGCCATTGTTATTGGCCTCAAGGTTGAAGCTATCGCTGGCTGTTTCCTCGAAATCAAAATCGAGGGCAGAAGCTTCGCCCTCGGCGTCTTCAAACAAGTCATCCCTATCGCCATTATTATTGGCCTCAAGGTTGAAGCTATCGCTGGCTGTTTCCTCGAAATCAAAATCGAGGGCAGAAGCTTCGCCCTCAGCGTCCATTCCGGCTAACTCCAACTCATCCGAGGCTAGCTCTGGCTGATGCTCATCCCAAAAAGACTCTTCGGTTGCAGCATTCTCCAAAGAAGGCAATTCCTCGGCTGCACGACTATCCCACTGCCCTAAGCTTTCTGACATCGGGTCAGCCGTCGTGGTATCAGTAAAATCTCCTTCCAGGTTAAAGTCAGCGACCTGATCAAGGGAGATTTCACGTTCTTCGTCCCAGTTCCAATCATCTGCACCGCTCAGCTCATCTGTTGACATAAAGTTTTCCAGAGCCAAATCGGAAAAACTCTCCGTCTCCTGAGCCGGGATATCATGGGTAGACCTATCGAAGATACTGGCGTCCAGGGATCGCTCGGTTGGCTGAGATAGGGCAGCCGTATCCGCCTCGACACCGAAATCATCAAATTGGAGACTCTCAACATTGATAAAGTCTCCTACCTCTTCGCCTTGATTGAAATCGGCTGGGGCGTCAAAATCAAAGTCTGCGGCCGATTCGTCCAATTCTTCCCAGCCCCAATCTGTGGCTTGGTGGTCCATAACGGGTTCGTCACTCAACTCTTGAGCCGATGGAACGGCACCCGCAGGACTCGCCCCATGAGGATGTGCATCGGCAACGCTTTCGGAAATTTCCATTAGGTCGCCAAAGTCCATGTCTGACTCCGTGGGGGCGGCTGAGTCCAACCAGAGTTCTTCACCCTCCAGGTTTTCCAATTCCTGTGATGAGTCTTCAAAAGCAAGAAACTCATTTTCTTCGGTGGCGAAGCTCTCACTGATTGATGCTTCTGTATCCTTCAATAACTCCTCTGGAGCTTCTGCAAACACATCCGCCACGGGATCGGCAAACAGGTCATCGTCCGGGTTCTGCAATTGGGGGGTAGCGTTAGCCTCGAAATCAAAATCATCTAAGTCTTGTTCCAGAGGACTGTTTTCCTCAAAGAAGCTGTCCCCAAATAAATTGCTTAAGTCATCTGATTCGCGGCTGGAATCGAACACGGGATCGGGGTTATCTCCCTCAAATAGCAAATCAGAAAAGTCATTCGTCACCGCATCGGTTGTACTTAGGGGTGTTTCAGTGTTTAGACCCCTCCAGTCTGAGTGGGTTGGTTCTGGAGTATGAACAACGGCTTCTTCTAGCGATTCATCCCCAAACAAATCCATCAAGTCTTCGCTCGTCGAGGTTTCATTGGTTAAATCTAAGCTATCTAGATCGCTGACGAGGTCAGAAAAATCACTTTGTTCATCCAAACTAAATAAATTGCCGGAGTGAGAGGCCGCTGAGTTGTCATCTAAACTGATAATTTCTTCGTCTTGCCAGGTTTCATCCAAATCGGGCATTTGACCTTCAAAAATATCCGCCAGAGTGTTCAGTTCTGCCACACCAACTTCGGGTTCGCTGGGGGCGGCAAATCGGTAAATTTTTCTCGTTGTCTGCTGTTCCGACTGGACAAAGGCTTGAGGGGAAGGACTTTCCTCTTCCACTCTAGTGTCGGGTGTGTAGTCTTGGAGGTCGGCTTGAATCTGTGTGTCTGAGCTTTCAAAGAGATTGGTTAATGACGATTCACTCTGATTCTGAAACGGCTGGCTATGAGATTCTAGGGTTTCGGACTCTTGAGCGTCTTGTTCAACCTCGTGGTCAAAATTTAGATCAAATTCTGACTCTTGGGATTGGAGTGCCACTGGAGTCTCGGAGGCGGGAGGCTCTGGAGCTAGGGCTTTGAGCTGTTCGCTGGCGCAAATTTCAACCGAGCGACCGGCGAGCACTAATTCTTGAGCTTGTTTGATTTCTTTGATGACAATGTTGGCAAGCAGGCGATAGGAATTTGAGGAACAGGCGATCGCGACCCGTGCCGTCTCTAGTAACTCGTCCCAACCGGGGAGGTCTTGCTGTTCGCCCAACCGGACGAGATTCAGACAATGAACCTGTAAGGCTTCCCGATGTTCGGGCTGGTCTTGCTGTTTAAATAGCTGTAACATCTCCCGCAGCTCGATCAGGACATCTCGTTTAAAGTTGGCTGGCAGGGTTTTGGGATTTGCTGTATTCATAGGAGAATTTACCAAAGTTACCTTGGGCGCTTCAACCGTTACCACAGAAGGTTCGTCTACTGTTTTGACCAGCGTTTCTAGATGCGTGTTGAGTTCATCAAACACGGGTTCAGCATCCGACATGATTTCCCCGGCGGTTTCGTCGCTTAGGCCAAACGGGCTTTGAAGTTGCTCTACGAGTGCCTGAAGGGTATCAAAGACCCGCAAGAAGAGGGATTCTAACTGATGGTCTGGTTTGACTGACGACTCTTGTAGGGTTTTGAAGCAGTCTTCAAGGCGATGAGCTGCTTGCTGAATGCTATTAATTCCTAACATTGCTGCTCCACCTTTGACGGAATGGGCAGCACGGAAGATTTCGTTGAGCATCTCCCTGTCTTCCATTGTGCTTTGCAGACTGAGCAAACCCTGCTCAATGGTATTGAGATGGTCTTTTGCCTCCTCAATGAAGTAGCCCATGATGCGCTGTTGTTGTTCAGACTGCATAATAATATCCCTATAAGAGTCTTCAGTAATCTGGGGACACCCGCCCCTATATCCACCCGGAGCCTCAAAGCTTGAAAATGACTTCCACAGCTTACGACTCACGTATCATTTATCGTTACCTTAGATAGATTTCAATGTAGCCAATATCTTTAGAATCGACATCAACATCTATATAAATAGTGTCACTGTTCGTTTCCGTGACACAGCTCATCGAAGCCTTCTTCTATGATCGCTCTTTAAGGACTCTAGCTGAACCCAGGGCTGTGAGTAATTTTTTGGGCAACGCTTTGGCAAAGATATTTTGTGTATAAATAAAGCCAAAATCTGATAAATACTCGATTTTTTCGTCCTATTTTAGGGTTGCGTTTGTACCTGAGTTCGGAGTCAAAATGAGGAAGAGGACTCTATCGAGGCATCATGCCATAGGCTATTAACCAGGAGACGCAGCTGTTGTGCATTTAAGAGAGCGAGTTCGGTTTCAGCCTTTTTCTGTGGGCTGGGTATCCTGCCCATCCAAGTTATGCAATAAGAATGAGCCGCAAATTCCCTTGACTCTCGTCAATCTTTCCCACTCTTTGGCGGAATCAGGGAGTTAGCCAATCGGATTGGGTAACCCCGATGGGCTGTTGCGCCAAACACAGAAGTTAAATCTGTTTTCGGCTTCTTCATTTATGGTTTATTTACATGGAGCTAAGCGGATTCGAACCGCTGACCCCCTCAATGCCATTGAGGTGCTCTACCAACTGAGCTATAACCCCGTACCGCGTATTCTACGATAGCTTGATAATTTTGTTTCGTCAAGCTTTTGGGGAGAAAGAGGCATAATTCAGTAAAACAAGCTGGAGGATTGAGCCATGTGAGTCAGATAGCCAACGTAACTACCCATCAGGAAATAAACCACTAACATGGCGGCGGCTGACATCGCCACTAAAGTGCCAGCTAACATGAGAGAGAATTCTTGGGTGTCGAAGGCTTCCTGCATCAGGTGCAGCGACCAAGCCACTAACGCGACATCAAGTATTAAAATAAAAATCAACATAAATTACGAAATGTAACAGTCACCCCCTATTCTAGCAGCCGCTTTGCCTGCTGCACAGAGTAAAGCGGTACGATCTGTATGACAAAAGTGCCTCATTCCGAGTACTTAAAGCCAAATGTATTACGCTAAAATCTCACAGGGACTTGACGTTCTTTCAGATAGGTTTTGATTTGGGAGACGGTGAGTTGCCCGTAATGCAGCAGAGATGCCAGAAGCGCCGCTTCGGCTTTCCCTGCGGTGAGTGCTTCATGAATATGAGCACAATTCCCTGCTCCGCCGGAGGCAATAACGGGAATTTGCACTTGTTCGGCGATGGTACGTGTGAGTTCTAAATCATACCCCGCTTGGGTTCCATCGGCATCCATGCTCGTCACGAGGAGTTCGCCAGCACCGCGTTGCTCCACTTCTTTGGCCCACAAGATGGCGTCTTTGCCTGTGTTTTCTCGTCCACCTCGCACGTAGACATCCCACCCTGGATTGTTGGCATCTTGGCGGCGTCGCGCATCAATGGCAACGACTATGCACTGATTGCCGAAGTGATCGCTAGCCTCGTTAACAAAATCTGGATTACGCACCGCCGAGGAATTGATGCTAACTTTATCTGCCCCAGCCCTTAACAATAGTTTAATCATTTCTAAGGATTGAATCCCGCCACCCACGGTTAAGGGGATAAATACCTGTTCGGCTGTGCGATAGACCACATCAATGATAATCTCCCGGTCTTCATGGGTAGCGGTGATATCGAGAAACACCAGTTCATCGGCTCCTGCCTCGTTATAAGCTTGAGCTAACTCCACTGGATCACCGGCATCCTTGAGATCAACGAAGTTAACACCTTTAACAACCCGTCCGGCTTTCACATCTAAGCAAGGTAAGATTCGTTTAGCGAGCATGGCTTGAGTGTCCTTAGCGATCAGTCATTAGTCCTCCATGCTCTCATCATTCTCTGGCTCAGAGGAAGCTCACTCAGAACGATGACTTAATTATGGCGATAACCTCCTTTAAACAACAGTCTCAAGAACCAGATCGGCAACCTCAGTCCAGCAAAAAATCCAAGGGTAAGGGTCGCCGTAACAATTTCCGCAAACCTGAGACAGAAGACGCAGACCTTTTGCTGGCAACGGCAAGGGCAGACGAAACAGGTAACCAGGAAGAGAGTATCCGACCCCAACGACTGGCTGACTACATTGGGCAAAAAGAATTAAAGAGTGTTTTGGACATTGCGATTCAAGCGGCAAAAGGTAGAAACGAATCACTCGATCACTTACTTTTGTATGGCCCGCCCGGATTAGGGAAAACCACCATGTCGCTGATTTTGGCGACGGAGATGGGGGTCAACTGCAAAATTACGGCAGCACCAGCTTTAGAACGCCCACGAGACATTATGGGCATTCTGTGCAGTCTTAAAGAAGGAGATATCCTATTTATTGACGAAATCCACCGGATGTCGAGGATGACGGAGGAATTGCTGTATCCGGCAATGGAGGACTATCGCTTAGATCTCACTATTGGTAAGGGTCAAACCGCTAAGACTCGCAGTATTCCATTGCCCAAGTTTACTTTGGTGGGGGCAACCACGCGAGTTGGGTCACTCACTTCACCCCTGCGCGATCGCTTTGGTTTGATCCAACGTCTGCGCTTCTATGAAACCGATGAACTGACTTTAATTGTAAAAAGAACCGCCGAGGTTCTCAAAGTGCCTGTAACCGAAGAGGGTGCCGAAGAAATTGCCCGTCGTTCTCGTGGAACCCCTCGAATTGCGAACCGACTTTTAAAGCGGGTTCGGGACTATTGCCAAGTCAAGAAAGTTGCACCCATTAACAAAGAGTTTGCCGAAGAAGCGTTAGAAGTGTTTAATGTAGACCCGATGGGTCTAGATTGGACGGATCGGCTTGTCCTGAGTGTGATGATTGAACAATTCAATGGGGGGCCTGTGGGTCTGGAGGCTGTGGCATCAGCAACAGGGGAAGATGCTCAAACCATTGAGGAAGTGTATGAGCCTTATCTTTTACAGATTGGTTACGTACACCGGACGCCTCGTGGTCGCGTTGCGACAGTAGCGGCTCGGAAGCATTTAAATTATGAGTAGAAGGTCATTCAATTTGGGATTTGGGATTTGGGATTTATTACATCGCTAAAGTTAGCGGATTGTACCAAAAATCGTATTTAATCCAAAATTGAGCGGTCAAATGTCAGTGGTTTCTCTTGACTTCTGGCTCGGACTTACATCCCAATTTGATATAAGAATAAAGGAAAAAGCATTCTAATGATTCGCTGGTTTTTGAGAGTTCTGAGTGCATTACTGGTTGTCGTAATCGCAAGTTTAGTGATGGTATCGCCAGTGATGGCGCAGGAGGTACAGGCATCTGACTTGACTGAGGTTCAGATGCAACAATTTAATGAACTCAGGCAGCAAGCGTTTGCCGCGACAAATAAAGGTGACTTCCCGACGGCTGAAGGGTATTGGACTCAATTAATTGAGCTGTTGCCAGATAATCCCGTCGGTTGGAGCAATCGCGGAAATTCTAGAGTCAGTCAGAATAAGTTAAAGGATGCGATCGCAGATTTTAATCAATCGATTGAGTTAGCTCCCGATGCACCAGACCCCTATCTCAATCGGGGTACGGCTTATGAAGGATTGGGCGAGTGGGAGGAAGCGATCGCAGATTACAAGCGAGTACTGGAACTCGACCCTCTTGATGCAATGGCTTACAACAACTTGGGGAATGCCAAAGCCGGACAGGGAAAATGGGAAGAGGCGATCGCTGGCTATGAAAAAGCTGCCGACTTAGCACCCAATTTTGCCTTTGCTCGTGCCAACTACGCCCTCGCCCTCTATCAAACGGGCCAGAAACAAGAAGCCCTTCGCACCCTACGCAATATTATCCGCAAATACCCACAATTTCCTGATGTACGAGCCGCACTCACGGCTGTGTTGTGGGAAGACGGAAAACGCGGTGAAGCGGAGAGCAATTGGGCGGCAGTGGTTGGTCTTGACAATCGCTATAAAGACTTAGAGTGGGTTAAAACGATTCGTCGTTGGCCTCCCGTCATGGTTGCCGCCTTGGAGAAGTTCCTAACTTTGAGATAAAGACAACTAGGAGGTAGAGCCTAGGAAGAGTAATTGTTGGAATGTTCCTTAAGCTTGTCAGCTCTAGCTCACGATAAAACTTAGAGTTTGGGGATTGGGGATTGGGGATTGGGATTGGGGATTGGGGATTGGAGCTTCACTAACTCACGACCCATAACCCATATCCCATTGGATAAAAATTACTCATCCACAACCTGCAATCTGCCTCGGCGCACTGCGTGCAACAACCGATTAATTAAGATTTCTTCTTCTTGGCAAAGAGAATTATTTACAAGTGCTGTCATTAACACACAGCGATCTGTTAGGGTTAGTTTCCCTTGTTGAAGGGCATGAGCAAATAACTGAGCGATTGTTGATTCCAGGAAGTAAACTTGGCACAAATTAGTCGTCCTCCCTCAAACAACTATTCAGGTAAATATTTTTTACTTTTCTTTTCGTGACCTCAAGATTTCTGAACAAAATTGAATTAAACCTCAATGAGCTGTACACGAAATCATAAGGCTTATTCCCTAAGGTACAGGCAGAATAACCCCTCGTTTCATGGACTCTTTAATTATTGGAGTTCTGTAAAAACTTATGATTGTAAACAATCATGAAGTCAAAAGAGTTTTCAAATCGAGTGCTGTGCCGATTAAGTTAACAAAACGCTTTAGTTTTTAACAATTACTTAAAATTATTTGTTGAGATAATTTTTAAATTGGGTATACTCATAAGTGTAGGTTATACTAACCTCAGAGTTTCATCCCAATTCGCTTACTGATAACTTTAAAAAATTAATTAATCGCAGCACTCAGGCTCACCCACAGCTGAAAGCCAGTTTATTCTATTGAGTGAGTCAGGGTTGTCTTAAAGGCATTGTTTTAAGAAAAAATATCTATCCCTGAGAAGATATAAACTAAATATTAAAATGGTACTTTCTATTAGACAAAACGGCTCCTCAGCACTAACTATATGTTATTTGGGAAAGAGCAACTAAAGTATAAAGACAGCACTAGCTCATGTCGGCTTCCGGAGTTATTTGCTAAAGTGATTCATTCTCATGAAATCAGCTTTGCTGACTGGCATGACTTGATGACCGCTCCTTTGGATCATTCCTTCACACAAGAAGATGAAGATTTATTAACGCGGCTGATTTACGCTGTGCGGCAAGGCTGGGTAAAAATTGTGGACGAAATTTAGGTAAGCGAGCAATCCTCTCAGAAAGCCGATTTGAAGAGCAGAAATTGCCTGTGGGATGGGGGTAGGAGGGCTTGTCTGAATTACCGTACTTTAGCCTTGAAGTACAAGTTGTTGAATTCGTTCGGGAGTCAACTGTTCAACATTATTCAATACCACCCCTGCACCCGCTGATTGAAGAGTCTGTTGATAAGTATCACGGTGTTCGGGTACGGTCTGAACGTGAGGCGGTAGAATGCCAACTGCAATCCAAGTTCGTTCGGGATAAAGGGTTTTAGCTTTCTGGATGGTGTACATATCGGCCACCGTGTCTCCGGCGTAGAACACAGGCGTTTTTGGCTCAAGATTGTGCCGTTGTCCTAACTGCTCAATGGTTGCCAACAGTCCTGTAGGGTCAGGCTTGCCAGGAGCATCTTCCATGGCAATCAGCACCGGGTTAACAAGACCCAGACGTGTGGTGAGTGCATATTGAGCTTCGCGTCTGGGTGCACCGCTAAAAAAGCCCCAACCGATTCCGGCGGCGGTTAGACGTTCTAGATAGCTGGATTGGATGAGTAACGGTTCGGTGCAGATATAGCCCGTCCAGTGTTCGGGGTCTGGGCCTTGGTAACGAGACTGAAAAAAGGCAATGAGGGTCTCGTAATTCAGATCCACTTGTGTGCGCGCCTGACCCTGAGACTCAAAGTAGCGGTAAACGATTTCTTGTGACGCTTCCCAATCATTGTTCCAAAATCCTTCTGATTTGAGCTGGTCAATTTCTACTCCAGAAGGTCGGTGAACACCGTGGGTGAAATACTCTACCGTATCTGCGATCGCCCGTCGATAAGACCCAGCCACATCTCGCACGACGCCATCAATATCAAAAATCACAATAGCTGTGCTTTGGGGAGTGAATGTTTGGGATTGTGGATGAGTCATCACTCAGGTGGATACACCGTAGGTTAAAATAGAAAATTGTACAATAATTTCAGAACGCCTGAAGTCTCGCTGGAGGTGCGATTGGCCAAATTTATTCTAAAAGTGCTCTGGTTGGAGGAAAACGTAGCTCTAGCTGTGGATCAAGTGGTGGGTAAAGGGACTAGCCCTTTGACCTCATACTTTTTCTGGCCTCGGAATGATGCCTGGGAACAGCTGAAGAACGAATTGGAAGCCAAACACTGGATTTCCGAAAGCGATCGCATTGACTTGCTCAACAAGGCAACGGAAGTCATTAACTACTGGCAAGAAGAAGGTAGACGCCGCCCGATGGCGGAAGCTCAGTCGAAGTTTCCCGAAGTGACTTTCACGGGCAGCGCTTAATCCAGCGAAGTCGTTTAACTAAAAGGCAAAAGAAAGGACTCACGCCTTCTCTTTTGCCTTTTTTATGGCTCACATCAAGCCACCAGCCGCTTGATAACGAGCGCGTGCGCGCTTAAAGGCTTGATTCGCCTGAATTTGCTCCTGCCGATTCTCCGTGCCTTGAACTTGGTTGAGACGTTCTTCAGCTTTGGTGTAAGCTTCGAGAGCTGCTGCTTTGTCGATTGCATCTCCACGCTCAGCACCGTTAACAAGAATCGTCACTTCGTTATTTTCGACTTCGGCAAAGCCACCCATGAGCGCGATGGGCAACCAATCTTTACCAGGACGAACTCGCATCACACCCACATCTAAAGCGGTCAATAGCGGAGCGTGACCGGACAATATACCCAGTTGTCCAGTGGTGCTGGGGAGAATTACTTCCTCAGCCTCGGAATCCCAAACAGTTTTGTCGGGAGCAATTACACGAACAGTTAAAGTCATCCGTTGGTGAGTAGGGGTTAGGGGTTAGAAAGGGTCTAAAGTGATAAATTGATCCAGGGCATAAGGCATTACGCCCATACAGTAGGGCAAGCTCTCGCCCACCCTACTGAGGGAAATTTTAGCTACCTGACTTGATTTTCTCGGCTTTGGCGATCGCTTCGTTAATATTGCCCACCAGGTAGAAGGCTTGCTCTGGCAGGTCATCCAATTCACCTGCGAGAATCCGCTTGAAGCCGTCAATCGTTTCTTCCAGCTTCACGTACTTACCCGGAGAACCGGTGAAGACTTCTGCCACAAAGAACGGCTGAGACAAGAAGCGCTCAATCTTACGAGCACGAGCCACTATCAGTCGGTCATCTTCTGACAATTCATCCAAGCCCAAAATCGCAATGATATCTTGGAGTTCCTTGTAACGCTGAAGCGTGGATTGAACAGCACGGGCAGTGTTGTAGTGGTCTTCTCCGACGACAGCGGGTTGCAGCATGGTGGAAGCTGAATCCAGTGGGTCTACAGCCGGATAAATCCCTTTAGCTGCCAAACCACGAGACAATACCGTTGTTCCATCCAAGTGAGCAAAGGTTGTGGCGGGTGCGGGGTCGGTCAAGTCATCCGCTGGCACGTAAACCGCTTGAACTGAGGTAATAGAGCCTTCCGTTGTGGAAGTAATCCGCTCTTGCAAATCTCCCATGTCCGTACCCAAAGTCGGCTGATATCCCACAGCAGAGGGCATCCGACCTAAGAGCGCAGATACTTCAGAACCCGCTTGCACAAACCGGAAGATGTTGTCGATGAACAAGAGTACGTCCTGCTTGTTCACATCCCGGAAGTACTCAGCCATCGTCAGAGCAGAAAGACCCACACGCATTCTGGCTCCGGGGGGTTCGTTCATCTGACCGTAGACTAGGGCAATCTTCGATTCGTTGAGATTATCTTTATTAATAACCCCTGACTCGATCATTTCATTGTAGAGGTCATTTCCCTCACGGGTGCGTTCGCCCACACCGCCGAACACCGACACACCACCATGATTGGTAGCAATGTTGTTGATCAGCTCCATCATGATTACGGTCTTACCAACACCCGCACCGCCAAATAGACCGATTTTGCCGCCGCGCCGATAGGGCGTCAGCAAGTCAATCACTTTAATTCCGGTTTCAAAAACCGAAGGTTTGGTTTCCAGATCCGTGAATTTGGGAGCCGAGCGGTGAATGGGGAAGGTTTCCTCGGAATTGACGGCACCTTTGTTGTCTACGGGTTCACCCAGCACGTTGAAAATCCGACCCAGGGTTGCCTTGCCGACTGGCACATTAATGGGGGCACCTGTGTCCACCACTTCCATGCCGCGTACCAGTCCATCGGTGGTACTCATCGCTACCGCTCGTACCTGGTTGCCTCCCAATAGCTGCTGCACTTCGCAGGTGACGGAGACATCTTGTCCGGCTTGGTTCTTGCCTGCAATCTTCAAGGCATTGTAAATCTGCGGCATCTTGCCGGTGGAAAACTCAACATCGACAACGGGACCGATGATTTGGATAATTACGCCAGTGTTTGTCTTTTCTGTGGTGGTGACCATGCTGCGCCTATGTTTTGAAGCTACCTTTTCAGATTCTGAAAAACGGTCTTTACATTTAGAAATGTCATTTTCCAGGTTACCATCAAAGATCCCACGAGAGTGCTGTAACCATACCGCTTTCTTTGGTTAGTCGGATGGAGCCTATTCCCGTGCGCGATCGCCTGATTTGCTCACACCTAGTGTACAGAAGACTGGGGACTGAAAACATGACCAAAAAAGGCAGAGGACAGCAGGCCGAAGGCACAAGTAATGCCTACTCCTACGGAGAACGCTACGCGAACGACATGGAACCCACGACTCTCGCTTGTGTAAGGCTATTAAGCCAAGAGTGAACAATGTTCACAGGCTCGGAGTTCAGGAGGGGTTTGCATCCCATAAAAGAACAAAACATGAAAGCATTCTGCTTCCTCGTATGAGAGCCGATGCCTTCTGCCTTGTTCAACGTTTCAGCCTGGATTCTTCCCTTTGGATTGCTGCTTACGCTTCCATAAGGCAGCGGCACCACCAGCACTAAACACGAATACACCCAGCGCCGAACTCGGTTCAGGAACGCTTTCCACGTCAAAGGAACTATAAGCATAACCACCATTCCCATCCGAGACTCGCACAGCTACTTTATAGTTACCGTAGTCTGGAAAAGTCCACTGCCCAGCCGCACCGACAAAGTCATCAAATAGGCCATCCCCATTCAAATCCCACTCGTAGGTGAGAGCTGTACTATCCTTTCCGGGGTCAACGGCGGACACCGTAAAATCAAAGAAATCGTTGGCCTTGGCCACTAAATTCTGAGTGACTTGAGTGATGGTTGGAGCAACATTCAAAACTTGTATCGTTCTGGAAATTGGATTACTCCAATCCCCATCTTTATCTTGTGCTAAACCTGTGAAGGTATAGGTACCTGGGGCAAAGGAGCCGAGATTTGTTGTGGCTGTACGAGTGCCGGAAATTTGCAAATCAGTGCCAATATTTACCCCATCAATAAAAAATGTTTGTGCGTCTGCGCCTGGATCAGTCGCCGTCAAGAGGGCGGTTACCGATTGACCTTCATTAATCACGTACTCTGCCAGGTCGAAACTCGTTAGGGTTGGAGCTACATTTAAGACACTCAGCCCGCTGGCAACTGGCTCGCTCCAAGCTCCATCTTTATCTAAAGCGGTAGCTGTATAGGGAATGTAAGTATTATCCGCAAAGTATCCTAAGTTGGTGCTAACGGTGCGAACTCCTGATGTATTCAAGTCAGTACCCACATAATTCCCGTTCAGGTAGAAGTTGACGGAGTCAGCACCTGGATCAGTGGCGGATATATCAGCTAACGCCGATTGGCCTTCATAAATGGTAGGAATGTTAACACTGGTGATAGTGGGAGGAAGATTTAAGACGCTGAGCGTACTCGTAACAGGAAGGCTGTAATTGCCGCTTTCATCCCTCGCTTGAGCCGTATAAGTATAATCGCCGTTATCGAGAAAGGTCCCAAAATTTACGCCGACTTGACGGATGCCTGTACTAGCGTAGTCCGTGCCAATATTGCCACCATTGAGCAAAAATGTAATGGCTTCTGCACTAGGGTCTGTCGCTTGAACTACGGTTGAGGCGGATTGCCCTTCGTAGATGGTGGGTGCAGAAAAATAGGCCGTTGGCGGAGAATTGTACTCGACTGGGTCTTTGGGTTTAACGGGGTCATTGTTAGTACCGGTATCTGCATCGGCAAAGAATCTCAGTATGCCTGTAAATCCACCGCTCCAATAGAGTGACAATTTTCCAAACAAGTCTCCATAAGAGCTATCAATGGGGACGGAATAATTAAAGGAACTTGGGCCTAGTCCAGAAACCACCTGAAAAGGCCAACCTCTTTCTGAACCGGGTGTTTGTAGGGGACTGTCAACTTCATATAAATTATCAAAAACGGTGTTTCCCGGAATGGCATCAATCACCAAAGACGTCATACCTGAACCATAATTGCTCAAAATCCAGGCCGCTGCCTCTGGATTGGAATTATCAGGTGCGTAGGTATTACCAGATTGAGTTAAACCCCAGGCATTACCGAAAACTCCTCCCGATCGCGAATCCGTAGCACCCCAAGTCAGAGTTTGGGAGGAGCCATCCAAGAAATTAGCCGTTACCCGCATTCCGCTCATCATATTGCCGTAAGTGGCATAGCCAGTGAGGGTCGTTGCCTGTGAGGAGGCGGCTGATCCTAGGAGGATAAACATCGCCCCAAGGAGGCGGGTTGATTGTTTTTTTAAGAAAGAGCTATGCATTCAACTTATCTCCCCTCTCATGTTTTTTTATTTTTTTAAAAAAGAAAAAACTAGTTAATAACAATACTGATGCTTTTATAATTTACGGTATGATAATATTATATCTGCCTTAAGAAATACACATTATTCGTAAACAGCAAAACCTTACCTAATCAAGAATGGGGAAAATTTTGCATGAATTTATTTCCTAATTAAATAGGCTAAATCAACCCAATGGGCATCAGGGATGGGGGGAAATATGACAGCCCAAAATCCAATGAGGATAACGTAGCCCAAGTGAGAAATAGAAAATTAAACTTAAATCGATTAACTCGGCAATCTTGATATAAGCGACAGACTCGACTTGCCCATCAGCAGATAAGTGGTCATCTCGCCTTTTCCTTTAACTTGAATAACACCTCGTTTCTGGAAAAGATAGTGCTGTTTTAAACACTCATAGGTCGCTTCTGAAACCTGGATGACACCAGCGATTCCCTGAGATTCCATGCGGCTGGCAATATTCACCGTGTCTCCCCACAAGTCATAGATAAAGCGTTTGAGACCAATCACCCCAGCGACGACGGGGCCTGTGTTGATACCAATCCGAATACTCAAAGATTGGTTCATCTCGACATTAAAATGAGCCACGGCATGTTGCATATCAATCGCGAGATTGGCGATCGCTTGAGCATGGTCGCTGCGGGGGGTGGGCAAACCGGCCACGACCATATAGGCATCCCCAATCGTTTTGATCTTCTCCACACCATGGTGTTCTGCCAGTTGGTCAAACATGGAGAACAATCTGTTGAGCAATACCACTAATTCAGCAGCCGAGATTTCGGAAGCTAACTGAGTAAAGCCCACAACATCGGCAAACAAAACCGTTGCTTCCGGAAACTGATCGGCAATCGTGTGTTCTTCTTGCTTCAATCGTTCGGCAATCGGTTGGGGTAAGATATTCAGCAATAGTCGCTCGGTTCTTTTCCGCTCGGATTCTAGTTTCTGGTAAGCGACTTCAATTTCCCGACGACCCTGAAACTCAGAGCGTTGTAGACGTTCGTACAGAAACACAGAAAGGTCGCAGATAAAGCAAAACCAGAATAAATACAAATTTAGTGGCAGATTCAAGTAAATCTGTTGATCCACGTTCAAATTGAAGGCAAGATTCACACCCAGATAAAAGATAGGTGCACTCAACTGGGACAGCAAGTGAAGAGGCCAGCGCACCGGCATGAGTGTGGCTTGTGTCAAAAACGCGAACGTCCCGTTAAACACATTCAGCTCGGTATTCCCTAACAGGGAAGATCCAATTTGTGGCACTAAGATGATTGACCAAGAGAATCCGAGAAACAGCAGTCCTGGATAACGGTAACTGAGTGGAGTGTTGAGCAGTGCTAAGCATGTCAAAAGGCACAGTTCCACGGCTAGACCGATCAACAGTTGCGACCAGGCAAACTTCTGATTTAAGGCCGCCATAGCTAAAATCAGGAGGATAACAGTGAAGACAGCACCCAGCGAAATCCGCAAGGTGAGACGTAAGCGGTTCCTCAAGAAGCTGTTGCGCCACACTTCGTAGTCAGCCGACCAAGAGGCGGACAAACTAGCTCTCAAGAAAGCGAGTCCTTGTCTGACGGGCAAGACTAGCTCTTGTATATCTCCCCAGGCTTGCATGATTACTTGTTTCCCTTGCACAGGTGGATCTATTGAGCGATTAAGCTAATTGGCATTTAAATGGCATCGCTGGGACGGGCAGGATGCCCATCCCACAAGAAAAAGGCACCAAACCTAACTCCCTCTTTTAAATGCACAACAGCTTAGTGGTTCTAGCTGGAAAGAGATTGGTACAAAAACACGGGTAGTAGATACACAAGCAGACTTGGAATTGAGACATTCTCGATGCACAAGGCACTGATTGTCTATAAATTGACTGCCAATTCCTGTCGCTTTAAAATTACCATATTAGACCCGACGACTGGGTTACGAGCGACTAGCGTCCCTTGGAGGTCGGTGATTTCCAATTTGCTAAAATCCAGTTCTCTAGAGCGGCGCAGGATTTCGTCAGCTAACTTATTTTGCTGAGACTCTTTGAGTTCATACCAGCGATCGCTAACTTTGACCATGAGACGACTTGCCATAAAGTTGGCTTCGATGGACTGAATCAGTCCATTGCCGTAGCGCTCCGTAATTTCGGCGACTTGGTGTTGAATGGAGGCTACTAGGCTTTGTTCTGGAGTGAGTTCTGGTTCGGGAGGGGCTATCACTTCCACGGGTTGCGCTGGTTTGGGGGCTTTCAATTCGGGGGGTGCATCGATGGTATTAGGAGGCGCTTTCGCCACTTGTGCGGGTGTTTCTGGGAGCAGTGCTGCCGTTGTCACCATAATAATCACAACAATGCCTGCGATCGCACTCGTTAATGCCCAATCGGATAGCTTTTCATTCCAAGCGGCTGGCAGTAAAGAGCGAACTTTCCTTAAGGTTCCATCCCAAAATGCCTGAAGTTTGTCAAACGAGGGCAGTATGCGATCGAGCAATCTCGGCGGCCTTGTTTGGGAGACTGGTTCAAAAACGGATTCCTGTTTTACGACTTCTGGCGTGGCGGTTGGAATATCAGATTCGATAAATTCTGGCACGACTGTTGGGGTATCAGAACCGATAAATTCTGGCGTGGCGGTTGGAATATCAGAGTCGCTAAATTCTGGCACGACTGTTGGGGTATCAGAAGCGATAAATTCTGGCGTGGCGGTTGGAATATCAGAATCGCTAAATTCTAGCACGACTGTTGGGGTATCAGAACCAATAAATTCTGGCACGACGGCTGGGATATCATCCGCAATGGATTCTGATGCACGACTGAGTGACTCTGTTTCGGGTGTCGCCGTCGTGGTGTCTAAAACGGGTGCGGACACGGTTGTTGTGGCAGGAGAGGTTGCCTGGGGAGGAATCTCCCGGACAGGTTCTGTCTCCAGTTTTTGCACAACGCCTTCTAGTAGTCCAATCGTTCCTCGCAAGACTTTAAGGGTTTGAGCCTTGAGAAACGGCTTCTCTTGGTTTTCAGTGCGCCCAACCGTCTTGCCTGTTGCGGGAGCTGTCGCAGAAGATATTGGCAGTGTTTGAGCTGGGGAACTTTCTGATTGTGGCTGCTTCTGTTGATCGTCTGACATTAGAACCTCCTCCCAGGCAGCGCCCTTGAACTCAAATGCGATAGATTCTTACGGAAAGCTGCCATTACAGCACAACTCTATCACTTCTAACAAACTTGCTCCCCATCTGAAGCTATAGGTCTATGAGTCTTAACCGTCGTCAATTTCTTTTTTTGAGTGGCTTGAGTATTTTTGGTTTAGGGATTTTCGGCACAGTAATCCGGCATCAGACTTCTCAAAGTACGAATATCAGTCCGACGAATACTGACAATCTGGCTTCAGCCTCGGCAGATACTCTGATCAAACCTGTCGAAGGGTCGCCTCTACTACGTTTTGTCTCTGTAGCCGACACAGGCACGGGTGCCGTTGGACAATATGCGGTAGCGGCGGCGATGACTCGCTATCATCAGCTCAATCCTTACGATTTGGTGATTTTGGCGGGGGACAATATTTATAACAACGGCGAGATGGAAAAGATTGGTGCCGTATTTGAGAAGCCCTATCAACCGTTACTCAAACAGGGGGTCAAATTTCAAGCTTGCCTTGGCAACCATGACGTTCGTACCGGGAATGGTGACGAGCAAGTCCGTTATCCTGGCTTCAATATGTCGGGGCGTTACTACACGTTTCGGCAGGGGGATGTGCAATTTTTTGCCCTCGATACGAATCACAATGCCGACTGGAAGGCTCAACTCCCTTGGTTAGAGGAAGAACTCAGCCGCAGTAATGCACCTTGGAAAGTGGTATTTGGACATCATCAGATTTACTCATCCGGTCAGTATGGGCTGAATCAACCTTTCATTAAAACCCTAACGCCCCTATTCCAAAAATACCGCGTACAGTTGTATATCAACGGTCATGAACACAACTATGAGCGTACTCGTCCCATTGATGGCACGACCTATGTTATTTGTGGGGGTGGGGCTGGGACTCGTCCTGTAGGGCGATCGCAATGGACGGCGACTTCGGCTGAACGGCTGAGTTTTGCGGCGTATGAGGTGTATCGCGATCGCATCCTCATCAGTGGAATTGGCACGGATAACCAAGTGTTTGACCGGGGAATTATTCCGCTGCCAACGACGTGAGTTCTTTGAAATCGCTCAATTTATGATGTCTTAAAAATTAAAATACTTCTGTTGTAGCTTGCCCAATATCCGCTTTATTCTTGACGTTGCAATATGCCTCGCTGTCAAGTTCTTGATATTGGGTTTATGCTGTTTTTTGTTATCAAAGAATTCATTGATATCCTCCATAATCACTTTAAATCGCTCAGTTATATTTCCTGTCCTATATTCTTCAATAAAATGTTCCGAGAGAGAAATTAATACTGATTGTTCAACGGCTTTCATAATGCGCTGCACATCATAGTCTTTAGAATAGGCGGCAATTTTATAGCAATTAAATCCAGGGTCTAAATAATCCGACAGTCCACCATTGACACTCGAAAAAACTTGACAACCACAGGCAAGAGCTTCCATCGGTTGCAGACCGAACCCTTCACTAACCCTTTGTTGTGCCCAATACTCAGCGGAGTCATAAAGATAAACCTTAGCTCGATTAAACAGTCCGGGCAAATCCTCTACAAAAGAATCAATCACCCTAACATTACACTGCTGCTGCAACGCTGGAATTAACTCTTTAAGTAAATATTCAGAGGATTTTCGAGCCTGAACTAAAACATCAATATCCCGCTCAAGATGTAAATTCCGAAACTCATCTGCAATCTGATTCGGCAAATAGTAAATTAGGGAATTCGGTGACTTTTGTCCCCAATATCCCATGGTATTTCGGCTAACCGTGATGATGGGAATACTCGCAGGGAGACTGAATTCATACCCAGCGCTGTGAGCATGGTAAACAACATTGTAGGGCTTTAACTTAGTGGCGAGTTTTGCAACATCAAATCCCCAGCTAATCACAAAAATCACATCATTTAAATTGTTTTCCTTCAGCAAGTCATCGAGGAAAACTATGTCTTTTTCCCGTTGGCGGTAAGTCACCACATCCGCACTGCAAACCTGCTGAGCGAGATTCAGAGTTTTTAACTCTGCCCAAAGACCCCCACAGGCAAATTTACCACCTGTTCCAGGAACCAAAAAATAAAGCTTCCTCACAACATCCTCTTCAGTAAAATTGCCTGTAGGTTAGCCTATCCGATCGCGTTCACCTAACCCTACACAGAAATCAACTTCTCTAAAGTCTTTTGCAAATCTTGCGTTAGGTTAGTAACCGATTGCCTTGCAGCTTGACGACTGGAGTGATAAGTTGACCAGCGATCGCTCACACAAATGGGTTCCCCCACTGTCATCCTGACTTGCCGCAAACCCAAGCGAGGACGACGCGGTATTTTTCTCTCCTTAATTCGGGAAATGAAATCAAACATCAAAAGTGCCGTTTCCGCAAAGCGTTCAGCCGTTGGCTTTTCCTGGACATAGGTATCGGTGACTGCCACAAAACTTTCCACCAAACGCATATGCCGCATGTGTCGTTCGGATTCTTGAGCCACCCAGTCTGCCAAACCCCGTTTGAAGGGCGGTAACGTATTTAAATCGGGTATATCTTCGCGATAAATCTTACTCCAACCCGCCTCCTCCAAGCGGCGACAGCGATCAATCACAGTTCCCTGTGACTTGAGTCCAAAATACTGCTCAGCCACTTGTAACGCTGTATCCAGTAAGCGCTGGAGTCGCGCCAACAGCACCTGATTGGGATTAGTGGAGGAGTCACTCTCCATCCCTGTAAGTTCTGGCAAATTTTGATGGTAGAACCGCCGATAAAACTCTTCCATCTCAGACAGGAGATATTCACCGAGACGCAAAAGGCGCGGATAGTAAATTTTTTCTGGGTGATCAACGGCTGACGGATCGATGTGCTGCACGGGCAAACCGCTATCCGCTTCCATTTGACTCAACAGGTTATCCAGTTTTGACCAGGGCGGTTCAGCATAATGATAGCGAATGCCAATCGGCACAATAAAAACCTGCTCAGGACGGTTCGCTTTGTGCAAACTTTCGGCACACCAAAACCCCAGTTGAGCAACACCCGGTTCTAAGGGACTAATAATTTCACTATGACCATTGGTTGCTCCTTCTGGGGCTATTCCGATCGGGAATTTGCCATTCACAAACAAGTCCCGTGCCGTCCGCATCCCACTCCAGTCTAGGTGTTTGCCTCGATGAATTGGAATCCCTCCAATCCGAGAGAACAGCCAACCGAGCCAGTCTCCCGCCCACAGCGTCATACCCCGTTCATAAACAAAGTAACTAGGAGTTGGGTATTGTAGCCGAATCCCTAGCTGACGAGCAGCCCGTGGCACGGCACGATTAATCAGATAAAACATACAGAGTGGATCTTCAACTTCAGGATGGTGAAATGCCATCAAAAAGCGAATTTTGCCAGCCTGAAATTGTTGGTAAAGATCGACCAAAACCTTGATGTTTTCCGCTTCAATGTGTGAAATACCAGCGGGTAACCAGCGCCGAAGCCGGAACCTGAGCAAGATTGGCAGCAACCACTGGACAATCCGCAGGACAAAGGGATTAAAGCGTGGTGGAATAAACTTGAGTGGGGGTTGAGCGTGCTGAATCGAATCGGACAAGACTAATCTCCAAGTTGCATTGCCAAAAATATTAAAAAATTTGGGTGTAAAATGTTCAGTTGCTCAACCTATGACGATTGGGGAGGTAGGTGGCGCTCCAGCCAATTGTCCAGGTCGGTTAGCATTTCTTGGTAATTGCGATCGTTTTGAATCTCGTGATACACCCCAGGATACTCCCGTCGTTCTTTATCCAGGATCGTCACTCGTTGGAAGAAAGCACACCCCCCCTCAGGCAGAGCCACTTGGTCTGCTCCACCGTGGAGAATCAGGAGCGGCAGCTGCAAATCCGCCGCATGTTCTTGAATCCAGGCAACTGTGGCTAAATACTCTGTAGAGAAACGCGCATTGCCTTGAGTATGCCGCCATGGATCTTGGGCATAGGCCGCAATCACAGCCGGATCGCTTGACGCTGTACTCAGGTCAATGCTCGTACTCAGGCTAAAACGAGGCCACACTCGTGACAGCAGTCGTCCGAGAGCCAGTTTAAACGGTGGAACCCCAATCTTCCCTAGGGCTGGTGCTAAGGCTATCACACCCTGTACATCTGATTCCGAGGGAGAGCGCAGGACGTAGTCCAAAACAATCACCGCCCCCACGCTATGCCCCAGGAGAAATAAGGGTTGTTCTGGATTCTGGGTTTTAATTAACTGCACGAAGGCTTGTAAGTCTTCTCGAAACTCAGCCCAAGCGTTAATATAGCCTCGTTGACCCGGTGAGCGTCCATTACCCCGCAGGTCAAAGGCGTAGACTGCATAGTTCTTAGGAATCAGGTGCTGAACTATATTACCGTACAGTCCGCTATGTCCTCCGAGTCCATGCACAATGACTAATATGGCTCGAACCCGACTCTCTGGATGCCAGCTTTGGTAATACAGCTCTAGCCCGTCCGTACCCTTGAACGTTCCTTGGCGAGAGCATTCCATTTCATACTTCATACTTCATCGTTCATTTCAGTCTGACACTGCCATGCGCCATGGAATTTACGCAACAATGCGATCACATCCTCAACGTTAGACACACCGCAGGGAATCATCATATCAACTGAATGAGCGTTGGGGATTCAATATTTACCATAGACCTGTCCGAAAATTGCTAAAGCTCTCTATAAAAAAATAAACCCAACGTTAGCCAAGTTACTCTTGCGTTTTTAAGTTTCTATTTCTCTGGCAACAGTTGTCTGTGGTTTAGTAGATAGATTCTACCTTGTAAGATTTGAGTTAAACTGTAGGCGATTATCATTAGTAAGATGTTAGCATACTTAGAGGCTACTTTAAGAGTATATCTTATGTTAAGCCACTCAAACAAAAGTGAAATTCGAGACTCTATTATTCAAGAGCTTCTGGAAAAAGTCCGCAATAAAAATTATGGCAAATATCTCTGGTCTGTCACCTTAAAAAAAGTAAGATCTTTTAATGGGGGTTACCAAGATCGTGTGCAATTCTATTTTCCTGTTACGGCTTTAATAGGGCCTAATGGAGGAGGAAAATCTACAGTTCTGGGAGCGGCTGCTTGTGCCTATAAGTCAGTTAAACCAGGTATGTTTTTTCCTAAAAGCTCAATAGGGGATAACAGTATGGCTGACTGGAATATAGAATATGAGCTAGTTGATAAATCTATAAATCCAAGAAGTGAAGTTAGAAAAAGTAGCAAATTTAGAAAACTTAAATGGGCTCGTGAGGAAGTAGCTGATCGAGATGTAAAATATTTTGGTATTAACAGAACTGTTCCTGCCGGGGAAAAATCAAATTTCAAGAAACTGACAAAAGCATCATTTCAGCGAGAAAGAGATATCCCTATAAATCAGATAGTTGATACAGTAGCCCGGCAAGTAGAACATATTCTTGGTAAATCCGTACAAGCTTTCAAAGTTGCTGACATAGGAGAATATCAAAAATTTTATATTGGTGGGAATGGCGAACTTGAATACTCGGAATTTCATTTTGGTGCAGGAGAAGCATCTATAATTAGAATAGTTTCTGAGATAGAATTATCATCAGATAATTCTCTAGTATTAATTGAAGAAATAGAAAACGGATTACATCCAGTTGCGGTAAGAAGATTGGTTGAATATCTTCTTGATGTAGCTAAAAGAAAAAGTATTCAAGCAATATTTACCACGCATAGTGAGGCTGCACTGGAACCACTCCCATCAGATGCAATTTGGGCTTCTATAGATGGGAAAGTTGAAAAAGGTAAGCTATCAGTAGAAGCTTTGAGAGCAATTTCTGGTCGTGTAGATAGAAAGTTGGCAATCTTTGTAGAAGATGAATTTGCAAAGAATTGGCTTGAGGCTATAATTAGGGAAAAACTTAGTAATAGAATAGATGAAGTGTCAGTTTATGAACTTAATGGTGATGGTAATGCAACTAAAACTCACATAAATCATAATTCAAATCCATCTATTTCATTTCGCTCAATGTGCTTTATCGATGGTGATTCAAAGCAATTAGATTCAGCACAGCTAGAAAAGTTAGAGAAAGAAAAGAAGCCTGAAAATCCAGAGAAACATCAGACTGGAATCTATCGTCTTCCAGGGGAAATGCCAGAATCAACTGTGTTTAGAACAGTTGTCAATAACCTGGATAACAATATTGCGATATTGACTGTTTCTTGTCAGCGACCTCCCGAACAACAAGAAAATACAAAAAAAGCAATTAAAGAAGTTTTATGTACTAATAGAGATCCACATCTTCTATTTAACCAAGTTGGAATTAAAATAGGTTTCGTTCCAGAGGTAATAGTTAGGGGTGCTTTCCTCTCAATGTGGATAAGAGAAAATCTTGATGAGGTAGACAGAATAATAAAGCCTATCATAGAGATTTTGAATTTACCCCCGAAAAATTGACTTTTCTATTTTTCAAAGTTGAACATCTTTATGTAACTACTATCCTACATTTCAGCACTTAACTTTTAGCATCCAGATTATAATTAGAGATTATGCGATCAAGAAAGCATATCTCTCCTCTTCTCTGGCCTTCTCTGCGTGATCTGTGCCTCTGTGGTTAGTTAAACCTATGCTTTGCTCCACACGCCATCAAGTTACCCGAAAACAGGGGATCGGTTTTCCGTCCATCACCTTATGGCTATTGAACTCAGAAATTCGCCAAGATGAGAATAGAGTTACATGAGCATGAAGGTCAATTATGTTTCCTTTCTGGAATTGGAATAGCACTTGCTACGGTGGAGAACCTGTTTCTCGGAAAACAACGCTAGAACGTAAGCTCCAGTTTCTTAAATCGATGCGGGGTGATATGGAAATTAGGTTGGCTGGACTCAATGCCGCAATTGGTACCATTGAACAGCAATTAAACCAAGAAGATACAACCCCAACTGTTTAATTAACATCATCCCCGACCTCCCTCCCCACAAGAGGTTGAGGTCGGGGTTTCCCCTTTCCCCAACAATTTGGAGTCAAGGTGGACAGGATTAATAGAGGGAACCACACAACGCCTTAAGTTCAGGTTCAAGTTGACCGGGATGCTGCTGACGACAAAGTAACACCTGACCCGCTCTCTGCTGATAAAAAACTCGATGACCAAACCAACCAATAGGTGTACCGGCAATGATGCCAATCACTAGACCTGTAGCTAGGCTAGAAACCAGATTTTTCCGGGTAATTCTGTTGTGTTCTGCTCTGGTAATGTGGTCGTGTTCTGTTCTCGTAGCATGATCGTGAGCCATTTAAACCTTCTCCTTTTGACAAGCCTTCCCTAAGGAAAGCAAAACTCAGGAGGATCGACTTCCCTCTTTCTGCTTATTCATCAGGATTGGGTTCATCCAACCGATCAGGGTTCTCTACCCCAATCAGCCGATTCCAGAGCCAATAGCTAACCTCCGTCTTAGGCACATACCAGTTGTTTGCTCCGGCTTCCATACCACCCATCCCCGTAAACTCTTTGCGCTCTGGGTCCATTAGGTCGATGTACTTCGCACCTTGTTCCAAGCGACTCCCTTGTGGAAGTAACCGAATCTGTTTGAGTTCGTCGTTTGTATAGCCGTCCAGTAGTCGATGGACTTCCTTAATTTCATAAGCGTTTGGGGCATCGTTTGCTTTTTCTGGATGTGCCCCCTCAAGCCCAACATTGCGACCCGCCATCGGCTGGGGATGCAGGTCTTGATCCCACTCATCTGGCTTTGCATCTGTTGGTCGCCCGATTTTCTCACTCATGGAATATCTCTCCTTAATATCTATCTGGATTTATCAAACTTGATTATGTGAACACACCTTGAGGCTAAACTTGTTTGCTGTGACAATTACCCTATCTCCAGGCGGAAGATCGAGTGAAAATCTACTTCCGTGCGGCAGCTAATCCGTTACCACTCTCAGTGAGTTCCATCTCTAGAACCTCATTGATTGCCTGTAGCGTCTCTGCTGAAAGCTTCTTGCCTGACGCCCCAACATTTTCTTCCACCTGAGAGGGCTTGCTTGCGCCAATAATCACGCTGCTGAGTTCGGGTTGCCGCAAACACCAAGCCAGCGCGAGTTGAGTTAGGCTTAAGCCTTCTTGATCTGCAAGGGGAAACAGTTTTTGTACTCTGGCCAACTGCTGTTGATCCAGTTGCCCCTTGTTCAAAAATACGTTTTGACGTGGGTCGCTAGCACGGGAGCCTTCAGGCAGTGGTTCTCCTGGCTTATACTTGCCAGTTAACAATCCCTGAGCCAGAGGCGAAAAGTTGATAATTCCAATGCCCTCACGACGACAAAGGGGTAGAATTTCTTTCTCAATGCCTCGGTCTAGTAAGTTGTAGTAGGGCTGGTTGGAAGCGATAGGTGCCATTCCTGCCAACCGGGTCAGGTCAGCCGCATGTGCCAGTTGACCGGCGCTCCATTCAGAAACCCCATAATAAAGAATTTTTCCTTGTTGAACGAGGTGGTCAAAAGCCATCAACGTTTCAGCTAAGGGTACTGTTGGGTCATAACGATGGGCTTGGTAGAGGTCAATGTAATCTACGCCTAAGCGTTTGAGGCTAGCATTGCACTGCTCAATGATGTGCTTGCGAGACAGTCCCCGGTCATTGGGGCCTGAACCCATCGGGAAGTAGACCTTGGTTGCCAAGACGTAGGAGGAACGCGGGTATTGGCGCAAGACGTTGCCAACCACCTTTTCCGCTTCTCCCTTGGCATACACATTAGCTGTGTCAAAGAAGTTAACGCCTAAGTCATAGGCTTGCTCAATGCATTCCCTTGCTACCGTTTCTGCCGCAGCCGCTCCGTAGGTGAGCCACGAACCTAAGCAGACTTCCGATACGCGGATGCCATGCTTGCCCAAGTGTCGATATTCCACTCAATTCCTCCTTGACAAATTGGATATAGTGAGTTATTTACTTAACCCTATCAATCGAGTGGAGGTGTTAACCCTTGCCAAAGGTGGATTCTGAAAACAAGGGTAGGCTGTATACAGAGCTACAAAGTCCAGGCTTTAGTTGATTACACCTACTTAAAAACTTAGGTCGGTAAGCAATTAGTGAGCAAAAGGCGATTTAGAGTCCTACTTAGTCCGTAGGACAGATTAAGTCCAAAGGGAAAATTATTGAATATAGAATTAATGAATTTATAAGCCAGTGTTCTGGTTCAAATGAACGAAACTATTTACGGAAATATTCAAGGATTAAAATCTAGCTATAGCAAGCAACTACAACGCTTGTATGAGCAACAGCAACCCGGCGATCGCTTAATTACTTCTGAATTCGCCGAGCAGTTAACCGCGATTAGTACGGAAATTCATCAGCCCGTTTGTTGCTACATCAATCGACGGGGGCAAGTCATTCGAGTTGCTGTGGGTACGCCTGCTCAAACTCAACTTTCTCCCCAAGAACTCCCTCGGCATGGTACTCAACGTTTGGGTGGGATTCGTTGTGTTGCCACTCAACTCAAAGGAGCAATACCGGATACAGCCGCTCTGACGGCAATGGCACGGCAGCGCTTAGACGCTTTAGTGCTGTTAATCCCAAGCAGCAACGAGGAAGGGCAGCAGGATGACACAATTCCTAGCTCTGTCCAGGAAGCTTTCTTGGCTCACCTTGTACCGGATCGAGAATCGCCTTGGCTGGTTTCTCCTCCTATGAGTCTGGATGAGCTGACGGAGCAAGACTTTGATGACTTAGTGGATGAATGGGAAAAAGAGTTTAAAGCAGCAGGCTTTGAAACCTCGCAATTCCAAGAGATTAAGACGGGGCGCGATCGCGTTCTTCTCGTTGGGTTGATGACCGAAGATATGTCCCCCCAGCGGTTTCAAGACAGTCTCGAAGAACTCGCTCGGTTGGTGGAGAGTGCGGGGGGAGAGGTAGCGGAGACAGTGCAGCAGAAGCGATCGCGTCCCCATCCTCAAACCGTCGTCGGTCAGGGAAAAATTGAAGAAATTACCCTGCGTGCTCATAAGCATGGAGCCAATCTCATCGTTTTCAATCGTGATATTTCTGCCTCTCAAGCGCGTAACTTAGAAACCGAGATCGGTATTCGAGTTGTAGATCGCACTGAAGTGATTTTGGATATCTTCGCTCAACGCGCCCAATCCCAAGCGGGTAAATTGCAAGTGGAACTGGCGCAACTGGAATATATGCTACCTCGACTCAGGGGTCGAGGTCAGGAGATGTCCAGATTAGGTGGCGGAATTGGGACACGAGGGCCTGGTGAAACTAAGTTAGAAACGGAACGGCGAACCATTCAGCGGCGCATCGCGCAACTTCAGCAGGAAGTAAACCAATTACAAGCTCATCGTGCCCGGTTACGACAACAGCGACAACAACAAGAGGTTCCCTCGATTGCTGTTGTGGGTTATACCAATGCGGGAAAATCTACCCTGTTAAATGTATTAACTCATGCTGAGGTTTATACCGCCGATCAACTCTTTGCTACCCTCGACCCAACAACGCGAAAACTGGTGGTTACGGAACCCGAAACCCAGGAACGGCAGACGCTGCTTGTAACCGATACGGTAGGATTTATTCACGAACTTCCACCGGCTCTGATGGATGCGTTCCGCGCCACCCTGGAGGAAGTAACCGAGGCGGATGCGTTGCTGCATGTGGTCGATCTTTCTCATCCTGCTTGGGAAAGTCACATGCGTTCAGTAGAGGAAGTGCTAAAAGAAATGCCGGCTCTTCCGGGTTCAGCTTTGATTGCTTTTAATAAAATCGATCGCGTGGATAGCGGGACTCTAACTTTAGCTCAAACAAAGTATCCCGAAGCCGCCTTTATTTCCGCCACTCAACGCCTGGGATTAGAGACGTTACGACAGCGATTGGTGAAACTCCTGGATGAAGCGGGTACACCTGTAGGAGTGTCCGGTAATTAGGGAGCATCCCGTTTTTGCCTAAAGAGCAAACCCCACCCGACGCCTCCCCTGATTAACCTGATTCAGGGGAGGCAATCCGAATGATTTCCCCACACGGCGTTAACATACCCTACAGATTTAAGCTTTACTTGATCAATCACCTCTAACTTTCGCTGGAAAGTTAACAAAACCTTTTATTAGTTTCAACGCTATCTTTGAGAAGAGCTAAAGTCTAAGTGCTTGAGCTGAATTTGTGTATACAATTCGATATACATGGCAGCTCAATTCCCTGTGGAGGCAGGGTAAAATGTCAGCGCCAGTGGCTGACCTGATAAAAATCGGCAAAGGTAGGCGAGTGCATCTCACCGACAGAAAAATTGACTCCACACTTCACCCCAACTCTTAGCTGAGTCATTAAACGTTGACAAAATTGCCTTTGTCTATCTGGTAATTCCCAATTTTCTCAAGTCCTCAAATGCATCCTGCTAGATGGAGTATTCTTAACTTACAACACTCCAAGGGTAGATCATTTAAAAATTGCTAAAGTTCAGGCAGAGAGGAAACAACATCTCTTGTTTCTTCCGGAACTGGCGAGATAAAACTAGGAGGGTTGAGGTGGAATCCATTTGCCAAACTGAAATGCTTCCAAGGTAGACGATCATGAGCAGCACTTTTGTCACACTGACCGGATATCGCATTCTTGACAAAATATACTCCGGCTCTAGAACCCAGGTTTATCGAGGGGTGCGCTCTCATGACCAAAAACCGGTCGTGCTGAAATTGCTGTTGAGTGAATATCCTACGTTCAAGGAATTGGTGCAGTTCCGCAATCAGTACACTATTGCTAAAAACCTTGATTTATCTGGGATTGTCAAACCCTTAGCCCTGGAAAACTACCGCAATGGTTATGCCTTAGTCATGGAAGACAATTGCTGTGTTTCCCTCAAGCAGAAGATAGGAAATACAGAGGGTATGGGAAGAAATGCTGATTCCCTCAAAGAATTTCTTAACATTGCGGTTCAGATTGTCCAAACCTTAGAAGGATTAATCCACCATCGAATTCTTCATAAAGATATCAAGCCGGATAACATTTTAATTCATCCGGAAAGCAGCCAAATAAAAATCATTGATTTCAGTATTGCCTCTTTATTACCGAGAGAAAGTCAAGAAATTCAAAATCCCAATGTTCTAGAAGGAACCCTCGCTTATATGTCTCCGGAACAAACCGGACGGATGAATCGAGGAATCGACTACCGCACGGATTTTTATTCATTGGGTGTTACCTTCTACGAACTGCTAACCGGACAACTGCCTTTCCCAGCGAGTGACCCCATTGAGTTAGTTCACTGTCATATTGCCAGAATTCCCACTCCGCCCATCGAACGGGTGCCATCGATTCCTCAGATGGTGAATGATATCGTGATGAAATTGATGGCAAAAACGGCAGAAGAACGCTATCAAAGTGCATTTGGATTGCGAGCGGACTTGGAAACGTGTTTGCAACAATATTCAGAGAATGGCAGCATTCAACCATTTCTCTTAGGTGAAAAAGATATCTGCGATCGCTTTGTCATTCCCGAAAAACTTTATGGTCGCGAAACTGAAGTTGCCACTCTGTTAGCCGCTTTTGACCGGGTGAGTGGTATAGGAGCCGGGGAACAAGGGAAACAAGCAGGAATTTCCACCGAAAGTTCTGGGTTAATCTCTCCCGAATCTTCCCAGTTTAACATCCAAAACCCGCCTTTAGGACAAAGTCAGAGGACGGTAAAATGCCAAATCGAACTCATGTTGGTAGCTGGTTTTTCGGGGATTGGTAAAACTGCCGTCGTCAATGAAGTCCACAAACCGATTGTGCGCCAACGAGGTTACTTCATCAAAGGCAAATTTGACCAATTCAAGCGGGATATTCCCTTTTCGGCTTGGGTGCAAGCCTTGCAAAATTTGATGCGGCAACTGCTAACCGAAAGTACCGCTGAAGTGGAAATGTGGAAAGCTAAAATCTTGGATGCCTTGGGTGAAAATGGTCAGGTGATTGTTGAGGTAATCCCAGAATTAGAACTTTTAATTGGCAAGCAGCCAGAAGTGCCAGAACTAGAGGGGAATGCGGCTCAAAAACGCTTCAATCTGTTATTTGGAAAGTTTATTCGAGTGTTCGCCACCCAAAAACATCCTCTAGTGATTTTCCTGGATGACTTGCAGTGGGCTGACTCTGCTTCTCTGACACTGATGCAATTGCTGATGAGCGAGGCAGATACTCGCTATTTGTTACTGATTGGAGCCTATCGAGATAACGAAGTCTGTGGTGCACATCCCCTGATGTTGACATTAGATGAAATTCGCAAAGCGGATGCGATCGTCAATCAAATTACTTTAGCGCCTTTAGACCAACCTTCTCTCAATCGGTTGATTGCTGATACCCTTTCGTGTTCCTCAGAACGAGCCGTTCCTTTGGCAGAATTGGTTTTCACCCAAACCAAAGGCAATCCTTTTTTTACCAATCAGTTTCTGAAAGCTCTGTATGAAGATGGATTAATCACGTTTAATCCTCCTACCTGTCGTCTTGCCCCCCCAACTCTCCTCACTAAAGATCCCGTTAGTAAGGGGGGAGAAAGCGCCTTAGTTCTAGAGGAAAGTACAGGAGGATGGCAATGTGATATTGCTCAAGTGAGAGCGCTGGTTTTGATGGATGATGTGGTGGAATTTATGGCACTTCAGTTGCAAAAACTGCCCATTAATACCCAACGTGTATTGCAACTGGCCGCCTGTATTGGCAACCAATTTGATTTAGCAACCCTGGCAACTGTACATGAAAAATCCCAAACTCAAACGGCGGCTGACTTGTGGAGAGCATTGGAAGCAGGGCTGATTATTCCAATTACTGAAGTCTACAAATTTTTTCAGGACGCCGAATCACTCAAAGTTGCACAGTCTCAAGAGTTATCTGTTTCCTACAGATTTTTACATGACCGAGTACAGCAAGCGGCTTATTTTCTGATTCCGGAAGAGCAGAAGTCATCCACTCACCTAAAAATTGGGCGATTGTTGTTAAGTAAGGGCGGGCAGGAAGGCATCCTCTCTCAAGCAGAGGAATTGGAAGAAACGATTTTTCATATCGTCAACCAGTTGAATATGGGAGTGGAGTTAATTGGCGATCGCACAGAACGCGATCAACTGGCTCAGTTAAATCTAATTGTGGGACGTAAAGCCAAAGCTTCCACCGCTTATGCAGCGGCTGTGCAATATTTAAACGTAGGTATGCAAATATTAGAGGCTCAAGGGTGGCAACGTCAGTATGAACTCACCTTAGCCTTGCATGATGAAGCGGCGGAGGCGGCGTACCTCAGTGGTGATTTTGACCAGATGGAAAGACTCGCTGAGGTGGTATACAACTCTGCTTCAACACTGCTGGATAAAGTGAAAACTTATGAAGTTAATATCCAAGCTTGTATCGCGCAGAACAAGATTTTGGAAGCCGTCAATATCGCCCTAAAAGTTCTCAAACTGTTGGGGGTGGAATTTCCCCAAAATCCAAGCCAGTTAGATATTCAACACGGATTAGAGGAAATAACGTCAAATTTGGCATCCCAACGCATTTCTGACTTAATTGACTTGCCAAAAATGACCGATCCAATCACCCTGGCAGCGATGCGTCTCCTCTCCAGTATATTTTCTGCCTCCTTTATTGCTGTCCCCGAACTGATGCCATTGATTGTGTTTAAACAAGTCATTTTATCAGTTCAATATGGCAATACCTCATTATCTGCTTTTGCCTATGTCAATTACGGACTCATTCTCTGTGGAATAGTAGGAGATATTGAGGCAGGCTATCAATTTGGTCAACTGGCTTTAAGCCTTTTAGATAAGCTCCAAGCTAAAGAACTCAAAACTAAAATATTCACCGTTTTTCATGCAACGGTAGGCATTTGGAAAGAGCATGTCAGGGAATCATTACCAGCGTTTCGGTCAGCTTACGCAAATGGGCTAGAAACAGGAGATTTAGAATTTGCTAGCAATTGTGCTTACCTATACTCCTTCCATTCATCTTTTGTTGGCAAGCAGCTAACGAGCCTTGAACCAGAGATGGCAGCTTACAGTGAGGTATTAGGTCAACTTAAGCAAGAAACCTATCTCAATTACAATAAAATCTATCGACAGGCCGTCTTAAACTTAATAAAAAAGACTGAAGCTCCATGTCGTTTAATGGGTGAATCCTATAATGAAGAGACAATGTTGCCGATTCACCAACAAGCGAATGATCGCTATGCAATTTGCAATTTATTAGTTAATAAATTAAGACTATGTTGCCTGTTTAATAATTCCCTGCAAGCCGTTGAAACTGCCATACTGGCAGAGCCGTATTTAGATGGGGCAACCGCGACATTACTGATTCCTTTATTTTATTTTTATGATTCTTTAGCTCGGCTGGCAGTGTTTCCTGATTCTCCTAAAAATGAACAACAGGGTCTTTTGGAGAAGGTAGCCGCTAATCAAGAAAAAATGCAGAAATGGGCTGACCATGCTCCAATGAATTATTGGCATAAATTTTATTTAATCGAGGCAGAACGGCATCGTGTTTTGGGTCAATTGATTGAGGCCATGGATTGTTACGATAAGGCCATTCAGGGAGCCAAAGAAAACGAATATATCCAAGAAGAAGCTTTAGCTTACGAACTTGCTGCTAAATTTTACCTGGCCTGGGGCAAAGATATCATTGCCCAAACTTACCTGACGAATGCTTACTATGTCTATGCTCGTTGGGGAGCAAAAGCTAAAGTTGAGGATTTAGAACAGCGTTATCCTCAAGTACTGGCTGCCCTTCTGAACCAGAAAATCAATTGTCAGGTAGACGATACCATTACTCAGCTAACTACGGGAACCCTTACATCTACCAGTAGAGGAGGTTCAGACGTTCTGGACTTGGCAACTGTCATGAAAGCTTCTCAAACTCTATCGGGAGAAATTCAGCTCGATCAGTTGCTTTCAACGTTGATGCAAGTGGTGATGGAAAATGCAGGAGCCGAAAAAGGAACACTGATTTTAATAGAAAGAGATTCATTAGCGATCGCGGCTCAAAGCGTGATTGGTCAAGTTTGCAACCTACAATCCATTCCCGTTTTTGGCTCTGAGAATATTCCCGTTTCCCTAATTAATTATGTCTGGCGCACGCAAGAAATCTTGGTGATTCATGATGCTACTGTCCCTCAACATTTTGCGGCTGATCCTTATATTATCCAGGAAAAACCCAAATCCGTATTGTGTAGTCCGATTAAAAATCAAGGTAAATTAATTGGCATTCTTTACCTGGAAAATAATCTCACCACGGGAGCATTTACCCCCAAGCGATTGGAAGTCTTAAACCTTTTATCCTCTCAAGTTGCCATTTCAATTAAAAATGCCAAACTCTATTCAGAAGTAGTCGAACGGGAAAAAGAATTAGGGGAAAGTGAGAAAAGACTCGCTCAATTCTTAGAAGCCATGCCAGTAGGAGTGGCTGTTCACGATGCCACAGGAAAACTTTACTACACCAATCAGACAGGGCAACAATTATTGGGAAGAAGTATTGTCAAAGAGGCTACCGCCGAGCAATTAACAAACGTTTATCAAGTGTATTGTACGGAAACTGACCAGCTCTATCCTACCGATCGCTTGCCGATTGTGCGTGCCTTGAAAGGCGAACGGGTAACCATTGATGATATGGAGATTCGTCGAGGCGAAACGGTTATTCCTTTAGAGGTGGAAACAACCCCTGTTTTTGATGAACAGGGCAATATTATTTATGCGATCGCCACCATGCAAGATATTAGCGATCGCAAACAAGCAGAAGCCGATCGCCTGCGCCTAGCTCAAGAACGGGAAGCCAAGAATGTCGCCTTACAGATGAATCAAGAAATTGAGGCAAAAAATCAAGAATTAGCTGCCGCTTTAGAACAATTACGAACCACTCAACAACAATTAATTGATTCCGAAAAAATGGCGGCGCTTGGACAACTGGTGGCTGGCATTGCCCATGAAATTAATACGCCATTGGGAGCTATTCGCTCTTCAGCAGGAAATATTTATAAGTTTCTCGGTCAAACCCTAGAACAATTACCTACCCTGTTTCAATCCCTCACCCCAGAGGAAGGGCAAGATTTCTTAACCTTACTCCAACGGTCACTGCAACAAGAATCTACTCTCTCAACCAAAGAAGAGCGACAATTCAAAAGGGCTTTAAGACGACAACTCGAAGAGTCAGCCATTGAAAACGCCGATGTGATTGCCGATCGTCTGGTTATTATGGGTATTTCTAACGACATTGAGCTGTTTTTGCCCCTATTAAGAAAACCCGATAGTTCGCAAATTTTAGCCCTCGCCTATAAACTATCGGAATTAAAACGAGGCACCATGACCATTAATACAGCCACAGAACGAGCCTCGAAAGTAGTGTTTGCCCTGAAAACCTATGCCCGTTATGATCAGACGGGTGAAATGACTCCTGCCAATCTGACTGAAGGCATTGAAACCGTCCTCACCCTCTATCACAATCAGCTTAAGAAAGGTGTGGAGGTGGTGCGGAACTATGGCGACTTACCAACGATGTTATGTTATCCTGATGAACTCAATCAGGTTTGGACAAACCTCATCCATAATGCCTTACAAGCCATGGACTATCAAGGCACTTTAACCCTTAGTGTCATGGCGGTTGAGCAGCAAGCTAAAATTAGTATTGCCGATACGGGAAAAGGCATACCTCAAGAGATTCAAGCGAAAATATTTGAACCTTTCTTTACAACAAAACCCGCAGGAGAGGGTAGTGGTTTAGGACTTGATATCGTCAAAAAAATTATCGAAAAGCATGACGGTCAAATTACGGTAGAAAGCGAACCGGGCTGCACTACCTTCAACGTGTTTCTACCTATTCATCCCATCCAGGAGACAGCGAATGGCTAAACCCGTAATTCTGTGCGTTGATGATGAGAAAGTCGTTTTACAGAGTCTCAGGGCACAACTTCAAGAAGCCTTTGGGGATTCGTACCTTTATGAAGTTGCCGAAGATGCCGATGAAGCGCTCGATGTAATTAATGAACTCAATGAAGATGAACTCAGCATTATTTTAATTGTCTCGGATTGGTTAATGCCCGGTATGAATGGAGATGAATTTCTCATTCGTGTGCATCAGAGATTTCCCAAAATTATTACCATCATGCTAACGGGTCAAGCTGATGAATTATCCATTAAACGGGCACAAGAGCAGGCTAATCTGCATAGCTGCTTATTTAAACCTTGGTCAGAAGAAGAATTAGTAGAAACGATAAAATCTGGCTTAGCCCAATTATGACGACTAAACGGGTAATTATCTGTGTCGATGATGAGACAACTGTACTCAGAAGCCTCAGAGCAGAGCTTCAAGAGGCGCTCGGCGATGATTACCTAATCGAAATTGCGGAAGGTGGAGAGGAAGCATTAGAGTTAATTGCAGAATTAGTCGCGGATGGTTATGAATTTCCTGTCATTATTTCTGACCATCTAATGCCCAAAATGAAGGGGGATGAGCTATTAAAGCGTGTCCATCTTATCTTACCTAAAACTCTCAAAATTATGCTGACCGGGCAAGCGGATTTGGAAGCGGTCGGAAATGCCATCAAAGATGCAAAATTATATCGCTATATTGCCAAACCTTGGCAGACAGATGACCTCTGTTTAACTGTAAAAGAAGCGGTTAACAGTTATTCTCAGGATAAAAAACTAGCACAACAGAACGCCCAGCTCCAGGAAATGAATCAATCGCTGGCTCACATGAATATCCAACTTCAGGAAATGAATCAGACGTTGGCAAAATTTAACCGTGAGCAATCCATGCTGATTGACCAACTTCACCAGAAAGAGAGTCGTTTGTTGAAAGCCGAACAAAAATATCGCCAAATTTTTGAAAACGCCCTGGAAGGCATCTTTCAAATTACTCCTGATGGACGTTTCTTGAGTGCGAATCAGGCCACCGCGCAATTATATGGTTACGAATCTCCTGAAGAGTTGATGACAACCATTACCGACATCAACCATCAACTTTATGTCGATCCACACCATCGGGTTGAATTCCTCACCTTAATGCAGCAGTATGGAGCGGTATCTGAGTTTGAATCTCAGGTTTACCGCAAAGATGGGAGCATTATTTGGATTAATGAAAATGCCCGTGCTGTCTTCGATTTTAATAGTTCATTACTCTATTATCAGGGCTTTGTTGAAGATATTACGGAACGGAAAAAAGCCGAAGTCGATCGACTTCAATTTACCAAAGAACTGTTTCAACTTAACCAAGCCTTTTCTCGTTTTGTCCCCCGTCAATTTCTGCAATGTTTGAATAAACAAAGCATTGCTGATGTGCAATTAGGCGACCAAGTGCATCAGGAAATGTCGGTGCTGTTTGCGGATATTCGTGACTTCACCACCCTCGCTGAAACCATGACTCCCCAGAACATTTTTAAATTGATAAATGCCTATCTTTCTCGCATGGAACCCGCCATCATCGAGAATCAGGGATTTATTGATAAATATATGGGGGATGGAATTATGGCACTGTTTAGCGGCGATGCGGATGACGCCCTCAAAGCAGGAATTTCCATGTTGCATCGCCTAACTGAATATAACCAGCACCGCGCTCAATCAGGTTATACGCCACTGCGGATTGGAATTGGCATCAATACGGGTCCTTTGATGCTCGGTACAGTTGGGGGAGAACACCGCATGGATAGTACGGTGATTAGTGATTCAGTTAACTTAGCTTCCCGCCTGGAAAGTTTGACGAAAGAATATGGCGTGTCACTGTTAATTACTCATCATACTTTTGCGCGTTTGCATCACCCAGCCGAGTATAGTATTCGCTTTATTGAACAGGTTAAAGTTAAGGGAAAATCAAAAGCCGTTGCTGTTTTTGAAGCCTTTGATGGGGATGAACCGACAATAAGGCAGGGAAAATTAGCGACGCTCAAAGTTTTTGAAGGCGGTTTGTGGCTCTACTATAAGCGGTCTTTCAGTGAAGCCGCCCAAATGTTTGAAGCCGTATTGACCATGAATCCATCCGATACCGTCGCCCAAATTTATCTTCAGCGTTGCCAGTTTCAGAAGACTAAGGTTTTACCGCTCTCTCCATCAATACCGAATCAAGAACATCGCTTTTAATCAATCATATAGCTAATCTATATTTGATGAAAAAATTATCGGTAATCTCGAATCACTCGCTCACCCAAGCCCAGTGGTTCTTAGTTTTTTTGATAGCCGCCCTCGTGCTTTGGGGTATTTCTCTAGGAAACGTACCTTTACGAGATTGGGATGAGGGAACTCGTGCTCTAGTCGCTAGAGAAATTTACCGTACTGGCAACTGGCTTTATCCCAGACTTCAGGGAACATCCTACCTCCTGAAACCGCCTTTGATGGATTGGGCGATCGCATTAAGTTACAGCATCGGGGGTGTTCATGAATTCACCACACGCCTACCGGGTGCTTTCTTTTCAGCTTGCGGCGTACCTCTGCTTTATGGGGTAGGGCAAGAACTTTTTCGCCAACGCTTACCAGCCGTTTTGGCTGCCAGTGTTTACTTAACCCTGCTGCCTGTTGTGCGTCACGGACGTTTGGCGATGCTCGATGGTACAGCCGTTTCTTTCTTCTTGTTGCTGCTATTTTGCCTGCTCAAATCCCGTCAGGATCGACGTTGGGCTGTCGGAGTGGGATTGGGTGTAGGACTGATTAGTTTAACAAAAGGCTTATTAGTGGTGCCTCTAGCTGCGATCGCAGGAGCATTTCTCCTGGCAAATCGGCAGTTTTCTTTATTAAAAAGTCCCTATTTTTGGCTTGGATTATTATTAGGAAATGCGCCAGTATTTGCCTGGTATATAGCCCAGTGGCAACATTACGGAACCAGTTTTTTGCAAGTGCATTTTCAATCTCAAGGGTTGGAGCGCCTGTCTCAAACGGTTGAAAATAATGGGGGCGATCCTTGGTATTACTTACTAGAGTTATTAAAATATACTTGGCCTTGGTTGATATTTTTGCCTAGTGGTTTATCGCTAGCTTGGCAAAAACGCCGGAGCAGTTGGGGTTGTTTGGTTTTGATTGGCACGATTGGTTATTTACTAATCATTTCTGTGATGAATACCAAACTTCCTTGGTACATCATGCCGGTGTATCCCTTTGTTGCTCTTGCTGTTGCCGCTCAACTCACTGAGTTTTGGCAAAATCACCAGCGCTATCCTCGATTTTTAATAGGAATTTTTGGCTTTTTATCAGTTGCAGGTTTGGCAGGATGTGTTTATTTTATCTTGGCAGATCCTCAGCCTGTGTTAATTCTTATGGGGGGTGTTGTAGCCCTGACAATGGGGGTAGTGGCTTGGTACATTCAACAGAATAATCCTAGATTTATCCTGATTTTGTTCCTGGGGATGTATTTAATTTTGGGACTATTAATGACCTCTAAATCTTGGCTGTGGGAATTAAACGAAGCGTTCCCTGTAAAACCAGTGGCGGCTTTAATCCAAAAGCACACTAATCCTAATCAAGTGGTTTATACGTCGTTTGCTTATGGGCGTCCGAGTTTAAATTTTTATAGCGATCGCCAAGTTATTCCTGCTGATGCTACTACTTTGCAACAGTTATGGTCAACGAAACCTTACTTTTTATTAGATAGCGCAACGTTAACCAAATTGTCATTACCGGATAGTGTTTCTCTCGGCACCGCAGAAGGCTTTACCCTAGTTGCGCCTTAAAACCTTATATATAGGTTCTCTCGGAAAAACTGAGAGAGCATTTTTTGTTGTTGAGTGGTCTGGTGTTCTAGCAAAAGCAGAGCAATGGAATGATAGTCGGTAATTTTAACATAGTATTTTCAGGGGGAAATTATTATGTTTTATTTTGAATCGGCGTTAGTCAATGAAGCCCAGACCAACGCACAGATGTGTAAAACAATGTTGTGCTAGTTGGCGATTGTTTATGGAATGTCTAATAAAAAAATTCCTGACTCAGCCAAGACAACCACTCTCTTTCCTGTAAACGTAGGTTTCGCAGTCAACCCCGAATCTCGTTTGTTTTGCCTGGAAGCGCAGGCGTTTTAAGTGTCTGTTTTTGTCCCTGACTTTTGTGCGCCCATGCAAAAATCTTCCGTTGTCGAAAATGATAATCGTTCCTGTCTTTAAGAAAATTGACTTAATCAAACTCTTATTTGCCAATAACAACTCAAGCTCGCCGATAGCCTGCAACTCTTGAGGAGTACAATCATCAAGTATCAGAACTTCTTGACGGTATCTGAAGTTCCCCTCTCCATTAAGTATAGAGGCTTCAATATAAGCCTTATTTTTAATAAATTCCTGGGGAACTCTAAATTTAAAAGCCTTTGTTTGCAAAACTGAAATCGCTTCCCTGGAAAGATGCTGCAATATTTGCCGTCCATCAATTAATTGAGTTATGCCACCTCCTAAGCTATCTTCTGCAACAACATAGAGAGCAACATATTGAGGTGGGGGTTCCTCAAAAGAAGCATCGGTATGTATAGGGAACTTCTTTGTCGTCAGCGATCGTGTTCCTTTATCCTGGTCTACATTAGCATCATATTTCACATCCCATATAACCATTCCTTTACCGTCATGAGTATCAATAGTGCCAAGATGTTCCACAATCGTTGTCATGATGGAAGCATCGGGATTATCAAAACCAAGATCCAGAAGTATAATCCCAGCCTCAAATAGCGCAGAAGCGTAAGCATCAAAATCAATGTCATTCTTCGTATCGATCTGAAAGAGGCATGAAGCAGGTAATATCAGGGGATTTTCTTCAATTGCTAGGAGGTCAGTCTTTTTTGCCGCTATCATTGATATCATCATTTACGCAGCAGATTTATATCCAGAGAATTACTTCGCAGCAGATTTATATCGAGGGAATATATTACTCCTGTGCCTTTGCGTCCCGATCTTCCCAATCCACCAGTCAAGGGCGTAATTTTCGATTGCTCATTTCTGCGATCGACAATCTTGATTACCTTTTGCGAAGTTGCACTCTTGAGTAATTCTTCATGTTCAGCTATCCTGACTTCTGTGAGAAAAGAATTATCATTACTCCTAAGAATTTCTTGGATTTTTGAACACAATTCATTAAACTGATAAGTCGAATACGTGGGCGTCATAGGGACACAACAGAACTGAATTCTATCTCTGGCTTTTTCTGGGTCATAGGATATTTGAATCTGAAAATCTGCAAGGCGCTCAAAAATTGAAGCAAAATCATCAAGAAAGTAATAACTTCCTCCTATAGAAAAAGAACAATCAACTCTTCCTTTTAACTCCAGCATATTGAACCTTGAACCCCGATACATTATTTTAGATAATCGCCCTATGTCCCCTGTATCGTATCGCAATAAAGGATTTCTGCTTCTGATAAGATTAGTAGCAATAATTGTCCCAAATCCTTCTTCATTAGGATTATTGATTTCAACATGCATGAGTTGAGAGGGAAATAAATAACCTTCGCTGGGCAAATCTGGCGGTTGATAAGCCCATACACCAGCTTCGGCAGAACCGTATAATCCACTAAACCGGGTGGCATGAAAGGCTTTTTGTAGGTATTCTCTTTGATGAGAAAGTAACGGCTCCCCTGCAAAAATAATGTGTTCAATCCTGACTTGTAATTTTTGTTTTATAACGTACCGTGCAAATTGCATCAGTCTCGAAGGAATTCCCATGAGCGTGTTAGCGCCAAAACGAATTGCAGTTTCATACGCTTCTCGATCCGGACAAAGAGAACTTACGGGTAGAGTGGTGGCGCGGGCACGTTCACAAAAATCATTAAAGATTTCCAATGAGCGATACATCATCGTACCGCCGAAAAGATTCAACGCCATAGTGGAGGGAGTAAATATCTCTGAGTGAATCAGGTATTTGGAAAGTAAAGCTCGTTGAAATCGATTTTCAGTAACATCTGTCGGAAAAAATAGCACTTGACTTGAGCTACTTCCTCCCGTTGGACTCAAATACAATCCTGTCCTAAAGCTTGCTTCCTTTAAGTTTGCTTCAACTTGCCTATAAAGAATCTGCTTCTCCAGGATGGGGACATCTGCAAAACATTTTGTTTCCTTCAACACATCTCGATAGAAGGAATGCTCCCTAGCCGCTTGATAAATTTCCTCAACTGTATGGATTTTTAATTCGTTACTCTGCATGTTCATCACCTATGAGTACAGGAAATAGTATCGTTCCTCCCCCAGAGACATTAACAATATTTTTGGGAGATGCTCGATAAATGCCGGAACCAAAAAAAACATCATCAAAAGCGGGTAACATGCCAACAACGTGCATGGGGATGATTGAGACTTCCCCGTTTAATGACGTGAGAATAGGAAACTTTTTTTGGGGAACATAGCGTTGCAGTACATACTCAGAGCAAGCTTTTTCTTTAATGATTTCTTCCCATTTTGTTGGTGAAGAAAATTTACCAAAAACAATACCTGCCCCTTTGCCCAAAAGGTGTGGCTTCATAATCCACGCTTCTGGATGTGCTAATGCTTCTTCAACAATCTCCGGAGATTGAGACATAACGTAAGTTGGTACGACATGCTCACGGAGAAATGCAGCCTCTTCTTGAGGCAGATAATCCTTCATTATGTCTTCTGAAGAGAAGACGGCAAGAAGTCGTTTATCATGAGCAATGAAAATTGTTCTGAGATCGTTAAAATAACCAAAGCTGGTGCTGAGGTTTTGCAGGAGTTCGCTATAGAGTGTTTGTAGTAATTCATGCTGATGTAACTCAAGAACAAAATAGTGAAAAACCCCATCCAGATCGCCTAGCGATTTTTCTGTGACCTGTAAATTTTCGGGTCTGAGCAGTCGGCATGTATACCCGGCTTTATTTAACTCATAATCCAGAAAAAATATATCCCACCCTTTTTCACAGCCTTTAACGATACCTATCTGAGAACCTGCTATGAACTTTTGGCAAAAAACGCTTTTAACCTGAGCAAGACCTGGAATGCTTCTTAGGCTGGGGTGTAAGTATGGTAAAGAAGGAATAAGGTTATTGATGTAATGACTGATGAAGTAGCCATTGACAGGGAACCGGGCATTGATTTCACAAATGTTGATGTTTCCATCGATATCATGAAGGAAGTCAGGACGAAAACAACCAAGCACATAGTTGTTTTTATAAAGGGGTTCTAGCAGGGAAAGAACGCTTTCTGATAAGCTAATAAATCGTTGTATTCTTGTATCGATAAAATAATGAGTTACCACGTATTGAATGGCTTTTTGCACAATCCGTTGTAATTTGGACTGCGTCTGAAATTCGTTGGGAGAGATACCAAACGGATAAGGATTAAAGGCTGTGGTATACCAGGTGGCATCATTCCCCTGAGTGGCTAATTGCTCAAGAAATAACTTGGTGTCTCCAGTAAACTGTCTGGCTAACCCATCTTTAACCTCAGGTATTATTTGTTTCATAAGTCGAGTTCTCGTCTAAATGTGGCTGCCAGAAGAGAGCGCGAGAGGTTCGATTAGTCTGACTCTCGCTATCTAAGCATTGATATATCTGACTAAGGGTAACTTATGCAGTTTTACCTACAGCTTGTTGAGCAACACCTGTGTCTTGACCGAGGTTATGACTATTAGATCCCACATTCCCCAGCCAAGGACTGTCACACGAGCAGCAACTAGTCAGAAGCGTTCACCTCGCTCCCAGACTTTGACTTATTATTAAGTACAAATACTTAATTAACAGGAAGACTTTTTCGCTTAATTCTCTCGATTGTTATTAAGCTTGCGATCTCACAATTGCCATCATATTGTCACTGATCTGTCATGTGTGCTGAGTAGACTGTGTGAGGTAGACAGAGTGTTTCATTTGACACACCTCAGTAATGCTCTTTCGTGGCGTATCGGCAAGAGGGCATTTTTTGTCATGAGGACGAGGGGGTGAGAGGGTGAAGGTTGTTGATAATCCTGGGATAAGAGTTGAAAAATTCTCTCAATCCCCAATCTCCCACTCTCCCCCTCTCCCACTCTCCCACTCCTTCTTAATATTTCCGCTCTTTCGGTTCAAATCTCGTAATCGCCACAGGTAGATAGTTTAAATCAATGCCTGCGGGGGAATAAAATGCCATTGTATGTTTGAGGAAATTGGTATCATCTCGCTCGGTATAATCTTCGCGACAGTGAGCACCCCGACTTTCTTTCCGGTTCAGGGCAGATGTGAGGATAATTTCTCCAACCACCATTAAACTCCGGAGTTCCAAGGCTTCGATGAGCTCCGTATTCCAAGTGGTACCTTTGTCATCCAAGTAAATTTGTTCGTATTGTTGTTGCAGTTGTTTGAGCTGATTGAATCCTTCTTGCATTAACTCTTGTGTACGGAAAACACCACAGTATTGAGTCATGCAATCTTGGAAGTTTTGGCGCAACGTCCCAATCCGGATGGTTCCCGATTGGTTCATCAGAGTATTAATCTGTTCTTGGGTGGAACGGATATAGGATTGTTCATTAATATCGGGTAATTTTCGGTCTTGGATGTAACGTGCGATCGCAGCCCCAGTTCTCCTGCCATAGACGATACATTCCAACAGCGAATTACTCCCCAATCGGTTTGCCCCATGCACAGAAACACAGGCGGCTTCTCCCGCTGCAAAGAAGCCCTCAATCAGTCCATCGGGGCCGCTACGCACCTGTCCATCGGTGTTCACCGGTATCCCCCCCATGGAATAGTGAACCGTTGGGCGCACGGGAATGGGTTCATGGACAGCATCAATCCCTAACAGGCGATGAGCTTCTTCCCAACAGAAGGGAATCCGGCTCATAATCTTTTCTCGGCCCATATGACGCAAGTCAAGATAGATAAAGGGGCCACCTGCACTGCCATCGGGATGAATCCCACGTCCCGCCCGAATTTCACGGACGATCGCTCTTGAAGTAATATCGCGAGGAGCGAGTTCCATGCGACTGGGGGCGTAGGTTGCCATAAAGCGATCGCCATTGGCATTAATTAAATAAGCACCTTCACCGCGTACCGCTTCCGACAGCAAGACACCCACCGGATACATCCCCGTGGGGTGAAACTGCACAAATTCCATATCCTCTAACGGCACACCCGCAAAGGCAGACATGGCTAGGCCGTCCCCCGTCGAGGCATAATCATTGGACGTAGTATTATAAACACGCCCATAGCCGCCCGTGGCAAACATCACCACCTTCGCCCGTACCACTTGCAACTGACTGTCCCGAATCCGGAACATCACCACCCCTTTGGCCTGCCCCTCCTCCACAATGAGCTGCATCACGTACCACTCATCGTAGAGGCGCACCCCGTTACGTTTCAGGTTGTTAACCAGTTCGTGCAGAATGGCATGACCGGTTTTATCCGCCGCGTAGCAGGTGCGTCGGTTGGAATGTCCACCAAACGCCCTCTGAGCAATGCGACCATCGGGCAAGCGAGAAAACAGAACCCCCATGTGTTCTAAGTCAATCACCACATCGGCAGCCTCGCGGGTGAGGATTTCCACCGCATCTTGGTCGGCTAGATAATCGGAACCCTTAACGGTATCAAAAGCATGGGCTTCCCAGGTATCTTCCACATCCACATTTTTCAGTGTGGCAGCCATTCCTCCTTGTGCAGCGACGGAGTGAGAACGAATGGGGTGAGTTTTGGCAACGAGGGCGACATCCAAATTGGGGTCAGTCCGTTTAATTTCCAAAGCGGCGCGACACCCAGCTAATCCGCCCCCCACAATAATGACATCGTGTTCTAGCATGTGTATTTTTCGTCAACGTTATTTAGCAAAATTTCTTGAGCAATTAAAGCTTGTAAACCAAAAAACTCCCCACCCAAAGGCGGGGAACTTTTGATTTTTTATCGGTTGCTACTGAGTGATGATAATAGCGATTTTTTAACTCGTTGCTTCCAGAGGTTTCTGGTTCGGTGTGTTGCCACGAACCGTCTCAGTGGTTTGGCCTTCCGACATGGGCAGAAACTCAATATGGTTGAGCAGAGTCGTCACGAAGGCAAAGAGCAAGAAGGGCAAAGACAATACCAAGATTAACCCAACAGTGGCTAAAGCGTAAATTTGGCGATCGGCGCTCCAAAGTGCCAGCGCTGAAGCAAGGCTGAGAAAAATCACAATTAACCAAATGATGATTTGTCCATAGATATCGCCAAAGCTCAAGGTGCAGATCATGCGATACTTGCCGAATTTATCCATGTGATCCCTCGAAATATTTCTTTAAAATTTAAGGATAATCCCCTCACTCAGAATTGGGTCATTTCTCAATATATTTTTAAAGATACTCTGGAAATTTATGGCTCCCTGACTTTACAAATCTTGACTTATTCAGGATTGAGTCCTTGGCGTTAATTACAAGGGAATAAAAGTCTATCTTTGGTTGCATTTACTCTATCACATGCTTAAGCCTCAAAAAAGTAAACTAAGTTTGTTAATGGTTGTGCAATCGCAACTTGAGACAATGCGAGGAAAGATTACGGATGAATAAGACAGCTTTGTGAAGCCTCAATCTTTCTCCTCACAAAACTCTGCAATCATCTGTGCCTTGACCGCTTCTAACGGATAGGTTTTGAGGTAGGTTGAGAACATTAAACATCTTCCTTACTCTTGAAGCCGATCATCCAGCCCTGCTAATCATCTCTGCCACAATCTTGCCTGAACTCATCACCCCTGGTAATCCCGCTCCTGGATGGGTTCCGGCTCCTACACAATAGAGATTAGGAATATCCTCGCTTTGGTTATGAGGACGGAACCAAGCAGACTGGAACAAAGTAGGCTCCACTGAAAACGCAGTGCCCTTGTAGCTATTCAACTCATCCCGGAAATGTACTGGATCGATATGGTGTTCGGTGACAATATGACTTGACAAATCCGGTAGATAGTGCTGCTCTAGATACTGAACGATCGCATCACGGTAAGGCTTTGCCACCTCTTTCCAATCCGTTGCACCATCCAGGTTTGGAACTGGAGCCAGCACATACCAGCAGTCACAACCAGGTGGCGCAAGGGTGGGGTCAGTTGCAGTAGGGCGATGAAGATAGAGCGAAAAGTCTGATGCTAGGTGCTTGCGATAGCGAAGCGCTGCTGCGAAGCGCAGATCGAACAAATCTACCATCCACTCCCGGTAGCGCGGACCCATCAAAATCTCATGGTGTGCCATGTGGTTGTAGCGTCGATTCGTGCCAAAGTAAACGACGAATAGTGACATCGAATATCGCAGATTTTGCAGGTAGCGATTGCTATATTTGCGGCGAAACTGGACTGGAACTAAATTGAGATAGGTCAGGGCAACATCGGCATTACTCACAACAGCATCTGCCTGGAGCAATTCACCATCCTTGAGTGCAACCCCAGTTGCTCGTTTCGTCTTACCCTCAATCAAAATCTCTGCAACTTCTGTATTGAGCCGTAATTCTCCACCCAAATCTTGAAACAATCGCACCAAACCCTGCACTAATGCGCCCGTGCCACCCATTGCAAACCAGACTCCGAAAGCCTGCTCCAGTTTGTGAATCATGGCGTAGACGGAGGTACTCTGAAAGGGATTGCCGCCAATCAGGAGGGGATGAAAGCTAAACACCTGCCGTAATCGCTCATCCTGGATGTACTGATTTACAAATCCTGCTACTGATTTGAAGGACTGCAATTGCAGCATATCGGGAGCGACTTTGAGCATATCGGTGAAGTGGCTAAACGGCTTCGTCATCAGGGGTAATCCCTTTTGAAACACCTGCTCAGATGCCCGGTAAAACCGATGGTAGCCTTCCACATCAGCAGGGTTGAATTGCCGAATTTGTTCCAGCAGGTAGTCGCTGGAGCCGTTATAGTGAAATACCGAGCCATCTTCAAACCGCACGTTGTAGAACGGGTCAAGCGGCACCAGTGTCACGTAATCCCCAGTTGTGCGGTTACTCAATTCAAACAGTTCATGAATCAGGTAGGGAGCGGTAATGATGGTGGGACCAGCATCGAAGGTGAAGCCATCCTGCTGATAGACATAGGCACGACCACCGGGTTTATCCCGTTTTTCTGCGATCGTCACCTGATGCCCCTGTGCCTGTAGTCGGATGGCAGTCGATAGCCCACCAAAGCCACTTCCAATTACAACAATCTTCATCAAAGGATTATGCCGTTGCCGTTTCAAAGGAGATTTTGAGCTTTGCGGGAGATGGAATGATGTAATTGAGTTTTTCAAAACCAATAACTTCTCCATTTCTATCTTTCATCAAAATCACTTCATCTCCAGTTTCTTCACAGGTATATTCCTCCTGTGGATTGCCAAACCAGACGGTTAAGGTATTGCCAACCTGGTCGTAATAAACTTTCACTTCTGCCATACGATTTCTCCTTCTTTGATTGCATCAGTGGGATAGGTGGTAATCAGGAATCCTTCTCCGTTTAGTTGTCTGATAACGGCACAAAGCCATCGTTTTTCTCGCTGAAGTTTGTAGAACAAATAAACGTTAGAATCACTGCGGCTGCGGCGGATTTGATCAGGTTGGGTCAGGGTTGCCTGTACTGCTGCTTCTTGCCCATTCATGATCGGATGTTTGATCTGGGTAATGATGTTCCAGTAGGCGACAGTGACGCGGATGTTGCAATTGAGAGGTGTTTGGGCAGTGAAGAACAGGCTGTCTGGTTCTTTGTCGGTCATGGGGTTGCCTCTCCTAACAATTGTCGCTCAAGGTCAGTCCTCTCCATTTTTGGTTAATCCGGCAAGCACCAATGCAGGTCGTCTTTTAGCAAAGGCAACACGCAAGGAATTTACGATCTCTCTGGCTCTATTTCCTCATTTAAGCTAATTAGCACCTTGCCCTCAAGTATTGTTCCCTTAAGATTTGCGCCATTAAAATCTACGTTTTCAAGATTAGCCCCTTCTAACCTAGCGTCTTCAAGATTAGCATTCTCTAAATCAACCTCTTTAAGATTAGCTAGACGTAAATCTGCTTTATAAAGGTTGGCATCACTAAGATTTGCATATTGTAAATTTGCTTCTCTAAGATCTGCCTCTTCAAGATTTGCCTTCCAAAATCGTACTCCTTGAATGTTTGCACGTTTCAAACTAGCCCGCTTAAGGTTTGCTTCATTCAAGTTAGCTAGCTCAAAATTTGCAGCTTCAAGATTTGCTTTTTCTAGGTTAGCTTGCTCAAGGTTAGCTCTAACAAGGTTAGCTTTTTCTAGAATTACCTGCTTTAAATTAGAGCCGACAAGAATTGCTTGTGCTAATTCTGCTTTTTTCAAATTTGTACCTTCTAAGTTTGCACGAAACAGATCTTTCATATATAAAATGCACCCTTGCAAATCAAGAAACATTAAACACTTCAAAGACAATGCATCTACCTCTACTCTTTGACTATGAAGCCTTGAAAGCCATGAGCCAAAGGCAGAGGGACTAGGATATTCAATTTTTGAAATTAATTTTGTCAAACAAGCACAAGCACTTAATACAAACAATAAAGCTTCTTCTGAATTGCGTGCCATGAAATTAATATACCAAAAATTATATCCAGAAATACGCTCCATTGGCATACCATGCTTTAGGATAAATCCAATTAAACGGCACAGTAGTTTTTGCCATTGTTCTATATTTAATTTGTTCTCCAACTGCATTTCATCAAAGATGAAATCAAGCAAGTATTCGTCGATGTTTGAGGGACCACACAGCAATGCCCAGCGATATAAAGCATCACGCTCATCCCAACCTTCATCTGGGTCGTACTGACGCTCCTCTAATTTCTTAGAAATTAGCCGAACTTCCCGTACAACGCGCTTTGCTACCAAATACTCACCAAAACTCTTGTGGGTAAACTCAAAGGTCTTGTTACCAGCATGATCATGTCCACTCTGGCGGAAATAGAAGGCAGTCAGCAGGCGAGTAATGCTAGCCTTTGAATCTTCCCGAAAGCCCTCTTGAAATCGGTTCAATAGGCTTTTGAGATTACTATTGTCACAATGCAGCTCAATTTCTTGTACCGTTGTCGTTCGTCCATTCCCATGCCAAGCTGCCAGGGCAATCTCCTCTAGAATGCGAACAAAATCTTTTTCCTCGATGCCCTGAAGGGCGGCGTGTTGATGTCCTGCCCAACCCCGCTCATAAATAGCTTTGAGTAGGTCAGCATACACCGCATTTAGGTTGGTTTCTTCCGAAAATTGCAGTTCTCCCCGTCTAAGACTAAGGGCAACTAGGTAGTTCAACAGGGGTTGAGCCGTAATCTCCGTCAAATTGCCCTGGTCTAGCTCGGTGGGTAAGCCAGTATAGCCACTGCCACTCACTGCACCATAGCTTTGCCACCAAAGCTGCCGGTGGTCTTGTTCCAGTAGCTTTTTAGCATCCACATAATTCTTCCGGTCATCTTCAGGCACGAAGTAGGGCAGGACGTGTAGGATTTGTCCATCCTTGCGAAAGTCAGTTTCATTTGCCTGCACCACCAGTTCTCGACCCCCGATGAGTACCTGCAAGCACGTTTCCTGCTGGTTAAACCGCTCCACTTTGCGCTGCACCTCTCGCACAAAATCTTGCGCTGTTTTCTCGGCAATCTTCCCCTGCATTGCTAACTCATCCAAGCCATCAAAGATAATCAATAGACGAGATTCTCGATGCTCAGCAGCCAGCGGATTGTGAGGTAATATCCCATCCATCTGCACAAACTTGCCAACCGCATCAATCAGATCGTCGGAAGGTTCAAAATGGTGCAGTGGAATAAATAGAACTGAAATCGTGCCCTTTGCTGCCAGCTTAGCGGCAAACATTTTGGCAAAGGACGACTTGCCACTACCAGGCCCCCCACTAATCAAGCGAATTGCATCAGTTCGCACTGCTTTACTGAGCCAGGTTTCTAATTCTTTCTCCAAGTCAACTGCCACTCGCTCAGATTGCCTGCTGCCTGCGAGTCTTTCTTCTACCTCCTCAGCCTTCTGTCCCTCAACTTTGCGGTTGTAATAAGCCCGTAACGGCACATACACCTGCTTCAGGCTAAAGGCTTCCAAAAACATCGGTTCTTCCACCTGCTTTTGGAGCCAGGTTGCATACCGCAGCCATGATTGAACTCGCTCATTGGCTTGCGTAAAGGGAGTATCTAGCTTTTCTTTGAGAACAGCATAGTCTTTCGCATGACTGCCCCACTCGTCATGGAGTGCCGCCGCAAAGTAGATGGGCAGTCGGTCACTAATCGCTTGGGCATCTGCTTCGCTCAAACCACACTGCTTTAACCACTTGACAAAAGCAGGTTTTACTGAGCCAACAATGGAGTCTTTGTCAGGATGCTCAAAAAACTTCTTATTGACGGTTAAACTGCTGGTTTCTAATGCCTCGTTAATCCCAGTTTGCAAGGCTTTGACATCAAATTTCTCCGGTTCCAGTTCAGTTTTCTCATCAATCAGGTTTTTCATTGCCTGGAGCAAAGAGCGGTAAACCAGCAACCAGGCAATTTCCTCTGCATTTGCGGCTAAACCCAGGGCAGACAGAGCCTCAACCCCATCCCCTGCCAAACTATCCCACTTGCCAAAACCCAGGTCTACTAAGCCTTTACCCAGTGCTTTAGAGAAATCTTTGAAGTTGACCTTAACTGATTTCTTAAAAACAGAAGTGGGCTTGCTGATTGAAAGTCCAGATTCGCTAGTCATAAGTAATTTGAAATTGGCTTTGCTCAAAAGCAGTGGCTTGCATCTATGTTAAGCAAGTTATTTAGCCCACGTCAGTAAAGCCACCGAGCTTCATTAAGAAACTGAGACAGCTTTCAAAGTGGCTTTTTGAGTTGAAATATGCAACGCCAACGTTTAAAGCTAAAAACTCCGACCTCCAAAACACTTCCTTGCTCAAGGTTTTGCACGAGAGGAGCGATTGCTTCGCAGACGCTTTCGCGTAGCGCATAGCGTCCACTTCACGGAATCAGCGACAATAGAAGCCTCAACGTAATCAGCCGCTACTTTCTCTAGAACCTGGAATGGACACCATCAAGTACCTCCTGTCGGAAGACCAAATGCCCACTGCCTGGTATAACATTCAGGCGGATTTGTCCACGCCGCTACCCCCCGTTCTCCATCCCGGCACCGGGCAACCGATTACTCCCGATGACCTGGCTCCCCTCTTTCCCATGACCCTGATTGAACAGGAAGTCAGCCAGGAACGTTGGATTGAGATTCCTGACGAGGTGCAGTCCATCTACCGTCAATGGCGACCAACACCGCTTTATCGGGCACGCCGACTGGAGAAAGCCCTCGATACCCCTGCCAAGATTTACTACAAATATGAAGGCGTTAGCCCTGCCGGAAGCCACAAACCGAATACAGCCGTTGCCCAGGCGTACTACAACAAACAAGCAGGCGTAAAGCGATTGACCACGGAAACCGGAGCCGGACAGTGGGGTTCCTCACTCGCGTTTGCCGGGGCACTGTTTGGGCTGGAAGTGCTGGTCTATATGGTGAAAGTCAGCTATAACCAAAAGCCGTACCGTCGAGCGTTGATGGAAACCTATGGAGCTAGAGTGGTTGCCAGTCCCAGTGAAGAAACCCAGGCAGGGCGCTCAATTCTAACTGCCTATCCCAACAGCACAGGGAGCCTGGGCATCGCTATCAGTGAAGCGGTAGAAGTTGCCGCAGGGGATGAGGGGAGCAAGTACGCTTTGGGGAGTGTCCTCAACCATGTTTTGCTGCACCAAACGGTGATTGGACAAGAAGCATTGGCACAGCTAGAAATGGCAGGAGATTATCCAGATATTGTCGTTGGTTGCACAGGTGGGGGCAGCAACTTTGCCGGAATCGCCTTTCCGTTTCTGGGCGCAAAGCTACGCGGTGAGCGAGAGGTTGAGATTATTGCCGTGGAACCCGCCGCGTGTCCTTCCCTGACTCGTGGCAAGTACGCCTATGATTTCGGCGATACAGCACATCTGACTCCGTTAGTCAAGATGCATACCTTAGGCAGCACATTTGTACCGGAAGGCATTCATGCGGGTGGCTTACGCTATCACGGGATGGCTGCCCTTGTCAGTCATGTGGTTAACTTGGGACTCGCACAAACCCGCTCTGAATATCAGTTAGGTTGTTTCGCAGCAGGGTTGACCTTTGCTCGTGCCGAAGGTATCCTTCCCGCTCCAGAAGCCAACCATGCTGTTAAGGGAGCGATTGACGAGGCATTGAAATGCAAAGAGTCTGGAGAGAGTAAGGTAATTTTGTTTAACCTTTGCGGACATGGGCACTTTGATATGCAGGCGTACATGGACTATCAGGCCGGAAAATTAGTAGATACTGAGTACAGTGCAGAGGAAGTAGCGATGGCTCTGGCAGGATTACCTGTTGTCGGTTAGAGCGAATGAAAGCTGATTTTTTACCGCCTTCAGTTGTTGATATTCAAGACAAAGATGCGATCGCTCTTCTTCAACCGCTTCAGCGTCGGGTGGTTCAGGTTCCCTTCGAGCAGGGCACAACTGCAATCGCAACTGCCTACATTCGTCATTGTTCCGATCGCTCAGCTTCCCGCTCCAACGCTACACCAATTCTGTTGCTCCACGGATTTGACAGTTCCCTGCTGGAGTTCCGGCGTTTGCTCCCCTTATTAACAACCCGACACGAGACTTGGGCAGTGGATCTGTTTGGCTCTGGATTTACAGAGTACGTTCCCACCCTTGCCGTCAATCCTCAAACCATCCGGCAGCACCTCCTTAGCGTTGTAGAAACCTGGATTGGTCAACCTGTAATGCTGGTTGGTGCATCGTTAGGAGGTGCAGTGGCGATCGACTTTGCCTTAAATTATCCCAACTGGGTGCGATCGCTCATCTTGATTGACAGTGTTGGCTTCTCTGGCAGCTTTCCGGTTGGGCAATTTCTGCCGCATCCCCTGATTGAATTGGGGGCGAATTGGCTACACTTCCGCAAACAGGCTGCTCTCACTGCCGCTTTAGCTTTCCCAATGATTGACCCAACGCTAGTCGATGCGCTTCGCTGTTCTCTGCTGCATCAGGAGATGCCAGGATGGAAAGCGGCGATCGCATCCTTCACCCAAAGTGGAGGTTATGGTAATTTGGGCGATCGCATCACTCAGGTAAACCACCCTACTCTGATTTTGTGGGGAGAAGCCGATGATGTATTGGGGACGGACGATGCAACTAAGTTTGAACAGGCAATTTCAGGCAGTCAACTCATTTGGATTCCAGAAGCGGGTCATGTGCCTCACTTCGATCGACCTCAATCTGTTGCAGCGCATATGCTGACTTTTGCGCGACGCATCAGAAGTTGATCGCCTATTTGTCTGTGTGATGCTCACTATCCCTCTCCAACTACCTGACGCCGATATCGTATTCTACCCATCTCTGCTGGATGGGCAGGAAAGCGATGGCCTTTTGACAGAACTGACTGAAACGATCAACTGGCGACAGGACTGGATTACGATTTACGGGCGTTCAATGCCTCAACCCAGGCTGACAGCTTGGTATGGCGATCCTGGTAAATCCTACATTTACTCTGGCATCACGATGCACCCCTCTCCCTGGACACATACACTACTTGACCTCAAAGCAAAGGCTGAAGCGATTTCTGGTGTGGCGTTCAACAGTGTATTGCTAAATCTCTACCGAGATGGCAACGACAGTATGGGGTGGCACAGCGATGATGAACCTGAGTTGGGGCACAATCCCGTCATTGGTTCTCTGAGTTTGGGCGGAACACGGCGGTTCAGGCTCCGGCACCGAGCTGAGAAAGACTTGAAGCATCAACTGGAGTTAACCTCTGGCAGTTTCTTGTTGATGCAAGGGACAACGCAACATTACTGGCAGCATCACATTCCTAAAACTAAACGTCCGGTTCCTCCCCGGATTAATTTAACCTTTCGAGTGATTGACTGAGCAAGGAGCAGGGAGCATCCCAAAGTTGCAAATTGCCCACAAACTAGACAACCGTGATGTAATCATACGGAGTTGCTGTCTAACGTAGAATTTAACGTAGACGCGTAGCGGCTTGCCGCAGGCTACCACAGAGGTACAGAGGACTTTGAGGTAAGAGAAACAGAGAGTTATACGTTTGAATTCAATTTGGTATCAATCAGGTTCTATCTCTCGACAGTAGCTTACCTCAATATTGAAAGGCACAAATAGAAGTGTCCCTTTCACTATTTCGCTTGTGGAAAGCATTACACTGATTGCTCCCAACATTGCAGCAGCGCTCCTCATGCTTCTGGGGGGAGCAGCGTTGCTTTTTCCCAAAACAATGGCTGCTTTTGTGGGTATTCAACCCATTGCCCCAGTTGGGGTTTCTGAAATTCGCTCAACACTCGGCAGTTTTTTTCTGGGGTTGGGAGCAACTTGTTTATGGTTGCAGTCTGCTGATGCCTTTACGGTTCTGGGTGTCGCTTCTTTGGGAGCGGCAACGGTTCGCCTGCTGTCAAGTGTGTTCGATCGCAGTGCCTCGATTAAGAACATTGGGGGTGTAGTTGCAGAGGCGTTACTCGGTGTCCTGTTTCTCCTGAGTTGGGGTTGGAGTGCTTGAGGAGAGGATTACTTCTGGGCGGAAGTTGTCCTGCGGGTAGTATAAGCAGCAATGCGGTCAACGAACCCTGGCGCAATCAACTTTACCCAAGGTGTCACTTTGCCTTTCAACGTCATCAGGTGTTCGCGTTTGCGTCGTTCCATCGCCCTAACAATTTGACGCACACACTCGTCTATCGACATATTGCCCTTGCTCTCATCACGAGGACTCTGTCCCAATGGTTGTCCATTCGCTCCTAGAGCACGTTGCCGGATGTCGGTTGCAACAAACCCCGGTGAGACAACCAGCACATCCACCCCAGTTCCCCGTAACTCAATGCGGAGGGTATCGAAGAACCCTTGCATCGCGTGCTTACTGGCAACGTAACCGGTGCGAGTAGGTACAGCCGTTTTGCCACACAGCGAAGAGATAGCCACCACAAGCCCTCGACTGGCTTTGAGATAGGGTAAGGCGTAGTGGGTGCAGTAGACGGCACCGAGGTAGTTTACCTGCATCACCTGCTCAAAAATGGACACGTCTGTAATCTCATCAAAGCGGGTCAGCATTGATATTCCGGCATTATTGATCAAAATATCAATCTGCCCAAATGTTGCGATCGCTTTCTCTATCAAATCCTGACAGGCGTCTTTTTGAGTCACATCTGTGGGAATTGCGATTGCAGTTCCTGGCTGATTGGTACAGGCAGCAACTGTTTCTTCTAATGCTGCTTCATTGCGGGCGGCTAATACTAAATTCGCCCCCTGCTGAGCCAAGGAGAGTGCTAGCGATCGTCCAATTCCGGCGGATGCACCTGTAAGAATAATCGTTTTGTTAGCAAAACTCATGGTTTGGGTCTCAACTTTTGCCTTCTGTCCTCACTCTCATCTCCGGTTTGCCTTCTGCCTTTTGTTATATCTCGATTTTCCTTCATCCCCTGCCTGGTGAACCCACTGATTACCAAAGACCAAGGGGTGGACGCAAGTCTGTCCTGATAGCGAAGCGGGCGAGCGTACCCGCTCGACGGCACTCCCCCACGAGTGCGGAAGCTCCGGGTGTAGCATAGCGAAACCCGGAGTACTTCACTGCTCAGGTTCCCAACATTTGCAACTTATACAAACTCGCATACAGTCCATTCTGCTGCAACAGTTCGTCGTGACTGCCCGACTCAATCAACTCTCCCCGTTTCAATACCAGAATCCGGTCTACATTACGAATCGTCGATAGGCGGTGTGCAATGATAATCGCGGTGCGTTTTTCCAGTACCCGGTCTAAGGCTTGTTGAATCAGCGCTTCTGTACCCACATCCAAACTAGCTGTTGCCTCATCCAGTACTAGGATACTGGGGTCACGAATCGCCGCACGCGCAAACGCCAACAATTGCTTTTGTCCCCCAGAAAGATTAGTTCCTCGCTCTCGCAGTTGGGTATTGTAGCCTTGGGGTAGCTGTTCGATGAAATTTGCAACATTCGTCACTTGAGCCGCCGCTTGGACTTGCTCAATCGAGTAAGTTTCTCCTAAGGTGATGTTTCCCTTGACATCTCCAGCAAACAGAAATCCTTCTTGCAGGATGACACCCAGGTAGCGCCGGAGTTCGGCTTGGGATATGTCGCGAATATCAATGCCATCAATCAGAATTCGTCCTTGTGTCGGTTCATAGAGGCGGCACAGGAGACGGATAATCGAACTCTTGCCAGCACCCGTCGGCCCGACTAAGGCCACTTTTTCACCGGGACGGATGGTAAAGTGTAGGTCTTTAAGCACGTATTCATCTTGCTTGTAGGCAAACCAGACATGCTCAAAGCGGATTTCCCCAGTGCCAGAGGAGGAGAAAGTAGAGCCTAGTTTGCCCTGTTCCCCTGTCAGAACTGGGTCACGGATTTCAATTGGCTCATTCATGATATCGCTGATGCGCTCAACAGCGGTGAATCCGGCTTGGAGCATGGTGAATTTTTCAGCAAACCGACGCAAGGGGTCAAATAAACGCTGTGCGTAGAGGATAAACGCTGACAAAGCCCCAAAACTCAGAGTTTTTCCGAGAACAAGCCAACCCCCTAACCCCAGCACTCCTGCGATCGCAATAAAACTAATCCACTCTAGTGTTGCCGAAACCGCTGAATCGTGAAAGATGGTTTTGTCTACTTCTTTGACGTAGCGATTGTTCACCTCACGAAACACTTCGGCATTAAATTGCTGTCGGCGGAACAGTTGCACAATATTAATGCCACTGATGTTTTCTTGCAGCATCGAGTTGAGTGCGGACAGTTCTTCCCTCGCTTTGTAGTTGGCTTTGCGATACTCCTGTTGGAAGTAAATAATTAACCCCGTGATGGGTACGAGCATCAACACTAGCATCAAGGCGAGTTGCCATTGCAGAAAGAACATCGTGATGGCAATTACCAGGATGGAGAGGACATCTCCGATAATCCCAATCGCCCCCGTGGAAAATACATCACCCAAGGCTTCCACATCGCTGGTGAGTCGAGTAATTAACCGCCCGACGGGAGTTCGGTCAAAAAATCGCACAGCCAAGGCGGTAACATGGTCAAATAGGTCTTCGCGAATCCAAGCGGTCATCTGTTGCCCTAACTTCACCACGAGGAAGCCTTGCACCGCCACGAATACCAATCGGATCACGATGGTTAACAGCAGTAGAAGGATGAGAAAGCTGAGTCCATCGGATAGCGATCGCTCTTTCAGAAAAGACCAGGTTTGATCTTCAGAACGAATCAAGGAGATAGCCTGTCCAATGATTAAAGGTTGAACCGCACTCGCGATCGACAACGGCAGCAATAACGTCATGGAAATCCATAACAGGTGTCCCGTGCGACGGGCATAAGGCACAAGTCGCAGAAACAGTCGCCAGTCGTTCTCACGGGGGCGTTGATTTTGATTCGCCTGCGCGATCGGTGAGGAGTGAGTCATCTAAAACCTAAGTCGTAATTTCTGTAACAAAAGAACCAAAAAGTACAAATAAAAGCACAAGCTTTAATAATCTAGCTTAGGAGATTACACCGTCATCATGCGTGAGAGAGAAGCATTACGACTGCAACTTAGGCAGTTTGTGGCGCGTGAGATAGAAACCCCCCGATTGCAACTTAGACAGTTCAAACCCAATGATGCAAAAGACCTGCATCGCATCTATAGCCATCCCGATTCACTCAAATATATGTCAAATGAAAAGCCGCTACTTTGGGAACAGACTCGATCGGTCATTGATGCCTTCACTGAACACTGGAAAAAGCACAACTTCGGAGTGTGGGCGATTGTTTACAAGAAAAATCAAAAACTCATTGGTCATTGCGGGCTTAAATTTCTCGCCAATACAACCGAAATTCAAATCGGCTATTTGCTATTCAAGTCCTACTGGGGCAGAGGGTTAGGAACAGAAGCCGCGTCAGCCGTCCTAAAGTATGGTTTTGATATCGCACACTTGGAAAAGATTGTGGCGATCGCTAAACCCGAAAACATCGCTTCGCGTCGGGTGATGGAAAAAATAGGGATGAAATACGAAAAGGAAGCGTATTTCTACGACAATGATGTCGTGTATTATTCTCTGGGACGAGAAGCTTACCAGTTAGAGTCAATGCGCTTAAGATTCACGACTCGAAAGGCGAATATTTCTTGCCCGATTCCCTTGTTTCTCTGCTTAAGCTGAACAGTGGCTGGAAAAGTGTTTAATGTTGTTGAGCATTTTACTTTTAAAGCCACGTTAATGCCTACCCCATCAACCGCTAGTTTTATAAGCCAATGCTTATAGATAAAGTCCTCTGGTAATAGGACTTAATGATGAACCTAAAAGGATTGCAGTCCGCTTTTATTGGCAGCTTACACAAGAGAAAGAAAGCCGTAGCTTAATGCAAAAACAAGTCAAAGTTAAGCCTAACGCTAAAAAACAGATCATAGAAGAATCCGCCGATGGCAGCCTTACAGTACATTTGAAATCTCCACCTGTGGATGGTAAGGCGAATAAGGAATTAATTGAGCTATTGGCCGATCAGTTTGATGTGCCGAAGTCACAAATCCGAATTAAGTCGGGTTTATCATCAAGAACGAAGTGGGTTGAAATTGATATAGATTCTTAGGCGATTCCCTTGGTGGTGCTTCAAAGGGGCAATCGCAAAATATCTCAGTTATATTGAATCCGTTGATATTAAAATACTAGATTTTTTAACGCAGAGGCCGCAAAGGGTCACGCAGAGGGGCACAGAGTTTTTGTACCTCAATCTCCGTTGTGATGAAAGATAATACTTTATACTGTACGAAGCGCATTCTGGTCTTTCCTTAAAATTTACTCATTTTTTGTAACTAAATTTTGGCAGGAACTCTTTAGAGAAACTCCTATGAAGCAAGGTACAGTGCATAATAAAATGTTACAACATTTGGTTCATGAGCAAACATTTCAACTAATACAGTTCAACCATCAACTTCAAGAAGAAATTAACAAGCGCCAGTTACTGGAAGATAAGCTACAAACGTCTGAGGCGAAGATACGTGCAGTCTTTGAGGCAATGACAGATATTGTACTGGTCATCAATACTCAAGGTAACCAGGTTAAAGATATAGAAGTTATACCGACTTCTTTAAATCGTTTATATGAATCTGATACTGACCTAATTGATAAGACGGTCAATTTTTTTTTGAGGATAATACAGCAAAGGCTTGGCTTCAAAAGGTTTGGGAAACTTTAGACAAAAAGCAGACGCTCAATTTTGATTACAGTTTGTCTCTGAAGGGGCGTGAGGTTTGGTTTAGTGCCAGCCTTTCCCCAAGTTCAGACGATTCAGTTGTTTGGGTGGCACGGGATATTAGCGAACGCAAGCAAGCCGAGGCAGAAGAAACTGCATTAATTCATTGTTTGGAACAAAGTGAACGTTGTCTTAGCCAAATCGTAGCCTCAGTTTGTGAAGGTATTATTGTTCAAGATAAACAAAATCATCAAGTGCTTTTTGTCAATGCTGCTGCCACAGCTTTGTTTGATAGACCTTATGAAGAGCTGATAGGCGAATCATTAGGTCTACCACTTATCAGTGGTGAATTAACAGAGGTAGATATTATTCATCCCTCTGGAAAATTGCTCGTTGCTGAGATGCGGACTGTAGATATTGTTTGGGAAAATCAAGCCGCTTATCTCATTACACTTAGAGATGTAACGAAACGCAAACGAGCTGAAGAGGAATTAAGACAGAGTGAAGAACGCTGGCGGTTAGTCCTTCAGGGCAGCCAAGACGGCATTTGGGATAAACACTTAAAAACCAATGAGATCTTTAGATCGGCTCGTTGGAAGGAAATTCTCGGTTATGAAAGCCATGAAATCCCCAACAACTATAACAACGATGAGGAGTGGGTAGGACGCATCCATCCCGATGATGTTGAGCGGGCGATGCAAGCTAAGGAAGATTATTTGGCTCGGAAAATTCCGAGTTATGCAATAGAGTATCGGTTGCAGTGCAAGGATGACAGCTACAAATGGGTTCTGATGCGATCGCAAGCGGTCTGGGATGAATCGGGTTCCCCAGTGCGGCTGGTGGGGGCGATGACGGATATCAATGAACGCAAGATTGCAGAGAAGCGGTTGCGACTCTTGGAAAGAGCGATCGCAGCGTCTAACAATGGCATTATCATTAGCGATGCTCAAGCACCAAATAACCCAGTAATTTATGCTAATTCCGGATTTGAGCGAATAACAGGCTACACAAAAGAGGAAGTCATTGGCAAAAATTGCCGTTTCTTGCACGGAACCGATACAGCACAACCCGCACTGAAAGAACTAAAACGGTCAATTGCCGAGTCAAGAGAAACTCAAGTTGTTCTACGCAACTATCGTAAAGATGGCACTCTGTTCTGGAATGAATTCTGCATTACCCCAGTCCGAGATGCAACCGGACACTTGACTCACTTTATTGGGATTCAGACTGATATTAGCGATCGCAAGATTGCGGAGGAATCACTACGACAATCGGAAGTCCGAGAACGCGAAAAGGCACAAACGCTAGAACGAGTAGTTGGCGAATTGAAACGAACTCAAGCCCAACTCATTCAAGCTGAAAAAATGTCCAGTCTGGGGCAAATGGTCGCAGGGATTGCCCATGAAATCAACAATCCCACCAGCTTCATCTACGGCAATATCGCCCCAGCAACAGAGTATGCCCAGAACCTGCTACACATGATTGAGCTATATCGACAGTATTACCCGAAGCCAGTAGAAGAGATTACGGAACAACTGGAACTCATCGAACTGGACTTCATTGTAGAAGATTTTCCCAAACTTCTGGCATCAATGCAGGAAGGTGCACAGCGGATTAAGCAGATTGTGCTATCTCTACGAAACTTCTCTCGCCTTGACGAATCGGAGCGCAAGCGCGTAGAGATTCATGAGGGTATCGATAATACCCTACTCATCTTAAATCATCGATTGAAACAACAACCCAAACGCCCTGAAATTCGAGTCATCAAGGAGTATGGTCAACTGCCCAAAATAGAGTGTTATCCGGGTCAGCTCAATCAGGTATTTATGAATATCATCAGTAATGCAATTGATGCTTTGGATGAGGCAACAGAGAAACAAACTGGCTTGGAGGCTACAATTCGGATTTGCACAGAAGTAATAAAAGGTGATTCACGCTCAAGCCACAGCAACGAGCAAAGCGCGTCGCGGGTACTTATCCGTATTGCGGACAATAGCCCTAGTAGTATCAAGGCAGAACTTCTGCCCAAGATATTTGATCCATTTTTTACGACAAAACCTGTGGGGAGTGGCACAGGTTTGGGGTTATCGATTAGCTATCAGATTGTAGTAGACAGACATCGGGGGCAGTTGAGGTGTTATTCAACCCCGGGTGTTGGAACAGAGTTTGCGATCGAGCTACCCATCGCTCCAAGCGCAACACCTCAGTAACAAACTATGGCTTGTGTGAGCTTTTGCACAGTAATCACACCGATAGTTGCTCTTGCTTACCCAACTCCCTCTCAGACCTTGTTAGCCAAGGGATTGCTTTACCTTCAGTTCTTGGCTTAAGTCTGATCTTTCTGGGATGGACACGAGAATAGATTTGAGCGCCCCACCCCAACCCTTGGAGTGGTCATAAAATTGTTCTTGCAAACTCAGACAGCTTTGACGCTTTTGTTCGTAGAATTGGTCATCGTCACACAATTTGAGTAGAGCGTTACAATACCCCATGGCATCATCGGGGGGAACTTCTACCACAGCATCGCGGACATAGGGTAGTGCTGGGCAAACGGCTGAGGTAAGGACAGGACGACCTGACAAGATGCCTTCAGCAACAACCTTGTTAAATCCTTCTGCGAACCCTGTTCTGGTCGGCACAATCACAGCATGAGAGCGGTTAAACATCCGCCGCATTTTTTGTTTATTGCAGTGACCGTGGCATATAAAACGAGCCTCCAATCCTGCAAGCTTTGCATCGCGACGTAATGATTCCAACATCGACCCGTCTCCGCAAAGATCGAAGGTAATATCGTTTCTGCCCTGCGCCGCCAAATGCTTGGCCATTTCTAGCAAATCGAGAACGCCCTTATTTTGCTCAATGCGACCCACGTACAGCACGCGAAAGGGTGAACGTTTTTCGGGGGGCGGAGTAATTTCTGCAAACTCCTCTCGACGATAGATGGGAGTAAATCTCCGAACCCGTCTATGCTTACTTCCTGTGAGTTGTGTTACCTGAGCAGCAATTTCGTCCGAAACGGTCAAGACAGCGGCGCAATCACGACCAAAGAAAGGACGGCTGAGATTTAAAAACAAGCGTTGTACTTTGCTGGGGGCAACATACTTACGCCATAACCCGCAGTGGAGGGATGGAATAACTTGCACTCCCAACCAAGAAAGTAGCGATAAAACAAACCAGTGTGTTGTACCATCAACCACTACAGCAACGTTGGCTCGAAAACGAATGGCAGAAGCAATTAATCGCAACCCATTCCACACTTGACCCAAGTGGTAAAAAAGTGCGGATGACGATAGAAACGGTATCGGACGGTGCTGAATCTTGAATTGACTATCATAAAATAATTTCCTCTGAGTCGAAGAGGAAATCACATAAGATTCTGCATCCAGTTCGCGGCACATTTCAAAAAACTGGCTGGAATAGGTAATTGAAACTTGGGATGGATCATCTTGTCCTGTAACCCAATGGTGATACGTTCCAACTACATCTCCAGGTCCGGCAGCGTATAGAATGCGAAGTCTTTTAGTCATTGCTTTAGTCGTTGTTTTTCTAGAGATTTAGTTCTTGAACAGAACTAAATTTTGACTTCTAGTTCAGTAGCGCACCGTATATCTTTATGGCAAACTCTAGCGGTTGATGAACCTTGTTTGACTTTTCCCCATTCCACCCTGACAACTGTCACACCCACTATTTGTCTCAAATAGACTGAGTGAAAAACCGGAATCTAGGGAATCTCATGGCCTTGTAATAAGACTGAATTTTCACTATTAGCATGGCAATTTGTGAATGAATCCAGCCGTATTTTGGTAGAGTTTACCCTGCTACTTTCATTAGTTACACTACTAGAATGTCATAAAAAGACACACGGAAGTTCCCCCTGGAGAAAGAACTGCCGTTTATCTGAAATTATCCAAAAGATAGATAATAAAAAAGAGCTTAAAGATTTAGGACGTAGAGCGAACTCAGCAGAAAAAAGCACGACATTGTCGTGCCTCCTTCAGCTTATATTCCATTCAATTAGATAGCGAACAGGAGTTACTCAACTGAGGGAATTATCGTTCAATTCCAGCGTTAAACCATCAGCATTCCACTAGCAGGACTGGAACCCATAGCACCGGAATAAACTAATCCTCGCGGGGTATCCATCGTTAAAATTGCCCCATCCCGAATCATTTGCGTGGCATTTTTAACGCCGACAATTACCGGCACACCCAAACGCATACCAATCACCGCCGCATGGCTGGTTAAACTCCCTTCTTCTGTAATAATTCCTGCTGACTTGCGGATGGCTTCGACAAAATCAGCATTCGTTGAGGATGCCACAAGAATTTCTCCTGGGTTGAAGTTCCCAATATCCATAGCGCTGTGTGCGACGCGGGCGAGTCCGCTTACAGAACCTTGACCGATGCCAATGCCTTGACCAAGAACGGCAGTCACGACCTCGACTTTGATCAAGTCTGTTGACCCCGGAACGCCTTGGAGTGTTCCCGCCGTCATCACCACTAAATCACCCTCTGCCAGCAGCAGCTTTTCTTGAGCGACATTTATCGCCGCTTGGAACGTTTGACCCGTGGAGGGTAAATCCAGCACCAACAAGGGTTTGACGCCCCATACCAGTTGGAGCTGTCGCGCTACATCCACATGAGGGGTGACGGCTAAAATCGGTGTAGTGGGTCGGAACTTGGAGACGTTGCGTGCCGTTGACCCAGTCTTAGTCAGGGTCATAATTGCTGCCGCCTGCAATTGTTCGGCAATTTGACCCACTGCCTGAGAAATTGCGTTAGGAATGGAACGCTTGGTATCCTTGATATTGCTAGAAATTTGTTCTTGCTCAATCCGCACGGCAATCCGCGCCATTGTCTCCACTGCTTCAACGGGGTATTTCCCCACAGCCGCTTCATTGGAGAGCATCACAGCATCAGTGCCATCCAGGATAGCATTGGCGACATCCGAAATTTCAGCACGGGTGGGTCGAGGCGAGTTCACCATGCTATCCAACATCTGGGTGGCAGTAATCACCGGAATTCCCAGTCGGTTAGACGTGGCAATCAGCCGCTTTTGCAAAATAGGCACATCTTCAGCAGGCAGTTCAACGCCTAAATCGCCCCTGGCAACCATAACGCCATCCGAAAGCGAGAGAATCGCCTCCATTTGCTCAATGGCTTCGTGCTTTTCAATCTTGACAATGACGGGTGTTTGCTTGCCTGCACTGGCAATCAGTTCTTTAATTTCCAGCACGTCTTGGGGGTTGCGGACAAAGCTGAGAGCGACCCAATCCACCCCCTGATCCAGACCGAACATTAAATCCTGTCGGTCTTTATCGGTCATCGCTTTAATCGAGAGGTAGACGCCGGGGAAGTTGACGCCTTTGTTATTGGAGAGGGGGCCACCAACAACGACGCGACAGTGCAGCGCACGGTTTTTTCGGTCTACTTCTTCGACTCGCATCTCGACTCGGCCATCGTCCAGGAGAATGTTGGCCCCGCAGGGAACTTCGTCAGCCAGGGGTTCGTAGGTGACCGAACTGATTTCTTGGCTACCTGGGACAGGAAGGCTGGTTAAGGTAAAGCGATCGCCTTTGTTGAGGACAATCGAACCGTTCTCAAACCGCCCCAGACGAATTTTCGGCCCTTGCAAGTCTTGTAAAATGCCGACGGGCTGATTCAGTTCAAAGGCGGTTTGGCGAATCAGACGGATACTACGTTGGTGATCTTCATGAGTGCCATGAGAAAAGTTGAGCCGCAGTGTGGTGGCACCGGCTTTAATCAGGGCTTTCAGCACATCAGGTTGGCTGGAGGCGGGGCCAATCGTGGCAACAATCTTTGTCCGACGCAAGGAATTTCGCAGTTGCATAGAATGGAGATGCGATGGGTGAGCATGGGTTTAGGACCGGGGCACGCACAATGGGACAGCTCGTGCGAGGGGTCAGCTAGCGTCAAGATCATAGAGGAAGACGCTTGGCTATAGTCTCACAGATTTCCCCCTGTCGCTATTAACGGCCAAAGTCTATTCCCTTCTTCTCGTTGTGGATGGTGTAATCCGGCACTTTCCCTGCGTGAGGTTTGTAAGAGTTGTGTGAAGCTCAGGAAGTGAACAGGCAGTAGATGTTGTGCCAAAGGACTCGTCAGGGATGTTTAACGACAGCATAGTCAATTTACCATTGTGATGGCGATCGGTCTAACCGCCATCCTATGCGATCGCTCATCAAGGCAACGCAGAGGGATTGAGTCCGATCGCATCTTCAATCTTGGCGTTACTCAAATTCGCACCCGTCAGATTGGCATTCGCTAGGGTGGCAAGCTCCAAATTGGCTTGAGTGAGGTTGGCATTGCTCAGGTTAGCATTGGTTAAGTTTGCCCCTGTCAAATCGCACTGAGTCAAGTTTGTGTACGTTAAGTTGGCTTGAGTTAACTGAGTACTGATCAGATTGGCATTTTCCAGGGTGGCACCCACCAAGCTTGCATTCGTTAAATCAGCGGAACGGAGTAAGGCTTGACGCAGATTAACACCGTTCAAGTTGGCTTTAGTGAGGTTAGCACTGAACAGGTAGGAGGAAAGGAGTTTGGCACCCGTCAGTTGAGCCTCCGTGAGGTTAGTGCTGGCAAGTTTGGCATTAGTTAAGTCCGCATTCTCCAGATTCGTCCGAGTCAGATTCGCCCGACTCAAATCAGCACCCTTCAAGATCGCCCCTGGCAGTTTACTTCCACTCATGTCAGAATTTCGCAAGGTAGCCGCATTCAACACCCCATCTTGAAGTAATGCTCCTTTAAGATTGCCATGGTCTAAATTAGCTTCACTTAAATTCGCCTGACGTAAGTCCGCGCCACTCAAGTTAACATTATCAGCGCTAATGGTTTGTAAATTGGCTCCAGTTAATTGAGCGCTGGTGAGATTCGCACCACTGAGGGTAGCAATATTGAGTTGCGCTTGTTTTAAATTGGCTCCGCTTAAATTTGCCGCTCCTAGTTGGCTGCGGGTGAGGTCAGCTTTTTCCAAGTTGGCACTCGAAAGCTGTGCATAATTGAGCTTGGCTTCTCTTAAATTGGCACCAGTCAACTTAGCACTCGTTAAGTCAGCAGACCCCAGATCCGCGCCCTGAAGGTCAGCATTTTGTAAATTAGTAGGGACTGTTTCCTTCTCCTTCTCCTGTTGCCTTGCTCCCAGTTTGGCCTGTCTCAAGTTGGCCCCCGCAAGAATCGCTCCAGAGAGTTTAGCCCCCTGCAACTGAGTACGGTTCAGCTTAGCATTGCTCAGATTGGCACCCTCTAGATTAGCACCCTCCAGATTAGCATCGCTCAGGTCGGCTTTTTGTAGATTCGCCCCGGTTAGCTGAGCATCTCTTAAGTCACACTTAGGACAAGAATTTGTGGTTCGGAGTTGTTCCAAGTGTTGAGAATTCGCGGCATTCGCAGGGACTATTAATCCCTGAGTGATTAAGCCGATGAACACTAATAAACCCAACATACTGCCCCTCCTAAGAAGGGAGGTAGGAGTCTGGCAATCTTCCTTTTTTCCCCAAGTCCCTATGACTCTAATTAAGGCAGAAATGAGAAAAGAAATCCGTTTTGGGTTGTTTACAGTCCGCATCATTCTAATTATATTGTTTCCCATGTAATAGAAATTAACGGAAAATTAGCTCCATCAACTCTGCGTCCCTTGGCGAAAACCTCTGCGACCCTCTGCGTTAAAAAAACATAACAGTCCCAGGCTAACGGATGCAATATTAGACCTCAAGGAGCGATCGCTCACAACCGATTGATTTGTGAACTGAACTTGTTTTAACGAACCACAGAGGCTCAGAGTACAAGGAGAAAAAGAAGAGAGAATTTGACAACTCATTGAAGATTGCTATACATTCTGGAAACTTTCGCTATTATTTTGCTGAACTCCTATTTTCATCATCCTTGATATTGAATGCGATAAATTCGGTTATTCGCTTCTTCAGTCACTAACAAACTACCATCCGGTAAGACCAGTAACCCAACTGGACGCCCCCAGGTGGTTGGCCCAGAGGGATTCACGAGAAAACCGGTCAGAAAGTCTTCGTAATAGCCTTGAGGCCGCCCTTGGCTATCGAAGGGGACAAAAACCACTTTGTAACCCGTTCCCTGGTTGCGGTTCCAAGAACCCCGAAAGGCAACAAAGGCACCATTGCGATACTTTTCGGGAAAGGTGTTTCCATCATAAAATTGCAATCCCAAGGCCGCTGAGTGAGCTTGAAACAGCACATCAGGCGTCTGGGTTTTAGCCACTAAGTCAGGACGCTTGCTTTGTCCGTTGACTGTTTGACGAGGTTCGATGCGATTTGGTGCCAGGTAAGCATAAGGCCAGCCGTAAAATTCGCCTTGGCGGATACGGGTGAAGTAATCGGGTACGAGGTCATCTCCAATCCCGTCCCGTTCGTTGACGGTGGTATACAGTTCCCCAGTGGTAGGGTGAAAGTCGATACCGACGGGATTCCGCAAACCGTAGGCGAAGGTTTGTTGGTTGGAACCGTCGAGGTTCATTACTTGTACTGAGGCGCGGGGTAGGGGTTCTTCATCAACGTTGGATTTGGAGCCAATCGTAACGTAAAGTTTTGTGCCATCAGGTGAAGCGAGGACGTTGCGTGTCCAGTGCTGATTGTAGCCGCCGGGGGTGAGGTCAGCAATTTTTTGCCCTTTGCCAGTTAGCTGTTGTTGTCCTTGGGTGTAAGGAAATCGCAAAACAGCACCCGTGTTACCCAGGAAGAAGGAATCTCCTGCAAAGGTCATGCCCAAGGGGATATTGACCCCATTCTCCGCTGTGGCAAAGGCTTTGCTGACATCGGCGACGCCATCGCTGTTAGTGTCGCGTAGCAGGCGAATGCGATTTGCCCTAGTCTCGGTCACTAAAACATCACCACTCGGAGTTAAGCTAAGCCAGCGCGGCGCGTCCAAATTATCGGCGTAGACGTTTACCTGGAAGCCAGCAGGCACATTCAGTGTTGGGTTTTGTGGGACTGGAATGACGTTGGGTGATTGGGAAGCGCTATTGGTGGCAAAGGGTTTGGGTAAACTATCGAGTGTGATTTTAATGGGTTGAGAGGTGAGCGTCTCGGTAGGCACAAGGTTGTTCGTGGCAACGGTAGCCGATTGCTGCTGTTTGTTTTGGGGAGAAGCAGCAGGTTGCTGTGCCGTTTGGGTTGATGGCTCCATCTCAGGCGCTGCGGTTTCTGGATTGGAGGTGCTCGGTACACTACAGGCAGGGGCTGTAGTCAGAAGCAGCAGGGGTATCAGAAAACGCAAGGATTGCATGATCAATAGTATAGATACAAAATTGCGACTGATCTCCAGGGTAGTTGTTGAGGCAAGGAAGCGCTGCCGCCTTACGATGGATTGCTTCTGGCTGCTGATACGAAGTTGCACTCAATGATAGGTTTATTTACGCCCACCTGCTTATTTTCAAGATAGCTGATGAACATTGACGCGGGTTCGTTTTCTGACCAATCCAGTGCTGAAAAGAGGGCTGAGGAATTGCGATCGCATGGGATAAAAGTACAGGTCATTGATTTTCAGTAATCGGCTGTCATGGGGTGAGGGGAACAGGGGCAAGGCTAATTATGTAGATGCACTAGAAAACGAATTGGGTAGACAATACTATTCGGATCAGGAAGCCGATTTTAGAGCTTTTTCGTCATAAAGACGCTATTTGGGTCATCAATGTATTCAGCAAAAGGGCCTCGGTACTCGAACCCATACCGTCTGTATAAGGCTCGTGCTGGGGCGAACTCAGGAAAAGCCCCTGTTTCCAAATTCAGACAATCGTAACCACGCCGTGAGGCTTCTTTGATGATGTGTTCAAGAATTTTCGAGGCGACACCCCTACGGCGGTGAGCTTTGGCAGTACGCATTGATTTGACTTCACCACTTCTTGGATCTAGTTCTTTGAGTGCGCCACATCCGAGTAATTCATCGCCCTCCCAAGCCGTCCAGAAAGTAATATCGGGCGATCGCAATGCCTCTAAATCAAGAGCATGGATGCTTTCAGGCGGGGTAATCTCATGCATATTTTCGAGATGTTCCCGGAGTAAGTCCGCGATCTTTTTACCGGTCAGGTCATCTTCGCGAATTTCCAATTGACTCATCTCCTGAATTTGCTATGAAACTCTACTCCATAAGGGTTTGCAGCCAATGTCTGTGAATCAAGCGATCTTAGGAGGGCGCTGGTTAGCACAACTGGCAATTATCGGGCTTTGTTTGTCATTGATAGCAATTCCGTGCTTTTTCAGATGTCTATTGCATGGCCTGGACTACTGCCGCAGCGACAGCAGACATGACGCTTTCGCGTTGCTCTAAAGGGGCTTTTGAACCGGCAATGAATACTGCGATTGCAATACGCTTTCCGCTTGGGGAACTAATCAGGCCAACATCATTGGCAGCGATGCCGATTCCTAGCACATCCGCTCCAGTACCAGTCTTATGAGCGATTGACCAACCCGGTGGTAACCCAGCTTTGAGCCGTTGCTGTCCGGTTGGAGAGTCGGTCATAATCTTGAGTAATAGAGCTGTTGAATCCTCGGATAATAGTTGACGCGATTGCAGTTTGACGAGCAAATCAATCATACCTTCCGGTGTTGCGGTATCTCGCGGATCGGTCAAATATCTTTCCATTGCAGCCTTCTTAACGGCATCGGGAATCTGCTGCACCGCCTCTTCATATTTTTGCTTGTCCACTAATTCAGGACGAAAGTTAGTGAGTCCGACAGTATCAGGCTGTAGTTGTTGTTCCAAGCGATCGACACGAATATCACGAAGGTTCATTCTGCCCAAGATAGCTGTGACTTGCTCAGGTCCACCCACTAACCGAACTAACGCATCTGCCGCCGTGTTATCACTATCGCCAACGGTTCGCTGCAAAAGATACTGGACTGTAAACTGACCGCGATCGCCTTTGATTTCTTTGAGAATCGGACTCCATGCTGGCACGAACTGTTCACGAGTAATGGTGACAGTTTGGTTGAGCGAAAGTTTACCTTCGTCTACAAGCTTTAATACAACGATGCCAACGGGAAGCTTGAACACGCTTTGCATCGGAAACCGTTGATTGCCATTGCGAAACCAACGTTCACCTGTATCAAGGTCTAAAACTCCAATGCCAACATTACCTTGAGCGCTAGAGAGATCGAGATTGTTGAGTTGCTCTTGTAGCCGTGTCGTGTTGGGTTGTGCTGCGACAATCTGTGCCTTTCCCAGTCTTTTGTCTGCCACCGATTTCCCGGAATCCATTGTATGGGTAGACGCTGCGATAGCGAAGCGCTGCTGCAAGCAGATCGCTACAGATTCGCGGGACGGATCGGGCGAGTGTACGCACCCAGGCAGTACACTAGAGTTCACTAGAAGAAGGGTTAATAGAACTTGCTTATGCATTGATACTGTTTTTGTTCAACATTGATTCTATTTTTGATGAATTAATTCAGAAGTCAACGTCAGTTAAATGCTCTTTTAAATCGTTTGTAGGCCCAGGAAAGTTAATTACTGTTATTAATCTAAATATTTGCTCTGCGCGCCGTTGTGGCTGTTGAGTAGCACATTTTTACTACTTAAGCCATCGGGTTGTGTCAGTTGCGTAAGTTCTGAATCTCTACCCATCCCCATCCTCACGCTTAGCTGGAGTCCCACTCTTCCCCACTCCTTTGGGGAATAAGGGGGTTATCGAAACGGATTGGGTATGAGTGCTGCATGTTGTAAAGATGTTGTAGCCTTAGCCACCCCGTTGCAGTTCTCTCCGTAATTTCTCGGAATCGCATCTCGCAAGTCAGAGTCGGTGGGAGTGGCAATTCCCGGATATTTGCGGATTCATTTTTTATCGCCAGCAAATATTATCGAAGTACGACGAAAGGATAAAGCCTATGAATTTTACTGGCGAAGTCTAGGTCGTAATCTCTGAGGAAATTTTTGAGAGAATTCCTAAGCCACCTAGGTTAATAGTTATGCAAAGTCTTTTAGATGCTCCCCGACCCGACCTACGTTCAACGATTAACGTGTGTGCCAGAATTCAATGCCCTTATTTTCAAAATGATTGTGCTTCATCCCAGGGTTGTGCGAGATATTGCAATCCGGGTCATTGTCATCTAACCAGCGTTTTTGCTTTCGCCTCTGAGCCGCATGGCCTGTTTGCGGCGAATGAGAGCGCCCTTCACTCGGTCAAAAGGGCTAACGATGGTTGGATTGCTAAAGATAAAGCTAGCCAACGCTCAATTAGGCATGGCGGCAGAAATAATAAGTCTAGTCCGCCCAAAAAGAAAAAAACCAAGACGTTTGATGCCCAAGTCTTAGGTGCCGATAGTGATGGCATTCCTCTGATTAACTTTCCTAGCGATGAAATGAGTTTTAAACCCATTAGTCTGAGTCTTTTAAATTCTATCCATTTTGAAGAGTATTAAGACTAATGGCTCAAGGAAATATTCAATCTTTAGGCTGCGTTAACAAAGGGCAACGCGGCGTTTTTAGGTGTAAGCTAATGTTTACTTGCTCAATGACCTGTAACGCGGATGAAAACTACTGTTTGTTGCATAGCCAAGCTCCCAGGACTGGAGCTTCAGGAGCCTCGTTAATAGAGCAACTCGACCCCGTTAAATCACTCTCGGATTCCGTAAAGGTAACAGCCTTTTGGGTATCTGGCTCATTTGGCTGACAAGAGCATTTGTAGAATGATTCCACAGCTTCTTGTTCTCGTTTGGCTGTAGCTTCTTGTTGCCACTGAGAGATCGCATTTTGAGCCTCTCTAGAGATCTGATTATCGGGGGAAACTTGTGCGATCGCTTCTTCCGCGATTCTAATCGCCGTGTCCCTGTCTATTTCCCCTCCTTTTTTGGCGACATCTCTCGCTTTAGCCAGCAGTGTTCGGGCCTGAGTTTGAGCCTGCTGTTTGATTTGTTGCTGCCGTTGCTGTCCTTGCCACTGGGCAATCTCATTTAACGCTTGCTGGTATACAGAACTTTTGGAAGGTATTTGTTCCGCTAGGGCGATCGCTGTTTGAAAATTCCCTGCACGAGCTTTTTTTCTGGCCTTTTTAAGCTGGCTCGACCCATTATCGGGAAGTGATTCGCTCGAATCAGGCTTATTTGTTGATTGACCTGTTTTAACTAAGCTAAGTGTTGCATTCGAGCCAGATATTAGTGTGTCTGTTCTAACCAAGTTATCGGTTGTATCTGAGTTAGTGATTAACGAGACTGTTCTCACTAAGTTAGGTGTTGTATCCGAGTTAGATATTAATGTATCTGTTTTAACTAAGTTAGGTATTGTATCCGAGTTAGGTATTAATGTATCTGTTTTAACTAAGTTAGGTATTGTATCCGGGTTAGCCCTAGATAGATCCGTTGGGTTTGAGTGAACAGTCGAATCTGATTTAGGGGTTGAGGTGCCTGTTGGGCTCGAATGAGCGGTTGATGTACTCGTTAAGGCTAAGTTATTAGAGTACCCTTGCAGGTAAGCGTACCCTCCCCCGACACTCACCAGCGCAGCTACCCCAATTCTCATCAGTAGAGACAGTCTGTTACGAGAGGTAAAAGCAGAGTGGGTTTGTCCTCTTACTTGTAGTCGTGTTGGGTTTCCCAAAAAACTTGAGGTCGTGTTTAGCCTTGTGGTTTGGATGGCTGAGGGTTGTAGGGTAGGCGCAATGCCGCTTAAAAGCTGTTCATTTACACCATGGCTCACCTTGTCCACAACATTGTCTTGAACCGTCAAAGAGGGATGGGACAATTGCTGTAAGGCTTGCAGGGCTTCTTTTGCGGATTGGTAGCGGTCTTTGAAGTGATAGCGCACCATTTTGGTTAAAATCGTGGCAACGCCTGAACTCACCCCGGCTTGGTGTTGCCAGAACAGCTCTCCTGTCTCATCGTCTTCTTGAAATTGGTGGGGATACAAGCCCGTCAGCGCTTGAATCGCGACGATACCCAAGGCATATAAATCACTATTGGGGCGTGGCTTGCCCCAATCCTGCTCGGTTGGCGTATAGCCTGGAGTGCCAATGCGAATACTGGTTGCTACGGACGGTTCTTGTCCCGGCTGATTGAGGGGTTGAATCTGCACTTGCTTGATCGCACCAAAGTCAATCAGGACTAATTTCTGATCACAGGCGCGACGCATAATGTTGTCCGGCTTGATGTCTCGATGGATGACGCCGTAACTATGCACAAATTGCAGAATCTCCAAGACTTCTAAAAGTAGTGGAACAATCTGAGTTTCTGACCAACCTTGACCGGGTTGCAATTCATGGGTTAGAGTATGCCCTTCAATAAACTCTTGCACCAAGTAAAACTCTTGGTCTTCTTCAAAGTAAGCCATCAACTGGGGAATCTGCTGATGTTTGCCCAGTTTGACCAGGGTTTCAGCTTCTCTTTGGAAGAGCTCTCGCGCTGTTTCTAGCAGTTGCGGGGAGTTAGTGGCGGGTTTGAGGTGTTTGACCACACAAGTCGGGTTACCGGGGATGTGTGTGTCTTGGGCTACATAGGTTTGACCGAATGCACCAGCCCCCAAAACTCGCAGGATTTGGTATCGTCTGGCTAGGAGCTGACCGATCATGTCTACCATGCTATTGTCTTCCACGGTTCTGTTGGGTATCACCTATGGCTCCATTGTCTGAGCAACTTTGATGAAACTGCCACTTAAAACCGCCGCTTCATTAAAAATTTAGAAACCTCTGCTATTGCTATATAAAAACTATTTTTTGTTACACTTCCAAATCCCACTGACTTTCGCTTCAGCGTCTTCATTCGCCGCACAACTCGACCCCGTTAAATCAATCTCTGACTCCTTATCAGTAATAGTCTTCTGGGTTTTTGGGTCGTCGGACTGACAAGAGCATGTGTAGGATAAGGCTACTGCCACGGGTTCGCGTTTTGTCGTATCCTCTTTTGGCAACTGAACGTTCGCCTGGTTAGCTTCCCTAGGCACAGCCGGATTGGGGGAAGTGTCTGCGATCGCTTCTTCTGGTTTGATGTTGCTTGTGGTTTCAATGTCTCTGTTCTTTCTGCTTGTGATTACCTCTGTTGCATTCGTAAACCGCCTTCTGAACGGATTGTTGGACGGCTGTGCTAGCTTCTGCTGTTGCTGTCCTTGCCACTGAGCGATTTCGTTTTGAGCTTGCTGGTATAAAGAACTGCTGCTGGAAATTTGTGACGCTAGGGCAATCGCTCCTTTAAAATCTCTCCCACTCGCTTTTAGTCGTGCGTTTGCTAGAAGGATTGATCCATACTCGGAAAGCAGTTCGTTTTTATCCGAATTAGTTGTTGATGCGTCTGTTTGATCCGACTTAGTCGTTGATGTGCTTGTTTGATCCGAATTAGCCGTTGCATCCGACTTAGCCGTTGAGCTGCTGATTCCACCCGAATTAGCCGTTGAATTCAACTTAGCCGTTGATGTACCTGTAGAGGCTAAGTTACTCGATTGCCATTGCAGATAAGCGTAACCGCCCCCAACACTCACTAACGCAGCAGCGCCTAATTTCATCAGTAGAGGCAGAATGTGATTAGCGGTGGAAGATAAATGGCTAGTGGGTCTACTGACAGGTTGTAATGTTGGGTTTCTCGAAGAACTTAATGTCGTGTTTTGCTTTACCGTTAGAACGGCTGGTGGTTGTAAGCTAGTGGCAACCGATGGAGGTGATGAACTCGCCTGCCGCATCGGCTGATGAGTGGGTGTATATTCCCTAGTGCCTGGAAGCGGCTTGAGGTGGATCGCCAGTACGCTCAACCTGATTTGGCCTAACTGCAAACGGCTTCCTTGGTGCAGTACTACCTCTCCGGTTGGTAAGGGTTGCCCATCCACCACTGGCGGATTACTTTGTTGTAAAGAACGCAGGTAAAAATGCTGTTCCTGAGCATTAAAAAAAATCTCAACGTGCAATCCTGATACCGTTGGTTCCGATAAAACAATATCGCACACCAATGGGTCGCGCCCGATCCGAACTGTACCAGGGTTTTTGGTGGTTTGGTTAGCGTGGATGGTTTGAGCCTGAATCCTTCCCTGTTCCACCCACCTTAACAGCAGTTCAGGTACGCTATGGCTAACCCGATCTACAACATTGTCTTGAACTTTCGGGGAGGGATGGGACAATTGCTGTAAGGCTTGCAGCGCTTCTTTTGCGGATTGGTAGCGGTCTTTGAAGTGATAGCGCACCATTTTGGTTAAAATCGTGCCAACGTCTGAACTCACATCGGCTTGGTGTTGCCAGAACAGTTCTCCTGTCACATCATCTTCTTGAAATTGGTGGGGATGCAAGCCAGTCAGCGCTTGAATTGCGACGATGCCCAAGGCATAGAGGTCACTATTGGGGCGTGGCTTGCCCCGATCCTGCTCGGTTGGTGCATAGCCTGGAGTACCGATGCGGGTGCTGGTTGCTACAGACTGTTCTTGTCCTGCCGTGCTCAGGGGTTGAATCTGCACTTGCTTGATCGCACCAAAGTCAATTAGGACTAACTTATTGTCTGACTCGCGACGCATCATGTTGTCCGGCTTGATGTCTCGATGGATGACGCCGTGACTATGCACAAATTCCAGAATCTCCAAGGCTTCTAAAAGCAGTTGCTTTACCTGAGTTTCTGACCATCGTTGACCGGGTTGCAGTTCATGGGATAGAGTATGCCCTTCAATAAACTCTTGCACCAAGTAAAACTCTTGGTCTTCTTCAAAGTAAGCCATCAACTGGGGAATCTGCTGATGTTTGCCCAGTTTGACCAGGGTTTCAGCTTCTCTTTGGAAGAGCTCTCGCGCTGTTTCTAGTAGTTTAGGGGAGTTAGTCGCGGGTTTGAGGTGTTTGACCACACAAGTCGGGTTGCCGGGAATGTGTGTGTCTTGGGCTACATAGGTTTGACCGAATGCACCAGCCCCCAAAACTCTCAGGATTTGGTATCGTCTGGCTAGGAGCTGACCGATCATATCTACCATGCTGTTGTTTTCCACGGTGTTCTTGGATGTCACCTATGGCTCCATTGTCTGAGCAATCTCGATAAAACCGCCACTTAAAACCGCCACTTCATTAAAAATTTAGAAAACTCTCTTCAAAAATTTTTGATGGGTGTATTCGGTCAGTGCGATCGCTCATCGTTGAGTTGAGCATGATTATCCTGAATGGTGCATTGGTGACAAGTTAAGCCCGTAAGACAGTTGTCAAGGGGATTTGAGAAGATGCTTGAAAAAAAGCTGGTCAGAGCCGCGCTGTTGGCAAGGATTGGGTGCAACAATTAACTTAACGTTCGGTTTTCGTTGCTGTTTAACTTATGGTAAGACTTTTAATACCAGACCCATGGAATCGGCTCAAACGTTACTAAATCAAAATCAGATTATTCAGATAAGCACAACGATAAGATTTATACCTATTAATCGTTAGGTCATCATCATGGAGCCGAATAATACAGGTGCCCGTTATGATCAAATTGCCCGATGGTGGCAGACTCAACATCAAGATTCAACCTACGGAATCGCCCAATTGGAGCGGGCTATCAAATTTACTTCCAATAGGCACTCAGCTCTTGATGTCGGCTGTGGAAGTAGCGGACGTTTTATCAACATCTTATCCCAGCATAAATTTCAGGCTGAAGGACTTGATATTTCTAGAGAAATGATAAATTTAGCCCGGAAATTGCATCCAGAAATCACATTTTATAGGGCAGACATCTGCGGTTGGATTCCTCCTAAACTTTACAGCTTGATTTCTGCTTGGGACAGCACTTTTCATCTGCCGCTAAACGCCCAAGAGCCTGTCTTGAAAAAGCTATGCGATGCTCTTGAACCCGATGGAGTACTCTTATTCACCTGTGGTGGTGGACATACAAACAGTGAGATAGAGGGGGCATTTCAAGGTCAGGACTTTGAGTACAGTACTTTGGGGGTAGAGGCTTTCCTGCGTATTCTGAGTAAGCATCACTGCACATGTCGTCATCTCGAATATGACCAATATCCTGAAAATCATGTTTATATCATTGCTCAAAAGACCTAACTCAATTTTTCAGTTGGGGAGCGGTTGAAGGCAATAAATTGCGTTGGTAGAGCGCATCTTATTGATTGCCTTGAGTATGACGGACGCCGAGGCTGCCGATTGTAAGATGAAAATCTCTCTTCTCCATTACCCATTACCCATTACCCATTACCCATTTTCAAGACAAAACTCAGTCTACGAACTTTGGGAAGGTGCGTTTTTTGAGTCTGGAGAATGAAGTCTGTACCACACGGTATGATCTACTGCTAAGACGGGACTAGCCAGGAAGAAACAGTGGGGCAGACAAACTCGATGAAAAGTAGCTTACAAAACATATTCTTTCAGTTCTCCTCTGACCTCTGTTGCCTCCTTGGAAAAGATGGCTACTTCAAACAAGTGAACCCAGCTTGGGAAGAATTACTAGGCTGGACTCCGGCAGAACTGATGGCACAACCTTGGCTAGCATTTGTTCATCCAGAAGAGGTAAGTGCTACGCAGAAACGTTACCAAGAATTGATCATGGGTGAACCGATGGAGTTAGAACATCGCTATAGCCATAGGGATGGTAGTTATCGCTGGCTTGCCTGGAAAATGTTGCTCAATGAGGATGGATGGGTTTATGCAATTGGGCGAGATATTAGTGAACACAAGCAACACGAACAAGCACTGGAGCAAATTGTACAGCCGCAAGCAACACAACTGAAAATAGCTCATCAAGCCACAAAATTAGCCCAAGAGCAGTTCCAGAAAACACAGCAACAACTAAGTGCTTTGCGATCGGAATTTAAACAGCGTTTAACAACGCAAGTTGAGCAACGTATCAGTGAAATCCTCCTGGGTGACAACATCACTGCGGAACTGGGTTATACCCTTACCTACGAAGACTTGTTGCGGTCGATGCTGGGGTACTGCTGCTCGATACTAACCGACGCATTATTTTAACCAATCCGGTTGCTCGCGATTACTTGGAGCTACTGGCTTACCTGGATGATAACAACGTCTTACAAGCTTTGGGTAGTAAATCTCTAGAACAACTGATTCAATGTGATAAGGACGAGCCAATTTGCCAGGAAGTGACTTCAGGCCATTGTCAAGATTTGGTTTTTGAAGCGATGGTTGAACCTGTGACGCTAGAAATGCAGTCAGGATATTGGTTGGTGTTGCTCCGAAATATTAGCGATCGCAAGCGTGTAGAATCTGAAATTCGCAAAGCTCTGGAAAAAGAACGGGAACTCAATGCTTTAAAAACTCGCTTAGTTCGGACTATTTCCCATGAATCAGGATTGGGTTTAGCTATTGTTAAGAAAGCGGTGGAATTGCATGGCGGTGAGATTCGTTTTCAAACTCAAGTCGGAGTTGGCACGACGTTTACTGTCAAGTTGCCCTGTTAAAACACGAACGAAGGAGTGGAGAAGTTGAGAAATTGACAAAGAAATACTCTCTCTTCATACTCTTGTCGCTTAGAGGTTAGAACGCTTACCGTGGAAAAAACTGAATTCCGGAGGGTGAGCGATGAACGATAAGGGTAATGAGCCGCTCAAAGCCTGGGAAGAACTGGAAAAACATTCCCTATTTCCGAGTGGAGAGTGGGAAGGCTTTTACACCTATAGCTTTGGACCTGATTCCCAGCGCCATATTATGTCGTTTGCTCTAACCTTTAAAAACAAAAGCGTTAGTGGCAGTGGCATTGACAATGTCAGTCGCTTCATTTGGCGCGGACATTACGATACAGAGAAACTGCGCTGTTGGATGCAAAAGCGGTATCCTAGCCATACTGTCTCCTACGACGGTTATGTTGACCAAAATGGAATATGGGGAAGTTGGGAAATCCCTCCCCACTACCGAGGGGGTTTCCATATTTGGCCAAAAGGACTTTCACAGAATCTCACGGTTGAGGACAAAGAAACTGTTCCAGAAACGGCCAAGCTTCCCCAATTATCGATACCCACTGGCATTCAGTTGTAGCAGGAATGGAAAAGACCTTCCAATTACCAATTACCAATTACCGTATTTTGTCGTTTTCACAACTGATTTAGACTGGCTATCGTTTTACATGAAGCGTGTGAGCTGTACGCGGTATCGGTCTTTTTTAGTGACGGCAACTTCCCCAATTTCCAAGCGTCCCTTGCCACGAATGGCAATTAAGTCTCCCGATTTGACGATATGACTGGCTTGGGTAATATCTTTCCAATTGACCCGGACATCGCCACCGGTAATCAAGTCAGCCATTTTGTTGCGGGACATGCCAAAACCAGCCGAGGCGATCGCATCGAGACGCATTGACGCCTCTACAGTGGTCATCTCTTTTTTCTTCGGTTCTCGAATCTTCAGTTCCGAGAGGTCAATGGGTTGGGTTTTCACGGGTACAGAACGCACTTGAGTTAACTGAGTGCCCAGAAATTCCACGATTTCGGGTACCACAATTACCTGACCCCCTCGTTCTCCCAAAACGATGATGTCACCAATCTTGTCTCGCACCAAGCCAGTGCCCAAAATGGCACCCAAAAAGTCTCGGTGGGTTGCCTGATCAAACAAAAAGTTACCAGCCATATCTAATGCGGCTACTGCAACTTGGGCGCGATCGAGGGGGAGTTCGGATCGTGCGATCGCAATCCGTTGTCGTTCAGCCTGAGGATAACCGCCCCAAGCCAGCAATTGCACTTCCGTCAACCGTTGAAACTGCTGCTGAATTTGTGCCACTTCCGGCGGCGAGAGAAAATCGGTAAAGACCACTTCCCAGGTCTTAATCGCCTGTTCAGCTAGGTCAATCACACGGGCAATACTTTCTCGATTTTCGACTCCTTTGAGCAATTCTTCTCTGGGCAGCATTCGCGATCGCTTTTAGACAACACCTCCTTGATTCTAGCGGTGGGTTATCGCAAAAGGCAGAAGGCCGAAGGTAGAAGGCAGAGGACTGAAGGTAGAAGGCTTTTATGTTTATTACTGATAAGTGGTGGCAAGAGCGGTTAAAGAAAGTCCTAACCTTTATGGCAACAGCGATCGCTAGTCGGTTGGCGTCGCCTTGGATTAGCCCCTTTATGATTAGGGCTGAAGCTGTTTGAGTTTATTTTGTGCCGATAGCAGCAGGGATTGGGCTTTCAGATAGGCCGTTGTGCCGTTTTGGACTTTTTCAAGTTCATAAATAATTCCTTGGAGTTCGCTAATGGTGTAGTTACGATTCACAGATTGGGCATCAACGGGGATGGAGGCAAGTAATCTTTCAATTTTGCTTTGTGATCGTTGTAAGGCTTCTACCGAATTTTGCTCAGCTTGCTGTCGGATCTTGACTTGTCCCAAATTACTGTTGTACTGCGCGAGTAACTTTTGCGCTTCTGCATAGCCTGTTAAGTCATCTGAGCGAATCTGTTGAAGCTGTGCGATCGCTTGTTCCCACAAGTTTTCTACCTGTTCCCACTCAGGAACCGTGTGCGGTGGATTTTGACCGGCTTTAGCCGCTTCCCAAGAAAACTGCCGCGCTGCTGCGATCAAAGTGCTGACGCGCTCATTACCCGCCGCAAGACCTACAGTTTCTTGGATATCACCCTGGTAATGCTCTAGTTTGGCTTTAGCTGTTTTTCCCGCTAGGGTGATGGAGGGGACTTGCTCTAGCTGGTTGATGGCTGAACGCCAAGAAGAAATGGCAGCCTGTTTATCTATTGGGGTTGAGGCTTGTTGATATTGCTGTTTGGCTTTCAGGATGTCCTGTTCGCTTTGGGTGAGCGAAGTTTGAGCATTCTTTTCTTGAAAGACTTTAGCGTCTAATTGCCCAACTTTTGTGCGAGCTGCATTAAATCCGTAGATGCTAAACCGCCAATCGTACCACCAAGCTCTGTACTCTGGCCAATCGTTTAAAAACCAAACTGGCAAAGCATCGAGATTTTTTTGTGCCTCTTTGACTTTTTGTTCCCCTCGATGCAAGTCAGCAGGACTGGTGGGGTTTTCAATCAATTGTTCAGCTTGTTCAACTGAGGTAATGGCTTGCCGATAGTTAGCTTCCATATTCATGTAGCTGGGTAATAAGAGTATGGGAGCTTTTTGTGCCACCGGACGACGAATCACTGGATAAGGCAAGTTGGCCACCCAAACCACACCAACAGGAACACCCAGAAGTATCCCCATCCAGATGATTTTGCTCAGTACACCCGGCTTGGCTTTTTGAGGTACGGGTTGCTTATGAGGATAGGTGGCGTGGTACTGTGCCTCTACTTCTCTCTCCAGCTCGGCAAATGATTTTGAGGCTGGCGGAGACGGTATCGATGGCTTGAGTATTACTGGCTGCTTACTTTTAAGCGATGGATCGACTCCAGAGATGTTCTGAGCTTTTCTGAACGGGAATTTGAAAGGCAAATTGAAACCAGCCATAAAATTTACCACATCACTATTTCTAGTATTCCCCTAGGGGGATGCGATCTAACAGCGGTATGGATATTTGGATACCTAATCAGTTTTTATGCATTGAACTGGCACAAGCAGGACGGGCAATCCTTGCCATTCCATTAGAAATCTCTGGCTGTTGAAGCCTCTGTTGTGAGCTGATTGTGCGCTTAGCTCAGGGGGTATGCCAAAAGGAGTCGTCAGGGTTGCAGGTAGAAGCGGTCAAAACTAAGCACTTCTCGGTTCGATATAGCCTTGAATGGCCTCCGGTTCAAATTGGCGGAGAATCGGGGTTGCTTGCTCAGTCAAATGGGCGGCACCTCTGACAACAATCAGGTATTTGCCTTCATTGAGCCGATTTCGGTAAGGCAAGGCATCTCCATCACCGAAGATTAAGCCAACACCGCCACCGACAAATAAGCTACCCATGGCACCAGCGATCGCACCAAATATTCCGCCAATAATATGGTTACCCAGGCTACCCGCCCACTCCACGATTTCTATCCGCGTTTGCAGATTAAAGGCAAAACCGGCGAAGAATCCAAAAGGAATCGTCCAGATAGCAAGCCTCAGCGCTTGCTTTTTTGCCTCTGATTTGGGGTCAATTAAACCCAATTCATCAGCGCTTTTGTACCCTTTACCCAAAATAGAGACTTTATCCATCGGTAAACCTTCGCGCTCTAAGGCGGAGTAAGCTTCTTCGGCCTCAATGCGGTTTTTGAGTACAGCGATTAGATAGTTCATGGGTTTATTAACGATTCAATACATTTTTGGATTATAGGTAGGATAACAGCGCTACTGCCTACTGCCTACTGCCTACTGCCTTTTGCCTACTGCCTTTTGCCTACTGCCTTTTGCCTACTGCCTTCTGCTATAAGTTCAGCCCCTGGTTGATGGAAATTGAAAAACTTTGAGACGAATAGCCTTGTATTGACAGCTTTACAGTTACAATGACCTTCGTCAGTCAATTCTCCTCATTGTGGGAAAATTGCAGGGTTGTATCAACAGACTGCCCTTAAATTTAACCGTTAACCGCTATTCCAGGTCTGTTGTCTGTAGCGCTCATTGTTTTGGATGGGGTTCGCTCATGAGAATAGCGGTGTGTTCTTGTTCTTGTGTAGCCCACTTTCCTCCATCTGCTGGTAATGTCTAAGGTTCTCGTCTCTGACCCAATTGACCAAGCTGGTATTGATATCCTCTCTCAAGTTGCTCAGGTTGATGTCAAAACCAATCTCTCGCCTGAGGAACTGGTTGGGATTATTCCAGAATATGATGCCCTAATGATTCGCTCTGGTACCCGTGTGACCCAGGAGATCATTGAGGCGGGCAAACAACTCAAGATTATTGGACGTGCTGGCGTTGGGGTGGATAATGTCGATGTCCCAGCCGCCACTCGTCAAGGAATTGTTGTCGTTAACTCTCCCGAAGGAAACACGATCGCGGCGGCTGAACACGCCCTGGCCATGATGCTGTCTCTTTCGCGCCACATCCCGGATGCCAATCAATCCGTCAAAAGCCATCAGTGGGATCGCAAGAGCTTCATTGGAGCCGAAGTTTATAAGAAAACCCTGGGCGTGGTTGGCTTAGGGAAAATTGGCTCCCATGTGGCGACGGTAGCCAGAGCTATGGGCATGAAGTTACTCGCTTATGATCCCTTCATTTCTATCGAACGAGCCGAGCAACTCGGCTGTCGTGTTGTAGAGCTGGATGTATTGCTGCGGGAAGCCGATTACATCACCCTGCACATGCCGAAGACAGCGGAAACCACTCATTTAATCAATGCTGAGGCGCTGGCGAAGATGAAGCCCACGGCTAGGGTGGTCAACTGTGCTAGAGGTGGCATTGTTGACGAACAGGCTCTTTATGAAGCCTTAAAAGCGGGGCGAATTGCAGGAGCAGCCTTGGACGTGTTTGAGTCAGAACCCATCGGAGACTCGCCGCTCTTGTCGATCGGAAAAGAGATGATTCTGACCCCCCATTTGGGAGCCTCCACCGCCGAAGCGCAAGTGAATGTCGCAATTGATGTGGCGGAACAAATTCGTGACGTGCTGTTGGGCTTACCCGCACGCTCAGCGGTGAACATTCCAGGGCTGTCCCCCAACGTCCTGGAAGAACTCAGACCCTACATGCAGTTGGCGGAAACTCTAGGCAACTTGGTTGGTCAACTGGCAGGGGGACGAATTGAGATGCTCAACGTGCGAATGCAAGGCGAATTAGCGACAAATAATAGTCAACCTTTAGTCGTTGCAGCTCTCAAAGGGTTGCTGTCCCAAGCTCTACGAGAGCGGGTGAACTATGTTAATGCCACCATTGAGGCCAAGGAACGGGGAATTCGCGTGATTGAAACGCGAGATGCCTCGATTCGGGACTATTCAGGGGGTTCGCTCCAGCTATCAGCAATTGGCACGTTGGGCGAACATTCCGTCACCGGGGCGTTGTTGGGTGATGGAGAAATTCACATTACAAGTATTGATGGATTCCCCGTCAATGTTCCTCCCAATCGCTACATGGTGTTCACGTTGCACCGCGATATGCCAGGAATTATTGGGAAAATCGGTTCTCTGCTGGGCAGCTTTAACGTCAATATTGCCAGTATGCAGGTGGGTCGCAAAATTGTGCGAGGGGATGCTGTCATGGTTTTGAGCATTGATGACCCCCTACCGGAAGGAGTGCTGGATGAGATTACCAAAGTGCCTGGTATTCGCGATGCTTACACGGTAGCTCTTTGATGGATTTGGGATTTGGGATTTTAGATGTTGGAAAAACTGGTCTTCTTTAGCAATGTTTGGTTCCTAAATCAGCTGACCCCCATCTAAAATCTAAAATCTGAATCTAAAATCGTATGGCAAATAGCTGGTGGGAAATTCAAATCCTCTGCGACCCCGATCTAGAAGATTCAATCTTCTGGCGACTGGAAAAGTTTGGCTGTCGTGGAATGGCGTCTGGGGCCAAGGGGCACTGTCTCTTGGTGACGGCTCACTTACCTCAAATACAAGCACAATTGTTGGATTTGGCGGCGCTGGCGCTGTGGCTGCGGCAAGATGCCCTAACGATGGGACTGCCGATGCCGGTGGCGCATTGGAAGCTAATTGATGAGGAAGACTGGTCGAGCAGTTGGAAACAGCATTGGGAACCCCAAGAAATTGGCGATCGCATTTTGATTTACCCCGCTTGGTTGCCTATCCCTAAACCCTCAGAACGCCTTCTTTTACGCCTTGATCCCGGAGCCGCTTTTGGCACGGGCACCCACCCCACCACTCAATTGTGCCTCGAAGCATTGGAAATGCGGTTAGGGGATGGCAGTGGTGAGTTGGTAGTCGCTGATATTGGTTGTGGTTCTGGCATTCTCTCCATTGGTGCCGTCTTGTTAGGGGCGAAAAAAGTCTATGGTGTGGATCTTGACCCCTTAGCCGTGGGTGCAGCGCGCAGCAACCGTGAACTCAATCAGATTAGCGCTCAGCGAATGCTCGTAGCCAAAGGCAGTGTGGAACAAATTTCCAAGCTCACAGGTGGTAAACCCGTTGATGGGATTCTCTGTAATATTCTGGCAGAGGTGATTATCGATTTAATTCCAGCCATGACGGCAATCACCTCGCTCAGTAGTTGGGGAATATTGAGCGGTATTTTGTTAGAGCAGGCCAAACCCATTGCGGATACTTTGGAACAATACAATTGGGTGGTTGCCGCGCTTTGGAAACGTCAAGATTGGTGTTGTTTTAACATCAGACGGTCATGAAGAATGAAGGATGAAAAATCATTTAGACGGTTTTATCTTTCATCCTTCACCCTTCATGAGTTTTGTTTTATTTCTGAGAAAGGCGTTGACATTCTTGCGTGGCTACATCACCTACCACCCAATGGGTTGAGGAGCGAGAGGAAATCTTCTTGCACTAAAGCATCTTTGGGATGCTGTTTGATCGTTGTTGGCAGGGCGGCAACGGTATCATACCAAAGTCCCATTAGGGGTCAATCATCATGGTCGGTTAATTGGCAACGCCCGATGGTGTTGCACTCAATCCGCTTCTGGCGATCGCTCATAATAGTTGCTAAATCTGGTCGTCCCGTTAGACTCAGTCGCCAGTCCGCCCAGATTTCATATAGGGTATCCACAATCCAACCAATCACAGGTAGCTTGGTGGCAGCATAAATCCACCCTATGCCCAGGATTTCGTAGACTCGACGAAAGACTTCCACATTTTTGATCACAGTGCCGTTGGGGAGTACAGCATGGATTCGCCCCATTGCCGTCTCAAAGTCTACCCCACCATTCGTTTCGGGAGTATAGTCATCGTCTGCAATGTCCACAAACGCCACTTTTCCTCTGCCTGCATCGCGTTTTCTCAAGAAATTAACTTCTCGCACACACAACGGACATTCACCGTCGTACAGCAATTTGATTTGCCATGATGGCTTTTCAGATGCAGACACAGTAGCGACTGCAACGGATTGGTGGGGTTGGGTGTTCGACGAGAGCATAGGCGGTTGCAGAATCAATTAGCGTTGGAACCGTTGTTAACAATCTCCCCAACAAGGAGATGGAGATTTTGCTAGGTTGCACTTTATTGCTAATTGTAACGAGTTGAGGATGCCATTCGGTACATAAGGCGTTGAGCGTGCGATCGAGGAGATATCCAACAGGCTCTTGCATTAAGAGCGATCGCAGAAGGGTTGCCTGCGAGCTCCCTGCATAAGTCTCTTTAGTGCGGGAGATATAAGTTCTTGGTAGCAATACCTCTCACTCTAAGGGATATAAAAGCAAGCATGACAATTATCAAACGAACTCCTACTCAACTGATTCTACAAAATCGAGACGCAATCTCATATAGTTTTCTTGCCCTAATTCCGTTATTCGCAGCTTTAGGATTCTTATTTAGCGCCTTTCAATAAAATTTCAGCTTTTCGAGTAGAACGGGGTGATAAATTATACGAAATTGTCTTAGTATTTAAAACCGGGGCATGTTTATGTTTAGTTACAGGTTATACCACCCGACGCCCTGCTGATAAAATAGTTGGAAAAATCGAAAACTTTCTGAGTAGTAAAAAGGCGTGACCTGTCAGCGGTTCAGAGTCCCCGACTTTTTAGAGAAGTCGGGGATCTTGCGTTCACTGGGTGGCAATCGCTAGGGGATTAGGCGGTGCGGAGCCGTTTTCGATCGCGATTCCCTGGTGAGGTGGGCTTTTGGGTGCGGGTGGGTTTGGATGGTGTCTGGGATTTTGCCCGGTTACTGCGACGTTGATTCGATCGCTGAGGCTTCGGTTGGTCTACTTTAGGTTGGGCTGGGGCGGTTGGCTCATATCCTGGTACCACTTCTTTGGTAAGGGTTTGATTGAGCAACCGTTCGATGTCCTTTAAGAATGGATATTCATCGCTACATACCAGAGAAACCGCTCGTCCAACGTTGCCAGCGCGACCTGTGCGACCAATGCGATGCACGTAATCTTCTGGTACATTGGGCAGTTCAAAGTTGACCACATGAGGAAGCTGATCGATATCTAGACCCCGTGAGGCTACGTCGGTGGCGACTAATACCCGCACTTTCCCTTGCTTAAAGTCTTGCAGGGCACGGGTGCGGGCGGCTTGACTTTTGTTGCCATGAATGGCAGTTGTTTTCAGCCCATCTTTAGCAAGCTGCTCGGCGAGGCGGTTGGCTCCGTGTTTGGTGCGGGTGAAGACTAGCACCTGTTTCCAGTTGTGGAACCCGATCATATAAGAAAGGAGTTCTCGCTTGCGATCGCGATCGACCGGATGAACTAACTGTTCCACTTGCTCAGCCGTGGTATTGCGAGGAGCCACTTCGATCTGGGTTGGAGACTTAAGCAGAGTGTTGGCAAGCTGCTGAATCGGTTTAGAGAAGGTGGCAGAAAACATCAGCGTCTGCCGGGATGGGGGGAGAATTGCCAATATTTTGCGGATGTCGCGGATGAAGCCCATGTCTAACATGCGATCGCATTCATCCAGCACCAGTATCTCAACTTGGGAGAGATCGACAGTCTGTTGCCCAAGGTGGTCGAGCAATCGTCCGGGTGTGGCGACTAGAATATCAACTCCCCGGCGCAGCGTTTGAATTTGCGCTTTAATTCCGACGCCACCATAAACGACGGCCGAGCGCAAGGACAGGTATTTGCCATAGGTTTTGACGCTATCGTTAACCTGATCTGCCAGTTCACGAGTGGGGGTGAGGATGAGGGCGCGAGGCGTGCGATGTACCTTGTTGGGGTTGGTGGTGTTCAGGAGTTGCAGTAGAGGCAGGGTAAAGCCTGCTGTCTTGCCCGTTCCCGTTTGAGCGCTGGCGAAAACGTCTTGTCCTTGCAGGACGGCGGGAATTGCCTGCTGCTGAATGGGGGTTGGCTCCATATAGCCAGAGTCAGCAACAGCACGAAGCAGGTCGGTCGAAAGACCGAGGTTACGAAATGTCATGGATGTAATTACTCCTAGTGGTGCCCCTATCCCAAATCAAATGCCTGGGGCCAGTCTAAGAGCAGGAAATTTGTGTTCAGTTGGATAGCTTGAATGAGCTTTCTCCAATGCGCCAGCAACAGACCGGAATGTACTGGCTTTCGATTCATCTTAGCAGAAATTCCCGACGATAATAGTTTTTAGCTGATCAAGAAGGCTGCCGATGATCAATGCGATCGTCAATCCCGCTGAAGTGCGATCTGCTGAAAACAGCAGATTTAGCGCCACGCATCGCTCTCGCTCATCGCTCATAATAGATGAAAGTCTAATGAGTTTTAACGTTACTCAGTTGATGGCTATGATTCCTATTAATGAAGCCAAACAGCGATTGCAAGATTTGATCGATGCCGTGAGTCAATCCCATCAGCCGATTGTAATTACTTCCCAAAGCAGCAATGCGATTTTACTGTCTGAAGCAGATTGGCTGGCAATTCAGGAGACGCTATATCTACTTTCGATACCAGGAATGCGGGAATCAATTCGTGCTGGTTTGGCGACTCCGATTAAAGAATGCGATCGCTATCCTCGTTAACGCTGAAGTGCGATCGCTGCATTTGATGTTGATGTTGGACGGGAGTAGATGTTGGGTAACAACAGCATCAATCCAAGCTATGGGGATAGGCGATCGCACTAAAAATTCTCAAAATTGGTTTGATGCAAATTAATAGAGAGAAATGCTTCCAGCAACGAAATGTCTTTTAGATCTCTACAAAAAAGATAAGAACCAAGAACGAGAACGGCAACTCAAAAATGCCTATATTCAAGCTATCAGACACTATGGCTCTCAGGAAGACGTGAAAGCTCTTTTACCTGCATTTTTAGAGGCAGCTAAACAACGTGATGAATTAATAGAGCCTTTAATGATTCACGGAGATGTATCAACAGCGCAAGCTCTTGTTGAAAACTGCTTCCAAGGAGAACAGCTGCGTGACGGAGTTCCAGAGGATATTCTTCACTGCTTGGGTTATCTTGGCTACACTCCAGCTCAACAAATTTTATGGGAATATGCCCAGTTAGGAGATTACCACCTCAGTAAAGCTGCTTGTATGGGACTTCTTAATTTACCCTGTGTTGGACTTGAACACGAAATTGAAGAACAAATCAAGAAGTGCTACGGAAAAAACATTTTTCCTGAATTTATTCCTGCATTAGCTATCAAGACAAACAATGATTCTCTTCTTGAGGAAATTTTTCATTTTGGTCAAACTACAGCTTCAACCGATTGTAATGGTGGGATTATTTTGGGTGTGGCTCTTTATGGTAAAAAAGGCTTTGATTTGTTTAAGGAAATAATTTGGAATACCCACTGGGAAGCCTACGATGGGGGCACTGGCTCTGGTTTTTACTTGTACATAGGTACACAATATTTGAAAATTCGCTGCGTAGAGCTTTATTTAGAAATGAAAGCGCGTCAAAAAGACGATATAGTATCCGAGTTTCAACAAGGGCACGACTTTTTGGTGATGAATACCTTACTTGCGTCCCAGATTGCTCGTCATCATATAGGTTTGCACTTTATTTCTGAAGTTGACGAAACCTACTCTCAACTCTATACGGATTTCTTCACTTGGTCTGACCCAAATCATGATGACTCAATTATTGGGTTAGCAAGTAAAACGTTTGGGCATAGTGACCTAATAGTATCGAGTCTACGTGAAATAGAAGAAACACTTTTACTGCGAATGGAACAAGAGATAGAAAGACAACAATTTCAATTTAAAGTTATTGATATGTGACGCTGCTTTCCTTTTTAGAGTTGTGAAAGCTTCATGCCAACGCTTATAGAATGCATTGCTACTCACCAGTTCTATTATTCTTCGTCGCTGGTGTCATCAATGCGATCTGCTGTAAGCAGCAGCGCTTCGCTATCGCCAACCTGATCTTCCTTATCTTCCTCATTGATATCTTCCCTCGTTTTGCGCTGCAAATCCCCGTACAGTTGTTGAAAACTGCTTAGCCGCGCCCTCAAGCGAGGTATTTTCTGTTCTAGATAAGCCAATTCCTCTTGAGTTTCCAAGATTAATTGGCTAAGCATTCCCCCAGATATTTCGCCTCTTGAAACGCCTGTAAATCTTCTGGATTCTTGACTCTGGATATTTGCGTGATCAGTTCCGTGCGAGTCATTCCCAGACTGGCTGCTACCTGATTCAGGTTTTCCCAGTCCTCTGGTTCGATCCGTATGCCCACACTGATCGTCTTCTTTTCTGATTTCGGTCTGCCGCGCTTCTTCTCCATTCCCCGTCGTATTTTCCATTGAGCATTCCCTTGAATTATCGCATAAGCAGAAATTGGCTCTTGACAAAATTATTGCACAACATAAAATAGAATAACTGCCAAACAAAAAATAAGATGGCAGCTAAACAGTAAATAAAGTTCGTTGTAGGCGATCGCCTTTCCTGAAGACATTACCCAGATTTTGACAATGAAACACTCCGACTGGCTGCGCCTTCAATCCGAAGGCGAGAGCATCTGTGCAACTTTGCGCCAACAGGGTTATCTATGCCGCAAACAGAATCGACACCTATCCTGGAAGCTTTGCAAAGAGGGTCAGGGCGATTACATCCTCGCTTGGCTACCAGCACCCGTCAGCGATTGGACATTGCTACCCAACAACACCAGCCCCCAACGCGAACAGCTTTGGCAACTCATTGAACGCACCTTAACCAGCATCAGTGGAGAAGTCATGAAAACTCTGCCAAAATGCACCTCACAAGCTGAAGACTACTCCCGCCCTTGGGCGATTATCCGACTCCTACCTGATGCCAGACGCTATACAGTGGCGAGATTTTTCAACCGCCAAGACGCAGAAGATCACCGACGCTTTCTAAAGCGCTTCATGCCTGCTGCTGAATTTGAAGTCGTCTTTGATGTTCCCAACGAACAGTTTCAACGCACAACTGACCAAGAACAAGGCTCAAATTAAATCTTAAATTAATGCCCTCACCCGCAAGGGAATTTATTCCCTTGCTAATAGCTCAAGTCCACTCAAGTGGACTGAAACCTTTGTTTATTGAGCATTTAATCCTCTTTCAGAGGATTTTAGCTATTAGTTAGGGGTTTGAACCCCTGGCGGATGAGTGGGTTTAGGCAAGATGTGAATTCAACAAACTCCACAAGAAATCAAGCAACCATGACAACCCTATTTCGTCGCATCAACCCCGCGCAAAAATTCCGCATCACCAAGCATCAAATTGCCAAAATCTTGAGAATTCCGGAATCACAAATTGTAAAAATCGAATCCTGGCTCTACGTTATCTTCGTCCATCGCCTAGATAAAGGAGGACAATTCATCAGTTACCGCCAGATGGAACAATGGAAAAATGCCATTGCCTGTCAACTGCAAAAATGCTCCACCAAACAACAGCTACAACACTTATGGAACGCAATTGAACGCGATCGCACAAAACACAACTCTCAATACCCCGATTCCGTTCTGCCCTTCCTAAAAAAAATCTGGGCAAAATGCCTCCCCACAGCCGCTTAGCTTCTTCAAAACTACCTTTACGACAACTCAGCCCGCACAAAAGCGATCGCACTTTCCCAATTGACAGTCTGATGGAGCAACGAGCGGGTGAATAGCTCTTTTACAACACGGATTTCTTCTTGTGTAAGATTCTTCGCCAAATGCGCCGCATAAGAAGGTCTATTTGTTGCTGAAGTAGCAGTGAACCAGCGATCGATTAAGGCGGGTGTAATATGCAATTGGGTAAGCTCACGCTCTTCATCCACTTCAACCACCAACCCCACCTCCTCCAAGGCAACCCGTAGCTCATCCGTATCCCAGTTCACCATTGGGTCTAA